>NZ_FXWZ01000002.1:0-300000 GCF_900184225.1 Brevibacterium ihuae | reverse complement strand
CTACCTCGACCACCTCGACGACCGGGTGTTCTCCGGCGGGTGCTTCTTCTCCGCCGCCGTGATGGAGATGGGACCGCGGCCCGGTCCCGTGCGCGACCGGCTGTCCCGGTTCCAGCGCGAGCTCTCCGCCCGGCTCGCCCGGCTCGTCATGGAATCGCAGGCCGAGGGGCGGCTGGCCGGGGAGGATCCCCGCGGCCTCGTCTTCGAGGTCACCGGCCAGTTCCTCGCCGCGAGCGCGGCCTACACCCTCACCGACGACCCCGAGGTGCTCGCGCTCGCCCGCACCACCCTCCACCGTCGCCTGGGCTGAACCGGTTCGAGCCCACGTGCGGCAACCGCCGCGCAGGGGGCACGGGCCGGCCGCTCGGACGCGTGAGCACCCCGACGCTCCGGAACGCGTCAGTCCGGTCGGCACTGCATCATGTGCGGCACTGGGTCACCTGCAGCACTGCGTCACGTGCAGCACTGCGTCACGTGCTGCTGTTCATCGGCGATACGACGACGACTTCACCGTTGCGGGGCAGTGAGCCGCGGAAGGTCATCGGCACCGCCCGAGCATCCTCGACCTCTCTGCCGTCGATCGCCTGGATGTGCAGATGGGGTTCGGTGCTGTTGCCCGAGTTGCCGCACCGGCCGAGGACGTCGCCCGCACGCACGTGCTGCCCTGTCCGGACCGCCGCGCTCCCCCGCTGCAGATGGCAGAGCGCGATGACGATGCCGTCGTGGTCGATGAAGACGTGGTTCCCCGCGAGTGCTGTCCACCCTGCCGCGACGCGCCGCGGCTGGGTGAGTGCATAGCCGATCGACGGCAGGCCGCGGTGAGCCGGATGATCGCGAATCGGATCGTGCACCGCGACCACGACGCCGTCCACCGGAGCGAGGATCGGCCGCCCGAACCCCGGGAACCGCTCCGGGGGTTCCGGTCGGAGGAGTCCGCCGAGAGTGATCGGCGCGGTGCGCGCATCATCTCCGACGGGCACGAAATCGATCGCATGCGATGTGGCGAACCGAGGGGTGCCATGACTGGGAATCCGGTCGGCCGGGCTGTTCTGCACGAGCCAGCGGCCGGAGAACGGATAGTCGAGATCGATGCCGGATGACATGCAGGGCTCCTCCCCGTGCGCCGCGACCGGTCCACGTGCGTTGACAGATCCACGTTCGTCGACGGATCGACGTGCTTCGTCAGGCCCACGTGCGTCGGCGGGTCCCCCATGCTTCGACAGCGGCAATCGTGTGCGGGACCTCGGGAGTCGCACTGGGCAGGCCCGCACTCGGATTCTTTCATCGTCGGCGCTCCGGTTCCAGGGGGGGTCAGGCACTGAGTACGGCCGGCGCCCGATACACCTCGGGCGGGAGGCGGGCTTCAGAAGGGCGGCGGGTCGTCATCAGCGTGCCACCAGGGGTCGCTGCTGTCGGCAGGAGGTGCGGTCGAGGCCTCGGCCGCACACCCGTTGTCGGCATCGCCTGCGAGTGGCCTGGCTGCAGGCGTTCTGATCGCCGATCCCCCAGCGGCCCGATCTGCGGTGTCCGATCGTCCAGTGGCTGCTCCTCCGGCGGCTGCCTCTCCGGAGACAGGCACACCCAGGACAGCTGCTCCGGAGCCGAGGTCAGCGTTCACAGTGCCGGTGCTCCTGCGGTCGTCCGGGCGGTCCACCGCGATGTCGACGTGCCCGAGGCGATCGCTCTTGCTCCTGTTCGCAGTTGTGCTGTCGACGGACGCGGCGGGGTGCTGCCGGGTGGAATCCGGTCGGGGGTCGTCCCCCTCGGTGCCATCGGGCTCCGGCCTGGGGATCTTTTCCCAGCACTCCCAGGGATCGATGACAGCGGAGGTGCGAGGGCTGCCTGGAGCATTCCCGTCCGGGTCATCGGCGTCCGGTCCGCTGCCGGGTGGGCTCCCGAACGGGTCGCCCGATGGGCCGACGATGGCACCGGTCGTCGGGTCGCTGCCCGGCACACCCGGTCGGCTGGCGCTCGACGTGAGAGGCGGCGGGCTGTCCGGAACGCGTGGACGTCTGGCACTCGGAGTGCCTGGCGGGGTGCAGTCAGGGTCGAGCAGTCGACCGGTACTCGGACTACCCGGAGGGCCGTCACCCGGGGCACGCGGTAGTCCGCCATCGGGAAGGTCCGGCGGCTCGTCGTCATTGCGGTCTGGCGGTAGCTCGCCATCGGGAATACCCGGTAGGTCGTCGCTTTCAGGACTACGCGGCAGCCCGCCGTCGGGAAAACCCGGTGGGTTGTCATCAGAGTCATGCGGTGGCCCATCGTCAGGACGATCTGGGCGGTCGGCATCGGCGTCGTCCGGCGGTCCGGCGCTTGGGTCGTCGGGTGGCGCTTCGTCGGGTGCGCTCGGTGGTGGGTCGTGGTCGTCGGGGTCGGTCAGGCCGAGGAGGCGGCGGGTGATGCGGGCGGCCTCGCGATCGATGGGCCGGTCAGCCGGTGTGGTGGTGTGGGTGATGCCGTGGGCGAACTGCCAGCAGATGAGCCCGTCGGTGGTGCGGTGCAGACGCAGGGTCCGTTCGGTCTTCATCTGGTGGTGCTGTTTGCACAGGGGGTGGAGGTTGTCGAAGTCCGTCCGCCCGCCCCGAGCAGGAGCGGTGTGGTCGAAGGGGATGATGTGGTCGGCCTCGCTCGTCTCGGCCCGCCGTGTGCATCCGGGTGCGGTGCACCACGCCCAGGTCTGATTCAGTGTCGTGCGCATCCCGACCGGCAGCGTGTAGGACTGCGCGATCTCGGGGCAGACGGCGCCGGTGGTGGGGTCGGTGAGGATCCGGGTGAATTTCTCCGACCCGGCGGCGAGTCTGGCGGCGAGGTCGGCGGGGATCGGGGTGCCGTCGGACCAGGTGCCGGGCAGCTCGGCGTGTCCGGTGAGGGTGAGGTAGGGGACGGTGATGACGACGGTGGCCTGCCGGCGCAGCCAGTCCTGGTTCGACGGACACGTCACCCTGACCTGCCGTCGCACTCGACCGTCCGCATCCGCTCCACCTGCCCCGGAGTCGCCGACGGATGGATCACCGGCCGCAGGAGTGCCTGCACCTGCAGCGCCGGCACCAGAGCTGCCGGTATCACAGCTGTCGACGGGGCGGCTGACTCCGGTGACTCCGAGGAAGGGGAAGAGTCCTGGATTCGGGTCTGCGGTACTCCGCTCAGCGGTGGACGCGCCTGTGTCCTGAGCTCCGTCGTCGTCGGCACCGGTGTCATTGTTCGGGGTGGTGATTGCGATGTGGGTGCTCGGTGCGGTGGCGGAGAGGAGGTCGAACATCAGCTGCGGGATGGTGCGATCATCTGCGATCTGCGCCCCGGCCGGCAGCTGCTCACCGAACGTCGAGGCATGGGCGGCCCGGATCGCGCGGGCGGTGGCCTCGAGGCGGCGGTGCAGGGCGTGCAGGGGCTCGAGGGGTCCGGTGAGGAGGAGACGGCCTTCCCGGGCATCGCTGCGCCAGAAATCGACCCGCCGGTTCTCCCGCACCTGCTCCTCCTGCTCCTCGTCATCGGTGAGCATGCGGATGAGCTCGTTGACCGCCCGGCAATAGGCTTCCCACGACAGATCGGGGCGCAGTGCGGTGATCCCCGCATCGAGCGCGGCGAGTTTCGCATCCCCGAGTCGGTGGGCGCGGCGCGCGGCGTACTGCAGGCGCTCGTATCGCAGGATTCCGGTGGTGGCGCGGTCGTGGCAGGCACGCAGGCTGAAGGTCGCGATGAGTGCTTCGCGGGCGGCGGTGTAGGCCCGCGTGATGGTGGTGTCGAGGACCGCGGCGAGGCAGGTGAGGTGCTCCCCGGTCATCCGTTCGAGGACCCAGTGGGCGAGTGACCGGTCGGCGGGCAGGCCGTAGCGGTCGCGCCCGCACTCCGCACAGCCCGCGGCAGGACCGGTGGCTGCGGAGTCTGCGCTGCCGGTTGCGGAGTCCGCGACGGGAGGTTCCGGGGTCGAGGAGGCGAAAGGCCCGGACGATCCAGCCCACGTCGTGCAGTCGGGTTCGGGGGTGAGGTCGAGGCATTCCTCGATGATGGTCTCGGCGATGAGCTGCATCCGGGCGAGCAGCACCCGATCATGGGAGGCCACCGAGTCCCGCAGCCGCAGGAGAGCGGGACGCGATCATGGGAGGCCACCGAGTCCCGCAGCCGCAGGAGAGCGGGACGCTCACCGAAGGGGTGCTCGGTGGAGTCGCGGGGGTCGGAGTCGCGGGGGTCGGAGTCGCGGGGGTCGCTGCTGTCGGGGTGGATGGTGGGTGCGGTCATCAGGGGTCACCTCCCTCGGTCGCCGATCGTGGGTCCTGAGTTCCTGGTTTCTGGTGTGCTGGGGACTGGTTCGGGGGTGCTGTGCGAGTGGTTTCAGGCTATCGGGACCCACGGACACGGGATGACTCGAAAACGCCTGAAATCGGTGTTGTCCACAGGGTGTTCGATATTTCTTTGAATATTCTTTCGTCTGCATCATCAATTGTGGAAACCGCGGAGAGATCCGCCATACGGATTGCGGACCGTGCGTTCCGACAGTCCCAGTCGGCCCCTGCCGCATCCGACTGTCCGGATCGGTCCCCGGACACAGCCCCGGACGACTCCCCGCTACGAGGGCGCCCCCGCCCGGCTCACGGCTCCCCCGGCTTCACGTCATCCCGACCCTGCGCACGAGTCCCCATGACCGGAGACATCCAGAAAAGACTCACGGCTCCCCGGCTTCTCGAAACCGCGGGCCGACCGCCGGCCGACGCTCCGGCCGCCCCGGACACAGTCCCTGACGACTCCCCTGATCCGATGACGCCCCGGCCCGGCGCATCGTTCCTCGGCTTCACGGTTCCCCGACGCGTCACCCGGCCGACACCGCCGACCGGCACCGGCGCGCGCATTCGGTCAGTCTCCGGACCTGGCGCCTCGAGATGGCTCCTCGACCAGACGCCTCAAGCTGCATCCTTTTGCCGGCAACTCGAGCCGCGCGCCTCGAGCTGGCGACTCCAGATGGCAACTCGAGCCGGCGCCACAAGCCGACGTCTCGGACCCAGCGCGGGTGCGAATCGCCTACAGCGCGTCGGGGTCGTCGACGCGGACCGAGACGATCTCGGCGCCGCGCATGGAGCGGGAGGCGACCTCGGCGGCGAGGCGCGTCGTCACCGCGCGGCCGTCGGCGATCGCGAAGCCGAGCACCACCGCACAGGGATCGTCCTCGGCGATGAGCTCGCGCACCTCGGCGGTCTCGCGGAGGACCGCGATGACCTCGCCCACGGCCTCGCGCCCGCCGGTGAGCGTCACGGTCCGCGCCGCCGGCGGCAGTCCGAGCGCCGCCCGGTCCGCGCACTGCTCCGCCGCCCACGGGATCGGCTCGAACCGGCTCACCACGCGCTGCACCGCCTCGTCCTCGTCGAGCAGCAGCACCCGCCCGCCGGCCGCGCGCGAGCGCACGAGCGAGGCACCGCGCAGGCGCCGGGCGATCGCCTCCTCCGTCGAGCGCAGGCCCGGCCCCGGCCACAAGGTGTCGAGCAGCAGCACCGAGGCGTATCCGCCCTCGACATAGGGCTCCGCGCCGGTCGTCGCGACGACGATGCTCGGCTCCGGCTCCACCTGGGCGAGCACCCGATCGCCGCCCGAGCGCACGATGAGCGCCCCGGGGAACGCCCGGCCAAGCTCCTCGTACACCTTGTCGAGCCCGCTCACCACCGAGCGCACGGCGGTCGCCGAGCATTCGCGGCACGTCACCGAGTCGGCCCGGTACCCGCACTGCCGGCAGGCGAAGGGGCCGAGGATCGAGGCGGCGGTGAGCTTCGACTCGCACTGCGGGCAGCGGGTCACCGTCCGGCAGCGGGCGCACGCGATGACCGGCAGGTAGCCCGCGCGCGGCACCTGGACGAGCACCGCGCCCGGCGGGGCCGGTGCCCGGCGCGAGCGGCCGAGCGCATCGCGGACGAGCTCGAAGGCGCGCGGCGGGAGGCGGCCGGCGGACCCCGGGTCGCCGTCGGGATCGGGGACGAACACGAGCGGGGCGGCCTGCCGGCGGAGCTCGCGCGGGGCCAGGATGTCCCCCACCCAGCCGGAGTCGACGAGGTGCTGGGTCTCCGTGCTCCGCCCGTAGTCGAGGAGGAGCAGCGCGGAACCCTCGAGCTGCACCCGGGTGAGGAGCACCTCGCGGGCGTGCGGATAGGGTGCGCGCTGCTCGAGGTAGGAGTCGTCGGCGTCGTCGGAGCAGATGATGAGGCCCGGGTCCGGCAGCGGCGCGAAGGCCGCGGCCCGGGTGCCGATGACGAGGCGCGCGCGCCCGGTGAGCGCGGACACCCACGCGTCCCAGCGCTCCTCCTGACCCTGGTCCGCCGAGAGCCGGACCGTCACCGGGGCGAGATCGCCGAGGCGCGCCTCGAGCGCGGCGAGCTCGCGGTGGTCGGGCACGAGCCACAGCACGCTGCGCCCGGCAGCGAGGACGGGGGCGGCGGCCCGCAGGCCGAGGTGGATCCAGCCGGTGCCGGGGTCCTCGCCGGGCAGCACCGCACACGCCGCGCGCGGGCCGCGCACCGCGCCGGCACCCGCAGCCGCACCCTGGCCGGGACGGGCAACCGCAGTCGTGCCCTCTCCCGGACCGGCAACCGCGGCCGTGACCGCGCCCGTGCGCGCTGCCTCGTCCGCACCGGCACCCGTCTCCGCGGCCACACCCGGATCCGCCCCAGCGCCGCCAACCTCACCATGCGCATTCGTGCCTGAATCCACAGGCTCATCCGCACCCGTCTCCGCACCCGCACTGAGATCCGCACCCGCACCCGCGTCGCCATCAGCAGACTCATCCGCACCCGCACTCGCATCCGCGACCCAGGCCTCGAGCGCGGCGAGGTAGGCGTGGAAGGCGGGCGGCTCGTCGGCGCGCGGGGTGATCTCCCCGGCGACCTGGACCAGCGCGGGTGCCGAGAGCAGCCGGGCGGGCCGCGCGAGGGCCCGCTTCTCGGCGCGGGCGTGGCGCGGCGGGATCGCGAGGCGCAGCACATCGGGCAGGGTGCCGGCGTACCGGTCCGCGATCGCGCGGCACAGCGCGAGCAGCGCGGGGGTGAGCACGGGCAGCGGGGAGGTCACGCGTTCGAGTGCCGCGAGTTCGCCGACGTGCTCGGTGACCTCGCGCCGCTCGAGGACGAAGCCCGAGGTCAGCCGGCCGGCGAAGCGCACGCGCACGCGCACCCCGGGCTGCGCGGCGGCATCGAGCTGCGCGGGCACGGCGTAGTCGAAGGGGCGCGCGAGGTGCGGCAGCTGGGTCTCGACGAGCACCGCGGCGACGGGCAGGCGCTCCGCCGGTGTGATTCCGCCGCGCACCCGCAGGGGGCCGCCGAGCTCCGGCTCGAGGCCGGCACCGCGGCCCGCTCCGGCACCGGATTCACCCGCGGCACCATGCTCTCCCGCGGCGCCGCCCGCTCCCCCGGCACCCGGCACTCCCCCGGTGCCGTCCGGGCTCGTCGCGGGGAGCTCGTCGAACAGCCCGGGCGGGTGCGGATCGCCGGTCATCGGGAGATCAGCTCACCTCGCGGCGCAGCGCCTCGGCCCGGTCGGTCCTCTCCCAGGTGAAGGTGTCCTCGGTGCGGCCGAAGTGGCCGTAGGTCGCGGTCGCGGAGTAGATCGGGCGCCGCAGGTCAAGCGCCTCGATGATCTTCGCCGGGCGGAGGTCGAACACCGTGCGGATGGCCGCGGCGATCTTCTCCGGGGCCACGGTCTCCGTGCCGAAGGTCTCGACGTAGAGGCCCACCGGGCGGCTCGAGCCGATGGCGTAGGCGACCTGGACCTCGGCGCGCTCGGCGAGGCCGGCGGCGACGACGTTCTTCGCCACCCAGCGCATCGCGTAGGCGCCCGAGCGGTCGACCTTCGAGGGGTCCTTGCCGGAGAAGGCGCCGCCGCCGTGGCGGGAGAAGCCGCCGTAGGTGTCGACGATGATCTTGCGGCCGGTGAGCCCGGCGTCGCCCATCGGACCGCCGACGACGAACGGCCCGGCGGGATTGATGAAGTATTCGGTGCCGGTCGTGTCGAGCCCGCGCTCGGCGAGCACCGGGTCGATGACGGCCGCGCGCAGATCGCTCTCGAGCTGGCGTGCACCGACCGCGGCGTCATGCTGCGAGGACACGACGATCGCCTTGACGCTCACCGGGGTGTCGCCGTCGTAGCCGATCGTCACCTGGGTCTTGCCGTCGGGCCGCAGGTAGTCGAGCTCGCCGGACTTCCGGACCTCGGTGAGGCGCTCGGACAGGCGGTGGGCGAGGTGGATCGGGAGCGGCATGAGGACGTCGGTCGAGCTGTCGGCGTAGCCGAACATCAGACCCTGGTCACCCGCGCCGAGCAGCGAGCCCTCGTCGGCGGGATTATGGGTGCCCGAGCGGTGCTCGAGCGAGGTCGACACGCCGGAGCTGATGTCCGCCGACTGCGAGCCGATCGACACCGAGACGCCGCACGAGTGGCCGTCGAACCCCTTGTCCGAGGAGTCGTAGCCGATGTCGGTGATGACCCGGCGGACGATGTTCGCGACGTCGGCGTAGCCGCTCGTCGTCACCTCGCCGGCGACGTGGACGAGACCGGTGGTGACGAGGGTCTCCACCGCGACGCGCGCCTGCGGGTCCTGGGACAGCAGGGAGTCGAGGACCGCATCGCTGATCTGGTCGCAGATCTTGTCGGGATGGCCCTCGGTCACGGATTCGGAGGTGAACTGGCGCAGGGTCGAAGAAGTCACGGTGCCATCCTAACGAGAGAGTACGGACACGAGCCCCGCGATGACGTCCCGTGACACCTCGGCCTTGGTGCCCGAGGCGCGGGCGACCTCGGTGACCGAGTCCCCGTCGCGGTGGAAGAGCACGACGGTGTTCGTCTCGGTCCCGAACGCCTGCCCCGCGGACACGTCGTTGAGGACGAGGAGGTCGCACCCCTTGCGGAGCAGCTTGGCGCGGGCGAGCTCCTCGATCCCGGCGTCCGGGGAGCCGGTCTCGGCGGCGAAGCCGACGATGAGCTGGCCGGGAGTGCGCGAGTCGACGAGTCCGCGGAGGATGTCGGGGTTCTGGACGAGCTCGAGCCGCATCCCGGCATCACGGGACTTCTTCATCTTGTGCGCGGCGACCTCCGCCGGACGGTAGTCCGACACCGCGGCGCACATGATGACGACATCGGCCGTCGGCTGGGCGGCGCGGCAGGCGGCCTCGAGCTCGGCGGTGGTCTCGACGTGCTCGACGTCGACCCCCGCGGGCAGCCCGGCGAGGATGTCCGCGGAGACGTTCGCGGCGACGAGGCGGACTTGCGCTCCGGCCTGAGCGGCCGCGGCGGCCAGCGCGACGCCCTGCTTGCCCGAGGAGCGGTTGCCGAGGAAGCGGACGGGATCGAGGGGCTCGCGGGTGCCCCCAGCGGACACGAGCACGGTGCGCCCGGCGAGCGCGCCGGAGGCGTCGCCGCCGGCACGCGCGTGCTCCGCATGGACCGCGAGCGCCGCGGCAACGATGTCGCCGGGCTCGGGCAGTCGGCCGGGTCCGGAGTCGGCGCCGGTGAGGCGGCCGCTCGCGGGCTCGATGACGGTGACGCCGCGCGCCCGGAGAGCGGCGACGTTGTCGACGGTGGCGGCGTTGAACCACATCTCGGTGTGCATCGCCGGGGCGACCACGACCGGTGCAGTGGTGGTGAGCACGGTGGCGGTGAGGAGGTCGTCGGCGATCCCGGCGCGCACCCGGGCGAGGAGGTCGGCGGTGGCCGGTGCGATGACGACGAGGTCGGCGTCCTGTCCGATGCGGACGTGCTCGACCTCGTCGACGCGGGTGAAGACGCCGGTCGCCACGGGCTGACCGCTCAGGGCCTCCCAGGTCGCGGCGCCGACGAACTCGAGCGCCGCCCGGGTGGGCACGACCCGCACCGCATGACCGCGCTCCCTGAGCTCGCGCACGACATGGCAGGCCTTGTAGGCCGCGATGCCGCCGGCGACGCCGAGGACGATCCTCACTGCTCGGTGAGGTCCTCGACCGGCATGCCGAAGTCCTCGACGACCGGCGGGGCGAAGTCGGACTCGCGGGGCTCGCGGATGAGGATCTTGCCCTCGTTGATCTCGCGCAGGGCGATCGAGAGGGGCTTCTCATTGGGCTCGGGCGTCACCAGCGGACCGACGTTCTCGAGCAGGCCCTCCTGGAGCTGCGCGTAGTACGCGTTGATCTGCCGGGCGCGGCGCGAGGCCTCGATGACGAGCTCGTACTTCGAATCGGTCACCGCCAGCAGCTCGTCGATCGGCGGGTTGGTGATACCTTCGGGTTCTCCGGACACTCAGACTCCATTCGACTCGGGGCTGCCGACCTGGCCGACGGGATCGTCGGCGGGGTCGACCTGATCGTCGACCGACAGCCCCATCAATCCTACTAGGTCTTGCGCGGCAGTTCGAACGTCGTGATTGACCACGGTGTGGTCGAACTCCGATTCCGCGGCGAGCTCCGCCTGCGCGGTCTCGAGCCGGCGGGCCTGCTCCTCCGGGCTCTCCGTGCCGCGGCCGATGAGCCGCCGGACGAGCTCCGACCAGCTCGGCGGGGCGAGGAACACGAACCGCGCGTCCGGCAGCGCCTCCTTGACCTGGCGGGCGCCCTGGAGATCGATCTCGAGCAGCGGGGCGTGCCCGGCGTCGAGGGCCTCGCGGACCGGTCCGGCCGGGGTGCCGTAGCGGTAGCGGCCGTGGACGGTCGCGTGCTCGAGCAGCTCGCCGGCGTCGATCATCGCGTCGAACTCCTCCTCCGTGCGGAAGAGGTAGTGCACGCCGTCGATCTCACCGGGGCGGGCCGGACGGGTGGTCGCGGACACCGAGAACCACACCTGGGGGAAGTGCTCGCGGATGTAGGCGCTGACGGTTCCCTTGCCGACCGCGGTGGGCCCGGCGAGGACGGTGAGTGTGTTCACGGAGTGCCGAACTTCTCCAGCAGCGCAGCGCGCTGGTGGACGCCGAGTCCCTTGAGGCGGCGCGAGGCGGCGATGCCGATCTCCTCCATGAGCGAGGTCGCACGGCGGTCGCCGACGCCGGGCAGCGAGCGGAGCAGATCGTGGACCTTCATCTTGCTCAGGGCCTCGTCGTCACCGGTGCGGTCGAGCACCGCCGCGAGCGAGGTGCGGCCCGACTTGAGATCGGCCTTGACCTCCGCGCGGGCCTGCCGTGCCTTGAAGGCCTTGTCCAGGGCCGCCGCGCGCTGTTCGGGCGTCAATGGTTCCAGTGCCACGTCTACTCCTCGTCGAGACTGTTCCTAGGAGGGAAGTCCCCTCAGTCTAGACGCATCCGGCCGCTGAGCACACGGGTGATCTCGTCCATCGCCCCGGCCAGGGCGCTGTGCGCGGGCCCGGCGGCGAGCACCGAGCGCGAGGCGTTGACGAGCACCCGGCCCGTGGTGAAGCTCTCCCCGAACACCGCGACGAGATCGTCCGCGGTGCCGCCCTGGGCGCCGTAGCCCGGAGCGAGGACCGGGCAGCGCAGGGCGTCGGGATCGATCCCGAGGTCGGTGAGGGCGGTGCCGATCGTCGCGCCGATGACCGCCCCGGCCCGCGGCGAGCCGACCGCGGCGTTGAACTCCGCGATGCCGTCGAGCACCTCGGCGGCGACCGGGCGCCCGGCCGCCGTGATCGCGTGCTGGACCTGCGGGCCGTCGGGGTTCGATGTGAGCGCGAGGACGAACACCCCGGTGCCGAACGCGCGCGAGGCCTCGAGCGCGGGAGCGAGCGACCCGAAGCCGAGGTACGGCGAGAGGGTCACCGCATCGGCGCACAGCGGCGAGGCGGGATCCATGTAGGCCTGGGCGTACCCGGCCATCGTCGATCCGATGTCGCCGCGCTTGACGTCGAGCACGGTGAGCAGACCGGCCGCGCGGGCCGCGGCGAGGACCTCCTCGAGGACCGCGACCCCGGCGGAGCCGAAGCGCTCGTAGAAGGCCGACTGCGGCTTGACGAGCGCGACCCGCCCGGCCGCGGCCTCGACGACGGCGAGCGAGAGCTCCCGCGCGCCGGCCGCGGTGTCGGGCAGCCCCCAGTCGGCGAGCACCCCGGCGTGCGGGTCGATCCCGACGCACAGCGGCGAAGTGCGCACCGCCTCCTGCCAGGCGACGCCGAAGTCCCTCATGCCCAGTCCTGGAGCGAGCGGACGTCGAAGGCGCGCTGCTGGGTCGACTCGATCGCGGTGACCGCGGCGGTGAACTCCGCGACCGTCGTCATGAGCGGGATCGAGGCGGCGACGGCGGCCGCGCGGATCTCGTACCCGTCGGCCCGCTCCTGGCGGCCCGAGGGGACGTTGATGACGAGATCGATGCGGCGCTCGGTGATGTCGTCGAGGATCGTGCGCTCCCCCTCGGCCGCCTCGAAGTACTTCGGGAGCCGGGTCGCGGCGATGCCGTAGCGGGCAAGCACCGCTGCGGTGCCGCCGGTCGCGACGACGGTGAAGCCGAGATCGACGAGCTGCTTGACCGGCAGCACGATCGCGCGCTTCTCGCGGTCGGCCACGGAGACGAAGACAGTGCCCCCGGTCGGCAGACCGGAGTCCGCCGCGAGCTCGGCCTTCGCGAAGGCGACGGGGAAGGTGACGTCGATGCCCATGACCTCGCCGGTCGAGCGCATCTCCGGGCCGAGGATCGAGTCGACGATCGCCCCGTCGACGGTGCGGAACCGGCGGAACGGGAGCACGGCCTCCTTGACCGCGATCGGGTGGTCGAGTCCGAGCCGCGAGCCGTCCCCGGACTCCGCGAGCACGGTCCCGCGCAGGCTCTCGATCGACCGGCCGACCGCGATGAGCGCGGCGGCCTTGGCGAGCGGGTGGCCGGTGGCCTTCGACACGAACGGCACCGTGCGCGAGGCGCGCGGATTGGCCTCGATGACGTGGAGGACGTCCGCGGCGATCGCGAACTGGATGTTGAGCAGCCCGCGCACGCCGGTGCCGCGGGCGATCGCGGCGGTGGCCTCGCGGACCCGCTCGAGGACGTCCTCGCCGAGGGTGATCGAGGGGAGCACGCACGCCGAGTCGCCGGAATGGATGCCGGCCTCCTCGATGTGCTCCATGATCCCGCCGATGTACGTCTCCGTGCCGTCGTACAGCGCGTCGACGTCGATCTCCACGGCGTCCTCGAGGAACCGGTCGACGAGCACGGGGCGGTCGATCGAGACCTCGGTCGCGGTCTCCATGTAGCCGAAGAGCTGCTCGGTGTCGTAGACGATCTGCATGCCGCGGCCGCCGAGCACATAGGACGGGCGGACGAGCACCGGGTACCCGATCTCGGTCGCGATCCGCTGCGCCTCGTCGTAGGTCGTCGCGGTGCCGTGCTTGGGCGCGATGAGTCCCGCCTCGGCGAGCACCTGGCCGAACTCGCCGCGGTCCTCGGCGAGGTCGATCGCCTCGGGCTGGGTGCCGAGGACCGGCACCCCGGCCTGCTTGAGGCGGTCGGCGAGGCCGAGCGGGGTCTGGCCGCCGAGCGTGCACACGACGCCGGCCACGGGCCCGGCGGCGAGCTCCGCGTGGTAGACCTCCATGACGTCCTCGAAGGTCAGCGGCTCGAAGTACAGGCGGTCGGCGGTGTCGTAGTCGGTCGACACCGTCTCCGGGTTGCAGTTGACCATGACGGTCTCGTACCCGGCCTCGGACAGCGCCATCGTCGCGTGGACGCACGAGTAGTCGAACTCGATTCCCTGCCCGATCCGGTTGGGACCGGAGCCGAGGATGATGACGGCCTCGCGCTCGCGCGGCATGACCTCGGTCTCGAGGTCGTAGCTCGAGTAGTGGTACGGGGTGCGGGCGGCGAACTCGCCGGCGCACGTGTCCACGGTCTTGAACACCGGGCGCAGGCCCAGCGCGTGGCGCACGCCGGTGACGACCTGCTCGTCGAGGTGGCGCAGCCGCCCGATCTGCGCATCGGAGAAGCCGTGGTCCTTGGCGAGCCGGATGACCTCGCGGGAGAGCTCGGGAGCGTCGGCGATGACCTCGGCGACCTCGTTGATGAGCGCGATCTGGTCGAGGAACCACGGATCGATGTCGCACGCCTCGTGGACCTCGTCCACGGTCATCCCCGAGAGCAGCGCCCTCTGCACGGTGTGCAGCCGCTCGCTCGTCGGGTGCCCGAGCGCGGCGACGACCTCGCTGCGGACCTCCGGATCGGCGAGGTCGTAGCGCTCGGCGAAGTCGAAGGCCGAGCCCTTCTGCTCGAGCGACCGCATGGCCTTCTGGAGCGCGGTGGTGAAGTTCCGGCCGAGCGCCATGGCCTCGCCGACGGACTTCATCGTCGTGGTGAGCGTGGGATCCGCGGCGGGGAACTTCTCGAACGCGAAGCGCGGGATCTTGACGACGACGTAGTCGAGCGCCGGCTCGAACGAGGCCGGGGTGACCTCGGTGATGTCGTTGGGGATCTCGTCGAGCGTGTAGCCCACCGCGAGCTTCGCGGCGATCTTGGCGATCGGGAAGCCGGTCGCCTTCGAGGCGAGCGCCGAGGAGCGCGAGACCCGCGGGTTCATCTCGATGACGACGATGCGCCCGGTGTCGGGGTCGATCGCGTACTGGATGTTGCAGCCGCCGGTGTCGACGCCGACCTCGCGGATGACGTCGATCCCGATGTCGCGGAGCTTCTGGTACTCGACGTCGGTGAGCGTCATCGACGGCGCGACGGTGATCGAGTCGCCGGTGTGGACGCCCACCGGGTCGACGTTCTCGATCGAGCAGATGACCACGACGTTGTCGTTGCGGTCGCGCATGAGCTCGAGCTCGTACTCCTTCCACCCGAGGATGCTCTCCTCGAGGAGCACCTCGTGGGTGAGCGAGTCGCTCAGCCCGTCGCCGGCGATGCGCCGGAGATCGGTCTCGTCGTAGGCCATGCCGGAGCCCAGGCCGCCCATGGTGAACGAGGGGCGCACGACCATCGGGTAGCCGAGCTCGTCGGCGGCGGCGAGGCACTCGTCCATGGTGTGGGCGATGACCGAGCGCGCGACGTCGGCGCCGCATCGCTGGACGACCTCCTTGAACTGCTGGCGGTCCTCGCCGCGCTGGATCGCGGCGACGTCGGCGCCGATGAGCTCGACGCCGTACTTCTCGAGGATCCCGGCCTCGTGGAGGTTGATCGCGGCGTTGAGCGCGGTCTGCCCGCCGAGAGTGGGCAGGATCGCGTCCGGCTTCTCCTTCGCGATGATCGTCTCGATGACCCCCGGGTCGATCGGCTCGACGTAGGTCGCGTCGGCGATCTCCGGATCGGTCATGATCGTCGCCGGGTTGGAGTTGACGAGGATGACCCGCAGGCCCTCCTGCTTGAGCACGCGGCACGCCTGGGTCCCGGAGTAGTCGAACTCGCAGGCCTGCCCGATGACGATGGGGCCGGAGCCGATGACGAGAACGGACGACAGGTCTTCTCTGATGGGCACTTCGGGTTCTCCTTAGAGCGCGGCTGCGCGGGATTCGGTCATGAGGTCGACGAAGCGGTCGAACAGGCCGCGGGAGTCGTGGGGGCCGGCGGCGGACTCCGGGTGGAACTGCACCGAGAAGGCCGGCACGTCGAGGCACCGGAGGCCCTCGACGACGTCGTCGTTGAGGCACACGTGGCTGACCTCGACGCGGCCGAACTCCGGGTCGGCCGGGGCCGTGACGGCGCCCTCGAGGGGGGCGTCGACGGCGAAGCCGTGGTTCTGGGCGGTGATCTCCACCCGGCCGGTCGAGCGGTCGAGCACCGGCTGGTTCATCCCGCGGTGGCCGAACTTGAGCTTGTACGTGTCGAAGCCGAGCGCGCGGCCGAGGAGCTGATTGCCGAAGCAGATGCCGAACACCGGGGTGCGCGCGGCGAGCAGCCGGCGGAGCACGTCGACCTGGTGGTCGGCCGTCGCCGGGTCGCCGGGGCCGTTGGAGAAGAACACGCCGTCGACGCCGATCTCGGCGATCCGCTCGTACGGGGTCGAGGCCGGGACGACGTGGACCTCGATCCCCCGGGAGGCGAGCTGCGCGGGGGTCTCGGACTTGATCCCGAGGTCGTAGGCGACGACGGTGAAGCGCTTCTCCCCCACCGCCTCGACGACGTGCTCGTCCTCGCGCGAGACCTCTCCGGCGAGCTCCGCCCCGGTCATCCGGGGAGCGGCGGTGACGGCGGCGAGCAGCTCGGACTCCGGCCGCTCCGCGGCCGCGCCGGAGAAGATCCCCACCCGCATCGCCCCGCGCTCGCGCAGGTGGAGGGTGAGGGCGCGGGTGTCGACGCCGGAGATGCCGACGATGCCGAGCCGCTCCAGGCGCGCCTCGAGGTCCTCGGTGGCCCGCCAGTTCGAGGAAATCCGGGCGGCGTCGCGCACGACGTAGCCGGCGACCCAGTAGCGCAGCGACTCGTCGTCGGCGTCGTTGACCCCGGTGTTGCCGATGTGCGGGGCGGTCTGGATGACGACCTGCCGGTGGTAGGAGGGGTCCGTGAGCGTCTCCTGGTAGCCGGTCATGCCGGTGACGAACACCGCCTCGCCGATCGTCTCGCCGACGGCCCCGTAGGCCCGGCCGGTGAGCGTGCGGCCGTCTTCGAGCACGAGGACGGCGGGTGTGGTGGACAGCAGGTTCACGAGTTCTCCCCGATGAGCTGGCGGATGTGGTCGATGGTGGGGGTGCGGTCGGCGGCCGCGCGGGTGCGGAATCCGGTGTCGACCGCGGTGTCGCCGAGGCGCCACGAGATGACGATGAGGCCGTCCTTCTCGACGAACTTCCCGATCATCCCGCTCGCGGTGCTCACCCCGCTGATGTCGTGCACCGGGATGAGGAGGTCGTCGACCCCGTCGCGGTCGATGATGACGCCGTCGTCGGCGATCGCGAGGAACGCTGAGGTGCGCAGCCCGAGGCCGTGGGCGGCGACGCGCTCGAGCGGCTGGTCGGCGAGCGTCGTCGCGACGTACATCCCTGCGACCGGCTCGCCGCGCACGGGCATGCCCTCGACGGGCCGGGCGGGAGCGGGGAACTGCGCGGTCTGGGCGCGGCGGCGCGCGGTCCAGCCCCACGCCACGAGGGCGAACAGGGCGACGATGACGCCGACGACGATGAGCGCGGGGATCAGCCGATCCACGATCCGCCTCCGGAGACGGGATGCGGTGCGGTGAGCGCGGAGTCGGCGACGACCTGGTGGCCGTAGAGGAAGGTGTGGACGATCCGGGTCGACACGGTGAACCCGGTGAAGGGGTTGTTGCGCCCGAGGGTGGCGTGCTCGGCCGGGTCGATCCGCACGCTCGCGTTCGGATCGACGAGGACGAGGTTGGCGCCCCGGCCGGTCTCGATCCGACCCTGCTCGTCGAGCCCGGAGATCTCCGCGGGCCGGGTGCTCATCACCCGGGCGACGTCGGAGAAGTCGAAGTCGTGGTCGCGCATCGCCTCCACGACGATCGCGAGCGCGGTCTCCATCCCGACCATGCCCATCGCCGCCGCCGTCCACTCGCAGCACTTGTGCTCGGAGGTGTGGGGGGCGTGGTCGGTGCCGACGACGTCGATCGTGCCGTCGGCGAGCCCGGCGCGCACCGCGTCGACGTCGGCCTGCGTGCGCAGCGGCGGATTGACCTTGTAGAGCGGGTCGTAGGTGCGGACGAGCTCGTCGGTGAGCATGAGGTGGTGCGGGGTGACCTCGGCGGTCACCTGCACGCCGCGCGACTTCGCCCAGCGCACGAGCTCGACGCTGCCGGCGGTCGACAGGTGGCACACGTGGAGGCGGGAGCCGACGTGCTCGGCGAGCAGGATGTCGCGGGCGATGATCGCCTCCTCGGCGACGGCCGGCCACCCCGGCAGGCCGAGCTCGGCGGACACCGTGCCCTCGTTCATCTGCGCACCCTCGGTGAGCCGGGGCTCCTGCGAGTGCTGGGCGATGATCCCGTCGAAGGTCTTGACGTACTCGAGCGCACGGCGCATGAGGAGCGGGTCGGCGACGCACAGGCCGTCGTCGGAGAAGATCCGCACGCCCGCGGCGCTGCGGGCCATCGCCCCGAGCTCGGCAAGCTGCGTGCCCTGCTGGCCGATGGTCACCGCGCCGATCGGCACGACCTCGGTCCACCCGGCCTCCCGGCCGAGGTTCCACACCTGCTCGACGACGCCGGCGGTGTCGGCGACGGGCGCGGTGTTCGCCATCGCGTGGACGGCGGTGTACCCGCCGCGGGCGGCGGACTGCGAGCCGGTGAGGACGGTCTCCGCGTCCTCCCGCCCGGGCTCGCGGAGGTGGGTGTGGAGGTCGACGAGGCCCGGCAGCGCGACGAGCCCCGCGGCGTCGACGACGACGTCCGGATCGGTCACCGCGTCGACGAAGCGTCCGTTCTCGATCGCGATGTCGCGCGTCCCGGTGCCCTGGACCGAGGCGCCCTGGATGAGGTACGCGGTCATGGTCGTCCTTCCGAATCGGTGCCGATGAGGAGTCGGTAGAGGGCCGCCATCCGCACCGCGACGCCGTTCTCGACCTGGTCGAGGATGACGGCGCGCGGCGAGTCCGCGGCGGCGGCGCTGATCTCGAAGCCCCGGTTCATCGGGCCCGGGTGCATGATCGCGGTGTGCTCGGGCAGCGCGCGCCAGCGCTGCTCGGTGAGGCCCCAGAGCCGCGTGTATTCGCGGGGGTTGGGGAAGAACGACTGGTGCATCCGCTCGAGCTGGACGCGCAGCATCATCACCGCGTCGAAGCGGTGCGCGGCGAGCGCCTCGTCGAAGTCGTAGAACACCTCGGCCGGCCACGCGTCGACGCCCCAGGGCATGAGCGTGGGCGGGCCGATGAGGACGACGCGGGCCCCGAGCGTGGTGAGCAGGTGGACGTTCGAGCGGGCGACCCGCGAATGGAGGACGTCGCCGACCACGGCGACCGTGGCTCCGGCGAGGTCGCGTCCGCGCGCCCCCTCCGCCGCACCCGAGGCCGGCGCCCCGGCGAGCACGCGGCGCAGCGTGAACGCGTCGAGGAGCGCCTGCGTGGGGTGCTCGTGCGTGCCGTCGCCGGCGTTGAGGATCGGCACGTTGATCCAGCCCGAGGTCGCCATCCGCTGCGGGGTGCCGGAGCCGCCGTGGCGCACGACGACCGCGTCGGCGCCCATCGCCGACAGCGTCTGGATGGTGTCCTGCAGGCTCTCGCCCTTCGACACGCTCGAACCCTTGGCGGAGAAGTTGATGACGTCCGCGGAGAGCCGCTTGGCGGCGGCCTCGAAGGACAGCCGGGTGCGGGTCGAGTCCTCGAAGAAGAGGTTGACGACCGTGCGGCCGCGGAGCGCCGGGAGCTTCTTGATCTCGCGCTCGGCGACCTGGGTCATCTCCTCGGCGACGTCGAGCAGGTCGGCCGCCTCGGCGTGGGCGAGCTCGGCGGTGGAGAGCAGGTGGCGCATCAGGCCTCCTCGGACGACGAGATCGTCACCGCGTCGGTGCCGTCGATCTCCGCGACCGTGACGGAGACGCGCTCGTCGACGGCGGTCGGGAGGTTCTTGCCGACGTGGTCGGCGCGGATCGGCAGGCTCCGGTGGCCGCGGTCGACGAGCACGGCGAGCCGCACGGCGGCCGGTCGGCCGATGTCGGCGAGCGCGTCGAGGGCGGCGCGGATGGTGCGCCCGGAGAACAGGACGTCGTCGACGAGGACGACGGTCCGGCCGTCGATGCCGGCCGGCGGGATGCGGGTGGGGGCCGGCGAGCGGAGCCGGGTGGTGCGCAGGTCGTCGCGGTACATCGTGATGTCGAGGCTGCCGCTGATCGCGCGGGCGTCGGTGCCGGGTTCGATGTCGGCGATGCGGGCGGCGAGGCGCTCGGCGAGCGGGACGCCGCGGGACGGGATGCCGAGGACGACGAGGTCGCGGGCTCCCTTGTTGCTCTCGAGGACCTCGTGGGCGATGCGCGTGATCGCCCGGGAGATCTCGTCCGCGTCGAGCACGGTGCGGTTCTTCACGGGTTCCCCTTCTCCGCCTCACGGGACGGTCGTTAAAGGAGGGATGGTGTCCGCGGTCCAGCATACTCGCTCCGCTGCGCGCACCGCTTCGCGGACCCGTGTGACCTGGCTCAAGTCCGGTTATGCTGGGCGCATCGACGGCGAAGGAGCTCACGATGGACGCGTCCGGCATCACCGCCCACCGGCACACCACCGACCGGCACACGACGGCCTACCTCGCGGCGGGAAGCAGCGCGGACCCGGTCGTGCTGCTCGTCCACGGCTGGCCGGAGCACGCACGGAGCTGGATCCGGGTGATGGAGCCGCTGGCCGCCGCGGGCTTCCGGGTCATCGCGCCGGACATGCGCGGCTACGGGGGTTCCACCGTCCACCCGGACCCCTCCGACTACCGGATCGAGGAGGCGGTGGCGGACATGATCGAGCTCCTCGACCATGTCACTGACGGGGCACAGCGGCCGGCATTCGTCGTCGGCCACGACTACGGCGCCCCCGTCGCCTGGAACCTCGCGACCCATCACCCGGAGCGGCTCGCCGGGGTTGCCGGGGTGTGCGTGCCGCACGTGCCGCCGGGCACCTCGCTCGCCGACCACGTCGACCGCCGGCTCTACCCGGCCGCGGAGTACCCCTTGGGGCAGTGGGACTATCTCGTCGCACACGCCCGGATACCCGAGGCGCTCGCGGCGGAGTTCGACCGCGACGTCCCCGGACTCCTCGCCTCGATCATGCGGGCGGGCAGCCCGCGCGCCCTCGAGCGCCCGGTGCCGAACGCGAGCGTGCAGGCCCGGGGCGGCTGGTTCCCCGACGGGCCGCCGCGCCGCGAGCCGGACCCGCGGGTGCTCGACGCCGAGGAGTTCGCGGCCCTCGTGGAATCCCTCGAGCGCACCGGTTTCACCGCCGCGAACGCGTGGTACCGCAACAACCGCGCGAACGAGGCCTATGCCGCCGCCGCTCCGACCGGCGGGCGGATCACCGTTCCCGCGCTGTTCGTCCACGCGCGCTGGGACGCGGTGTGCGCGACGCTGACGACGACCGCGGCCGAGCCGATGCGCGCGGCGTGCGACGATCTCACCGAGGAGATCGTCGACGCCGGCCACTGGGTCGCGCAGGAGCAGCCGGAGGCCCTCACCCGGGCGCTCACGGGCTGGCTCAGCCGAGTGTCGGCTTGACCGAGCGGATCCGGTCGAGGACCCCGTTGACGAACTTCGGGGAGTCGTCGGTGGAGAACGTCCGCGCGAGGTCGACGACCTCGCTGATCGCGACGGGGTCGTCGACCTCGTCGTTGAAGAGCATCTCCCACACCGCGATCCGCAGCAGCGCCCGGTCGACGGCGGGCATCCGCTCGAGCGACCAGCCGCGGGAGTATGTCTCGACGAGCTCATCGATCTCGTCCCGGTGGGCGACCACGCCGTCGACGATCTCGACGGCGTAGGGCTTCATCGGGTAGTCCGGATCGTTCGAGCGCATGCGAACGACCTCCGCGACCGGCAGCTCGCGCTGCTCGGCCTCGAAGAGGAGCTCGAGAGCGCGCCGCCGGGCGCGCGTGCGGGCACTCACTCCTTGACGCGGCCGAGGTAGTCGCCGGAGCGGGTGTCGACCTTGACCTTGACGCCCTCCTCGAGGAACAGCGGCACCTGGATCTCGTAGCCGGTCTCGAGGGTCGCGGGCTTCGAGCCGCCGGTCGAGCGGTCCCCCTGGAGACCGGGCTCGGTGCGGGCGATGGTGAGCTCGACGCTCGCGGGCAGCTCGACGTAGAGCGGGGTGCCGTCGTGGAACGCGATCTGGAGCTTCTGGTTCTCGAGCATGAAGTTCGCGGCGTCGCCGACGAGCGCAGGATCGATCGAGACCTGGTCGTAGTCCTTCGAGTCCATGAACACGTAGTCGGTGCCGTCGTGGTAGAGGTACTCCATGTCGCGGCGGTCGACGGTCGCGGTCTCCACCTTGGTGCCGGCGTTGAAGGTCTTGTCGATGATCTTCCCGCTGAGGACGTTCTTCATCTTCGTCCGCACGAACGCGGGGCCCTTGCCCGGCTTGACGTGCTGGAACTCGAGCACCTGCCACAGCTGGCTGTCGATCGACAGCACCATGCCGTTCTTGAGGTCGTTGGTCGTTGCCACATGGTCTCCTTCACCATTGGGAGTTGCGAGCGCCGATCCGACGCACCGGGGACAGATTCTAGCAAGCGGCGGGCTCAGAGCAGCGTCGTCGTCGGCGACTGCTCGCCGATCTCCTGGTACGCCGTATGGAGGAGGCTCGTGTCGGGCCCCTCGAGGACGGTCGGGCGGCCGATGCCCTCGAGGACGATGAAGCGCATGAGCGAGCCCCGCGCCTTCTTGTCCCGGCGCATCGCGTCGAGCAGCTGCGGCCACTTGTCGCCGCGGTACCCCACGGGCAGGCCGAGGCGGGTGAGCACCGCGCGCTGCCGGTCGACGACCTCCTGCGGGAGGTTCTTCGTCAGCGCGGAGAGCTCGGCGGCGAACATCATCCCGACGCTCACCGCGGCGCCGTGCCGCCACCGGTAGCGCTCGGTGAGCTCGATCGCGTGGCCGAGCGTATGCCCGTAGTTGAGGATCTCCCGGCGCCCCGCCTCGCCGAAATCCTCGCTCACGACCGCGGCCTTGACGCGGATCGAGCGCTCGATGATCTCGCGCAGCACCGCGGAGGTGTGGTCGGCGATCGCCTCCTTGGGCGTCTCCTCGACGAGCTCGATGATCCGTTCGTCGGCGATGAAGCCGCACTTCACCGCTTCCGCGAGTCCGGTGAATAGCTCGTTGTCCGGCAGGGTGGCGAGGGTGTCGGTGTCGACGAGGACGCCGGCCGGGGCGTGGAAGGCACCGACGAGGTTCTTCCCCTCGGCGGTGTTGATGCCGGTCTTGCCGCCGATCGCGGCGTCGACCATGCCGAGCACGGTGGTGGGGATGGTGACGAACCGGATGCCGCGCAGCCAGGTGGCGGCGACGAAGCCGGCGAGGTCGGTCACCGCTCCCCCGCCCACGCCGACGATCGCATCGGAGCGGGTGAAGTCGCTCTGTCCGAGGATCTGCCAGCAGAACGCCGCGACCTGGACGTGCTTGGCCTCCTCGGCGTCGGGGATCTCCGCCGAGAGCGCCTCGTACCCCGCCGCGGCGAGGTCCTCGCGGACCGCCTCGCCGGTCGAGCGCAGCGCGCGCGGGTGGACCACGAGCACCTTGCGGGCGCGCGGGCCGATGAGGCCCGGGAGCTCGCCGAGCAGTCCGGACCCGACGAGGACCGGGTAGTCCCCTCCGGCGCTCACGTCGATGCGGGTGGTCGGTGTCATGCTCTCCTGCTTTCGTCGGTCGTCGTGGATGGGGGTCCGCCGTCGCGCTCGGCGTCGGCGAACCGGGCATAGGCCTCGGCCCGCTCGAGCCCGGTGAGGAGGTCGACGATCCGGTTGACGATCGTCGAGGGCGGTCCATTGGTGGCGGGCACGGTGACGGTCGCCACCGCGCGGTAGAGCGGCTGCCGCTCGGCGAGCAGCGTCTGCCAGCGCTCGAGCGGGTCCTCGTCCCCGGCGAGCAGCGGCCGCTGGGAGCCATGGATCCGAGCGGCCGCCGTGCGGGCATCGATCTCGATGCTCACCACGCGGATCGCGGGGTGGAGGAGCTGGGCGCGGGTCCCGGAGTTGAGGATCGCTCCCCCGCCGAGCGAGACCACGCCGGGCCGGTCGAGGAGGCGGCGCAGACTGCGCCGGACGACCTCGCGCTCGATCTCGCGGAACCGCGCCTCGCCGCGCTCGGCGAAGATCGCGGGGATCGGACCGTAGCGCGCGACGATCTCCGCGTCGGTGTCGGTCATCGGCAGCCCGAGCCGGTCGGCGAGCAGCCGACCGATCGTCGACTTGCCCGCTGCGGGCGGACCGATGAGTGCGATCCGCGACTGGGCCGCGGGCCTCGGCCGCAGCGGGGGCGCGGGGCGGGGCAGCGGCTGCTCGGCGGTCATCGTCCGGAGCGCAGCGCCGCCGGGATCGCCTCGAGGTAGGACTCCAGATTGCGCCGGGTCTCGGCGACCGAGTCGCCGCCGAACTTCTCGACGACCGCCTCCGCGACGACGAGCGCGACCATCGCCTCGGCGACCACGCCGGCCGCCGGCACCGCGCACACGTCCGAGCGCTGGTGGTGGGCCTTGGCCGCCTCGCCGGTGCTCACGTCGATCGTCGCGAGCGCGCGCGGCACGGTGGCGATGGGCTTCATCGCGGCCCGCACCCGCAGCTGCTCGCCGGTGGACATCCCGCCCTCGGTGCCGCCGGCGCGGTTGGTCGCGCGCGTCACCGCACCGTCGTGGGAGACGATCTCGTCGTGGGCGGCTGACCCGCGCCGGGCGGCGGTGGCGAAGCCGTCGCCCACCTCGACGCCCTTGATCGCCTGGATGCCCATGAGCGCGGCCGCCAGGCGGCTGTCGAGGCGCCGGTCCCAGTGGACGTGGGAGCCGAGGCCGGGCGGCACGTTCTCGACGATGACCTCGACGACGCCGCCGAGGGTGTCGCCGGACTTCTTCGCGTCGTCGACCTCGGCGATCATCCGGGCGGAGAGATCGGCGTCGAAGCAGCGCAGCGGGTCCGTGTCGAGGGCCTCGACGTCGCGCGGGGTCGGCAGCGCCTCGTCGCCGGTGCCGGACACCGGGCCGATCGAGACGGTGTGCGAGACGAGCTCGATGCCGAGCTCGCGGAGGAAGTTCACGGCGACCGCGCCGAGCGCCACCCGCATCGCGGTCTCGCGGGCCGAGGCCCGCTCGAGGATCGGACGCGCCTCGTCCCAGGCGTACTTCTGCATCCCGACGAGATCGGCGTGTCCCGGCCGGGGCCGGGTGAGCGGGGCGTTGCGGGCCTGCTCGGCGAGCAGCTCGGGGGCGACGGGGTCGGCGCTCATCACCGTCTCCCACTTGGGCCATTCGGTGTTGCCGACCTCGATCGCGACGGGGCCGCCGAGGGTGGCGCCGTGGCGCACGCCGCCGAGCAGCCGCACCTCGTCGGCCTCGAACTTCATACGGGCTCCGCGACCGTAACCGAGCCGGCGGCGGGCGAGCGCAGCGGCGACGTCAGCGCGCGTGACGGGGACGTGGGCGGGGAGCCCCTCGAGGATGCCGACGAGCGCCTCGCCATGGGACTCGCCTGCTGTAAGCCATCTCAACATTCTCCCAAGTCTACAAAAGCAGCGGTCCCGCGATGACCGCCGTCCACGTGCCGATCAGCATGTGCGGACCGAAGGGGATGGCGCTCCCCCAGCGGGCCCGGCCGGTGCCGACCGCCCACAGCACGTGGACGAGCGCGGACACATTCATCACGAGGAGCGCGATGAGCGGACTGCCGAGGCTCAGCGCACCCGGCAGCATGCCGACGATCACCGCGAGCTTGACGTCGCCGCCGCCCATCCCGGTGCGCCGCATTCGCAGGGCGAGGAGGGCGAGGAGGAGGAAGAAGAGAAGTGCGGCGAACCCGCCGAGCAGGCCGTGGATCGCCGGCGTCGCCCCGGCCGCCCACATCCCGGGCGCGTCGCCGGTGTCGCGCGTGACGCCGATGACGACGGAGACGACGAACAGCACGAGCGCGGCGAAGGTGATCGGCAGCACGATCCGGTTGGGCAGGCGGCGGATCGCGGTGTCGATCCAGAACAGCCAGCCGGTCGCCCCGGCGAACAGCCCGAAGGCCGCGAGGAGCGGGGCATCGGCACCGGTGCGGCCGAGGAACGACGGGGCGATGAACGCGGCGAGCCAGGCGATGACTGCGCCCACCGAGGTGAGCACCGCGGTGACGAGGCCGCTCGGCCGGTCCATCGAGTTCACCCCGCGGAGCAGCCGCAGCCCGGCCTCGTCGTCGATGAGGTGCGGGAACCGGAGCCAGATCCAGGCGCTCACCGCCAGCGAGGCGATCACGGTGATGCTCAGGCTCGCGACGAGCGACAGCGGTTCGGACACTCTTCCTCCTGGTCGATCGGGTGGCGGTTCAGCGGGCGGCGGGCGCTTCCGGGAGCGCTGCGAGCATCGCATCGACGATCCGGCGGTGCCGGTCGCCGAGCTCGACGCCGACGGCGGCCGCGAACACGCGGAACTGCTCGGCGGCCTGGTGGACGAGCATCCGGGTTCCGGGGACCGCGGTTCCCCCGCGGGCCGCGAAGGCGGAGAGGAGGTCGGGTTCGGCACGGGCGTAGGCGACGTCGAGGAGCGCCGCGGGACGGTCGAAGCTCTCCGGCCAGGTCACGGGCACCCCTGCGAGCGCCCCGGCCGGCAGGGTCGAGACGGCGAGGTCGGTCGCGCCGGGCTCCCAGGCGTCGAGCGCGATGGTGCGCGCACCCATCCCGAGGGAGTCGGCGAGGGCGAGCACGTCGGCGGCGCGGGCGGCGCTGCGCACCGCGAAGGCGATGTCGGCGACGCCGAGCTCGGCGAGGGCGGCCGTCGCCGAGGCCGCGGTCGCCCCGCCGCCGAGCACCGCCGCGGTGCGGGTGCCGGGGGCGGCGGGGGCGACGCCCGCATCGGACAGCGCGCGCACGATCCCGGCCACATCGGTGTTGAGCACGCGGCGGGTCCCGTCGGCATGGCGCACGAGGGTGTTCCCGGCGCCGGTCCGCGCCGCCTCGGGGTCGATCTCCCAGTCATGCTCCGCGGCGAGCCGGAGCAGCGCGTGCTTGAGCGGCATGGTCAGGGAGAAGCCGACGTGCTCGGGATGCGCGGCGAGGAACGCGGGGAGCGCCTCCTCGGCGACCTCGAACCGTCCGTACTCGAAGCCTGCGAGCCCGAGCGCCGCGGAGGCGGCCCGGTGGAGGGTCGGCGACAGCGAATGGGCGATGGGCGAGCCGAGGACCGCGGCGCGCATCCGGATCGCGCTCCCGGGCTCAGCCGTCATCGCGTCCGCGGAGCCATTCGCGGTACTTCTCGACGTTGCGCTGGTGCTCGGAGTACGTCTCGGCGAACGCGGTCTCCCCCGTGTCCGGGTTCGTCGCGACGAAGTACTGCCAGTCGCCGTCGGCGGGGTTCTGCGCGGCATCGACCGCGCCCCGGCTCGGCGAGTTGATGGGTCCGGGAGGCAGACCGGGGTGCTTGTACGTGTTGTACGGGTCGTCGCTCGCGCGCTCCTCGGCGGTGGTGCTCGCATCGGGCCGGGAGCCGAAGATGTAGTGGACGGTGGCGTCGGACTGGAGCAGGCCGTTGGTCTGCGAGTGGTCGCTGATCCGGTTGAGGAACACGCGGGCCACCTGGCGGCGGACCTCCTCGTCGCCGGGCGCCTCGATCTCGACGAGGCTGGCGAGCGTGAAGACCTCGTTGACGTCCTCGAGCGGGATGCCGAGGTCGGTGATCTCGTCCTTCGTCCGGTCGACCATCTCCTGCACCATCTCCTCCGGCGTCATGCCGGGGCGGATCTCGTAGGTGGCCGGGTAGAGGTACCCCTCGAGGCTCGGGGCGTCGACCTCGAGGCCGTAGTCCGCGGGGATGCGGTCCTCGAGCGCGGCGACGACGGCGTCCTCGTCCATCCCCGACTCGATCATCCGCGTCTCGATCTCGGCGACGAGGAATCCCTCGGGCACCGCGATGGTCTGCAGGGCGGCGGGGTTGACGATCGCCTCGACCGCGGCCGCCGCGCTCATCTGCTTCCGCAGGGCGAGATCGCCGGCCGGAATCGTCACCTCGCGGCGCTCGATCTCGTCGAGGAACGGGCGGGAGGACTTGATGACGTCCTCCTGCACGAGCTGGTTCGCGACCTCGGTGGCCGAGGATCCCGGGAGCACCGAGATGACGACGGTCTCGCCGCCCTCGCCCTCGTAGTCCCCGGAGTCGCCGAACAGCTCGCTCATCACTCCCCCGGCGGTGCTCACCGCCGCGAACCCGCCGACGCCGAGCACGAGCACCGCGACGATCGCGAAGATCGTCGTGCGGCGCCTGCGCATCATCCGCCGGTGCGCCTTGGCCCGGCGCTCGGCGCGGCTCAGACCCTCGTCGCTCGTGATCTCGTGCACCTCAGACATGCGGATCCTCCGACTGGGAGCGCAGCACCGAACCTGCGGGCTCGCCGGTGCGCTTCTCGTGGTCTACTGCACTCTGCAGGATAACAACCGCGGCCACCGCGTCGACGATCTCGCGCCGCTTCCGCGCGCTGCGGCCCACCGCCTGGAGCACCGTGTGGGCCTCGGCGGTGCTGAAGCGCTCGTCGACGAGGCGGACCGGCAGGCCGGTGGCCGCGGCGATCTGCGCGGTGAAGTCGAGGGCGGTGCGGGCCGAGGCCCGCTCGGTCCCGTCGAGCGACCGCGGCAGCCCGACGACGAGCTCGAGCGGGTCGACCTCGGCGACGAGGGCGGCGATCCGCGCGAGCGCCGCCGGGTCCCCGTCGCGGCGGTAGACGGTGTCGAGCGGAGTGGCGAGGATGCCGTCGGGATCGCACTGGGCGATCCCGACGCGCACGCTGCCGACGTCGATCCCGAGCCGGCGTCCGCGGCGGAAGGCCATCAGGCGGTCTCGAGCGCCCGGGCCACCGCGTCGAGCGCGGCGTCGATGCGGCTCGGGTCGGAGCCGCCGCCCTGAGCGAGGTCGGGCTTGCCTCCGCCGCCGCCCCCGAGCTCGCCGCAGGCGACCTTGACGAGGTCGCCGGCCCGCAGCCCGGTGTCCCGGGCCGCCTCGGTGACGGCGATGACGACGCTCGGCTTGCCGGAGGCCACTCCCACCGCGGCGACGACCGCGGGCTCGGAGCCGAACCGGCTGCGGACGTCGAGCACGAAGGAGCGGACGTCCCCGGCCCCGGACACGTCGCCGAGCGCGGTGCCGGAGTAGGTCACCCCGCCGATCGGGCGGGCGGCGGCGCGCGCCCCCTGGGCGGCCCCGAGGACCTTCTCCTGGTTGAGGGCGGCGATCGTGCGCTCGGCCTCCTTGATCCGGGCGAGCAGCGACTCGACGCGCCCGGGGACGTCGGCCCCGGGGACCTTGAGGAGGTCCGACAGCGACTGGAGGATGGTGCGCTCCCGGGCGAGCTCGCGGAAGGCAGACAGGCCCACCGAGGCCTCGATGCGGCGGGTGCCGGAGCCGACAGAGGCCTCGGAGATCACCGAGATCGGGCCGATCTCCGTGGTCCGCGACACGTGGGTGCCGCCGCACAGCTCGCGCGAGAACGGGCCGCCGATGTCGACGACGCGCACGACGGACGGGTACTTCTCCCCGAACAGCGCGAGGGCGCCGGAGCGTTTCGCGTCCTCGAACGGCAGGTGCTCGTAGCTCACCTCGAGGTTGTCGCGCACCGCGATGTTCGCCGCGTCCTCGATCTCGGCCCGCGCGGCCTGGCTCGGCGCCTCCGGGAACGAGTAGTCGAAGCGCATGTAGCCGGGCTGGTTGAGCGAGCCGGCCTGCACCGCGTTGGAGCCGAGGATCTCGCGGAGCGCGGCGTGCACGAGGTGGGTGGCGGAGTGCGCCTGGGCGGCGGCGAAGCGATGCCCGCCGTCGACCTCGGCGCGGACGTCGCGCCCGACCGCGATCTCGCCCTCGAGCACCTCGACGCGGTGGGCGGGCAGGCCCTTGATCGGGTTCTGGACGTCGACGACGCGCGCGGTGAAGCCGTCGCCGCGGATGATGCCGACGTCGGCCTTCTGGCCACCGGACTCGGCATAGAACGGGCTGACGTCGAGCACGAGGTCGACGGTGTCGCCGACCCCGGCGGTGTCGACCGCGGTGCCGCCGGACACGAGCCCGCGGATCCGCGAGTCGGTGCTGAGGTTGTCGTAGCCGACGAACTCGGTCGGACCGGACTCGAGGAGCGCGGAGAATGCGGACAGGTCCGCCTGCAGGCCGCCCTTCTTCGCCTTCGCGTCGGCCTTCGCGCGGGTGCGCTGCTCGGCCATGAGGGCCGCGAAGCCCTCCGCATCGACCTCGACGCCCTGCTCGGCGGCCATCTCGAGCGTCATGTCGATGGGGAAGCCGTGCGTGTCGTGGAGGGCGAAGGCGACGTCGCCGCCGATCGTCCCGCCGGAGCCGACCTTCTCCACCGCGTTCGTCAGCAGCTGGGTGCCGGACTCGAGCGTGCGGCGGAAGGCGGTCTCCTCGGCGTAGGCGATGCGCGAGATCCGGTCGAAGTCGGTGTCGAGCTCCGGGTACGACTCGGCCATGACGTCCTTGGACACCGGGAGCAGGTGCGGCAGCACCGGCTCGCTCACGCCGAGCAGGTGCATCGCGCGCACCGCGCGGCGGAGCAGGCGGCGCAGGATGTATCCGCGCCCCTCGTTGCCGGGGCGCACCCCGTCGCCGATGATGACGAGGGCGGAGCGCACGTGGTCGGCGACGACGCGCATCCGGACGTCGTCGGCGTGGTCGGCGCCGTACTCCTTGCCGGCGAGGGCGCTCGCGGCGGCGATGACGGGGAAGACCTCGTCGATCTCGTACATGTTCTCGACGCCCTGCTTGAGGAAGGCGACGCGCTCGAGTCCCATGCCGGTGTCGATGTTCTTCGCCGGGAGGTCGCCGGCGATGTCGAAGTCGACCTTCGACCGGACGGCGGACAGCGCGAACTCCATGAACACGAGGTTCCAGATCTCGATGTAGCGGTCCTCGTCGGCGACCGGTCCGCCCTCGGCGCCGTAGGCCGGGCCGCGGTCGTAGTAGATCTCCGAGCAGTAGCCGCCCGGTCCCGGCTGCCCGGTGTGCCAGAAGTTGTCCTCGCTGCCGCGGGTCTGGATCCGCTCGGCGGGGATCGAGGTGTTCGCGAGCCACAGGTCGATGGTCTCCGCGTCGTCGCGGTGCACCGTCGCCCACAGGCGATCGGGGTCGAAGCCGAGGCCGCCGGCGTCCTCGGGTGCGGTGAGCAACTCCCACGCGAACCGGATGGCCCCCTCCTTGAAGTAGTCGCCGAAGGAGAAGTTGCCGTTCATCTGGAAGAACGTGCCGTGGCGGGTGGTCTGGCCGACCTCCTCGATGTCCTGGGTGCGCACGCACTTCTGCACGCTCGTCGCACGCTTCCACGGGGCGGGTTCGCGGCCGGTGAGGTAGGGGATGAACTGGACCATGCCCGCGATGTTGAACAGGATCGACGGGTCCGAGCTGATGACCGACGCCGAGGGCACCACCGCGTGGTCCTTGCCCTCGAAGTAGGCGAGCCAGCGCCGTCGGATCTCTGCTGTCTTCATTCCTGGCCTTTCGTCCCGCGGTGTCCGCAGGGGGTCGGGGCCCGCGCCGGGCGGGCGGTGCACATCCTGGGCAAGTCTAGTGGAAAGGACACCGCCTGAATGGCGACTGCCCGGCTCCCCGCAGGGGGCCGGGCAGTCGCCTGGGCGGTGTGCGCGATCAGCGCGAGTAGTGCTCGACCACGAGCTGCACGTCGCAGGTCACGGGGACCTCGTCGCGCTTGGGGCGACGGAGCAGGGTGGCCTGGAGCGACTCGAGATCGACCTTGAGGTAGCCCGGGACGGCCGGCAGGACATCGCGGTGGGCACCGGCGGCGGACACCTGGAAGGGATCCATCTGAGCGGACTTCTCGTGGACGTGGACCATCTGGCCCTCCTTGACGCGGAAAGACGGACGGTCGACGCGCTGGCCGTCGACGCAGATGTGACGGTGCACGACGAACTGGCGGGCCTGCGCGATGGTGCGCGCGAAGCCGGCGCGGAGCACGAGGGCGTCGAGGCGCATCTCGAGGAGCTCGACGATGTTCTCACCGGTCAGACCCGGGAGGCGCTTGGCCTCCTTGTAGGTCTTGAGCATCTGGGCCTCGCGGATGCCGTACTGGGCGCGCAGGCGCTGCTTCTCCTTGAGGCGGACCGAGTAGTCGCTGTCGTTCCGACGGCGGGCACGGCCGTGCTCGCCGGGCGGGTAGGGGCGGCGCTCGAAGTACTTCTCGGCCTTCGGGGTCAGGGGCAGGCCGAGGGCGCGCGACAGGCGGACCTGGCGGCGATCACGTGCGGGTGCGGACATGGATGGGTGACCTTTCGGTTCGCAGTGTGTGCTCCGGGCGGATCCGCCGCGGGTGCGGGCGGTGCTCGACCGGGTCCGGAACGGCTGTTTCCCGGGCTGGGAAAGAGGGCGACCGGAGCGAGCGCTCCGGTGCCGACCGCCTTCTGGGTGCAGGCACAGCAATCGACCATTCTAGTGCGGTGCCGGGGCGCCGTCCAATCCGGTCAGTCCGCGAGCGGCGCGAGCTCCCCGAGCACCTCGTTGAGCGCCTCGGTGCTCGACGGATGCGTCCAGATCCCGTCGCGCAGGGCGTCGACGGTGACCCCGGCCCGCATCGCGAGCGCGAGGAGGTTGATGACCTCCTGGGAGTCGACGCACCACACCGTCGCACCGAGCAGCTCGCGGGTGTCCGGGTCGTCGACGACCTTGATCATCCCGGTCGGGTTGCCGAGGATCTTGGGGCGCGGCATCGCCGCGATCGCGGCGACGGGCTTCGCAGCGACGAGGACGCGCCGGCCCTCCTCGCGCGCCTGCTGCTCGTTGATGCCGACCCGCGACAGCGGCGGGGTGAGGAACATCGTGTTCGGCACCGCGACCCGGTCGCTGCGGCGCCGTTCGCCGGACCCGCTGAGCTGATCGGCGACGATCCGGTTGTCGTCGAGGGAGACGTAGGTGAACTGCGGCCCGCCGTTGATGTCGCCGACGGCGAAGACATGGTCGGCCGACACGCTGCGCAGGGTGTCGTCGACGCGGATGAAGCCGCGGTCGTCGACCTCGATGCCGGCCCGGTCGAGTCCGAGGTCCGCGGTCGTGGCGCTGCGTCCCACGGCGAGCAGGACGGCGTCGGCGGCGACGGTCCCGCCGTCCTCGGTGCGCACGTCGACCCCGTCGGCGGTCTCCTCGATCGCGCTCACGCCCGACCCGAGGCGGAAGGTCACGCCGGCGGACCCGAGGTGCTCGGCGACGCCGGCCGCGACGTCCTCGTCCTCCCGGGGCAGGATCCTCTCCCCCGGGTCGACGACGGTGACCTCGGCGCCGAATCCGGCGAACATCCCGGCGAACTCGAGCCCGATGTACCCGCCGCCGACGATGACCAGCCGCTCGGGGAAGGGATCGGCGTGCTGGAGTGTCGTCGAGTCGTACACCCGGGCAGAGTCGGCGCCGGGGATCGGCGGGGAGGCCGGCACGGTGCCGGTGTTGACGACGATCGTCCCCGCGACGATGCGCATCCGGTCCTCCCCCTGCGTCACCTCGACGGTGTGCGGATCGACGAACGCGGCCGTCCCCATGACGATCACCGCGTCGGGGGCCTCCTCGACGAGTTCGCGGTTCCGCGCGTTGAGCTTCCCGATGAGCGCATCGCGGGCCTCGACGGAGGTGGTGAACCAGTCGGCGGGCGCGGCGTCCTCGGGCCTCATGGCCGCCTGGTGGATGAGCGTCTTCGTCGGAACGCAGGCGACGTTGATGCACGTGCCGCCGATCATCGACTCCGACTGCTCGACGAGCGCGACCCGGGTGCCGCTGCTCCCGAGGCTCCGGGCGAGGGTCTTGCCGCCCTTGCCCCAGCCGATGACGAGGACGTCGACCTCGAGGGTCCGGGAGTCGGTGGTGGGTGCGGAGGTCTGCTGTGCGGAATCCATGTCTCCACACCCTCACCGCGGCACGGGTGCGGCCAAACGCCGGGCACCGGTCCCGCGGGCGTCAGTCCTCGGGGCGGCCGAGGATCCGCCGCAGCGCGGTGAGCCGTTCGCCCATCCGCGACTCGGCGCCGTTCGTCGTCGGCTCGTAGTAGCGCGTTCCGGCGAGCGATTCCGGCAGGTACTCCTGCGGGGCGACGCCGTGCGGGTAGTCGTGGGCGTAGCGGTATCCCGCGCCGTGGCCGAGCGCCTCGGCCCCGGGGTAGTGCGCATCGCGCAGATGGAGGGGGACCTCGCCGGCCTTCCCGGCCCGGATGTCGGCGAGCGCCCGGTCGATCCCGAGGTAGGCGGCGTTCGACTTCGGCGCGCAGGCGAGATAGACGACGGCCTCCGCGAGCGGGATCCGCCCCTCGGGCATCCCGATCCGCTCGACGGCGGTCTGCGCGGCCACCGCGATCGGCAGCGCCTGCGGATCGGCCATGCCGATGTCCTCGGCGGCGGCGATCACCACCCGGCGGCTGATGAAGCGCGGGTCCTCCCCCGCGGCGATCATCCGGGCGAGGTAGTGGAGGGCGGCGTCGGGATCGGAGCCGCGGATCGACTTGATGAAGGCGGAGATCACGTCGTAGTGCTGGTCGCCGGCCCGGTCATAGCGGACGAGGGCGCGATCCGCGGCGTCGCCGACGTGATCGGCGGTGATGAGCGGGACGGACTCCTCGTCGTCCTCCCGAGCGGTGGCGCCGGCGATCGCGGCGGCGGCCTCGAGCACGGTGAGCGAGCGGCGGCCGTCGCCGGAGGCGAGCGCGATGATCGCCCGGCGCGCCGCGGGGTCGACCCGGTACGTGCCGGCGAGTCCGCGCTCGTGGTCGAGCGCCCGGTCGACGAGCACGCCGATCCCCTCGTCGGTGAGCGGGCGCAGGGTGAGGACGAGGGAGCGCGAGACGAGCGGGGCGATGACGGAGAACGACGGGTTCTCCGTCGTCGCGGCGATGAGGACGACGAGCCGGTTCTCCACCGCGGGGAGCAGCGCGTCCTGCTGGGCCTTGGAGAAGCGATGGATCTCGTCGAGGAAGAGGACCGTCGTGCGGCCGTGGAGGTCGCGGTCGTTCCGGGCCTGCTCGATGACGCGGCGCACGTCCTTGACCCCGGCGGTGATCGCCGAGAGCTCGACGAACCGCCGGTCCGAGGAGTGGGAGACGACGTGGGCGATCGTCGTCTTGCCGACCCCGGGAGGACCCCAGAGGAGCAGTGAGCTCGCCCCGGCCTTGTCGCCGGCGCGGGCGCCGACGAGCTGCCGGAGCGGCGAGCCGGGGAACGTCAGGTGGTCCTGCCCGACGATCTCCTCGATCGTGCGCGGCCGCATGCGCACCGCGAGCGGATCGAGGACCGACGAGGCGGGCGCCCCGGAGGAGTCCGGGACGCCCGCCTGGCTGAAGAGGTCGGTCATCCGTCCTCGGCCTCGGGGTCGAAGTCGACGCCCGCCTCTGCGCGCTGCTCGGGGGTGATCGGCGCCGGGGCGTCGGTGAGCGGGTCGTAGCCGCCCCCGGACTTGGGGAAGGCGATGACCTCGCGGATGGAGTCGGCCCCGGCGAGCAGGCTGACGATCCGGTCCCAGCCGAAGGCGATGCCGCCGTGGGGCGGGGCGCCGAAGCTGAACGCGTCGAGCAGGAAGCCGAACTTCTCTCGGGCCTCCTCCGCGCCGATGCCCATGACGTCGAAGACGCGCGCCTGCACGTCCGGGCGGTGGATGCGGATCGATCCGCCGCCGATCTCGTTGCCGTTGCACACGATGTCGTAGGCGTAGGCGAGGGCGGACCCGGGATCGGTGTCGAAGGTGTCCATGAACTCCAGCTTGGGCGCGGTGAACGCGTGGTGCACGGCGGTCCAGCTGCCGGAGCCCACCGCGACGTCGCCGGCCGCCTCTGCGTCGTCGGCGGACTCGAAGAGCGGTGCGTCGACGACCCACACGAACGACCAGGCGTCCGCGTCGATGAGGCCGGTGCGCGCTGCGATCTCGCGCCGCGCCGCGCCGAGCAGCGCGCGCGCCGCACCGGGGGTGTCGGCGGCGAAGAACACCGCGTCGCCGGGGTTCGCGCCGACGGCCGCGGCGAGCCCTGCCTTCTCCTCCTCGGAGATGTTCTTGGCGACCGGGCCGGTGAGCGTGCCGTCCTCCTGGATGAGCACGTAGGCGAGGCCCTTGGCCCCGCGCTGCTTGGCCCAGTCCTGCCAGCCGTCGAGCTGGCGGCGCGGCAGCGAGCCGCCGCCGGGGTACACCACGGCGCCGACGTAGGGGGCCTGGAACACGCGGAACGGGGTGTCGGCGAAGAACTCGGTGAGCTCGGTGAGCTCGAGTGCGAAGCGGAGGTCGGGCTTGTCGGTGCCGTAGCGCGCCATCGCCTCGTGGTAGGTGATCCGCGGGATCGGGGTGGTGATCTCGTGGCCGATGAGCTTCCACAGCGCGCCGAGGATCTCCTCGGCGAGCGCGATGACGTCGTCCTGCTCGACGAACGAGGCCTCGATGTCGAGCTGGGTGAACTCCGGCTGCCGGTCGGCCCGGAAGTCCTCATCGCGGTAGCACCGCGCGATCTGGTAGTAGCGCTCGAGGCCGGCGACCTGGAGGAGCTGCTTGAAGAGCTGCGGGGACTGCGGGAGGGCGTACCAGCTGCCCGGGCGCAGGCGGGCCGGCACGACGAAGTCGCGCGCGCCCTCCGGGGTGGAGCGGGTGAGCGTGGGCGTCTCGACCTCGAGGAAGCGGTGCTCGTCGAGCACCGCCCGGGCGGCGCGGTTGGCCGCGGAGCGGAGTCGGAGCGCGGCGGCGGGACCCGACCGGCGCAGGTCGAGGTAGCGGTACCGCAGGCGCGTCTCCTCCCCCACGTGTCCGGAGTCCTCGGCGTGGTCGGACACCTGGAACGGGAGCGCCGCAGCCGCGGCGAGCACCTCGACCTCGGTGTCGACGATCTCGATCTCACCGGTCGGCAGGTTGGGGTTGGCGTTGCCCTCCGGCCGTGCGGAGACCGTGCCGGTCGCCCTGATCACGGTCTCGTTGCGGAGCAGATCCGCGTCCTGTTCGCGCACGACCACCTGCACGATGCCCGAGGCGTCGCGCAGATCGATGAAGGCGACGCCTCCGTGATCCCGGCGCCGGTCGACCCAGCCGGTGAGGGTGACGGTGGAATCGACGTCCGAGGCACTCAGCGTGCCCGCCTCGTGGGTTCTCAGCACTGCGGTAGCTCCTTAGGATTGAATGGGTGTGCGCCAGAGACCCATGATAGACGCTGAGGCGTCCCGCCCGGACGACGCGGACGGGCCGACAGGAGGAGGACAGATGGCGATCGGGCACCGGGGCACCGGGTCGGAGCAGGCCCCGCACGATGCACCGGCGGGCACCGCCGGCGGGCACGAGCCGCCGACTCGCGCTGCACGAGGAACCACATGATGAGCAGGCGNAGCAGGCCCCGCGCGATGCACCGGGGGGCACCGCCGGCGGGCACGAGCCGCCGACGAGCGCGCAGATCGACGTCGCCGCCGAGACCTTCCGCATGCTGTCCTCCTCGACCCGCCTGCTCATCATGTGGTTCCTCGTGCAGCGCGAGTCGGACGTCACCGGGCTCGCCGACGCCTCCGGTGCGAGCGTCCAGGCGGTGTCGCAGCATCTCGCGAAGCTCCGGCTCGCGGGACTCGTGTCCTCGCGCCGCGAGGGCCGCCGGATCGTCTACGTCGTCGACGACCCGCACGTGGTGACGATGGTGAGCGAGATCTTCGACCACATCGCCCCGGACGGCTCGCTCGCGCCCGATCCGGAGCCGCGCCCGGCCGGTCCGCTCAGCGCCCGGCGGTGACGGTGCGCACGGTCGGCCAGAGGTCCTCGGCCGGCGGGGTCCACAGCGCCGGATCGGCGCTCACCTGCTCCCCCGAGCGGATGTCCTTGACCTCGTGCCCGGTCTCCCCGTCGAGGAACCACACGTAGGGGATCCCCCGGCGCTCGGCGAACCGGATCTGCTTGCCGAAGCGGCTCGCCGCAGGCGCCACGTCGACCGGGATGCCCCGGGACCGGAGCCGCGAGGCGATGTCGACGGCGGCCTCCCGGCCCTCCTCCTCGGTGACGGCGACGAGCACCGCGGTCGGCACGCCCCGGGTCGCCTCGACCATCCGGTCGCGCCCGACGAGTCGGGACATCAGGCGGGACACGCCGAGCGACATCCCGACGCCGGGGAAGGTCCGCTTCCCGTTCGTCGCGAGCGAGTCGTAGCGTCCGCCGGACGCCACGGAGCCGAGCGCCTCGTGGCCGATGAGCTGCGTCTCGTAGACCGAGCCGGTGTAGTAGTCGAGGCCGCGCACGATCTTGAGCTGGGCGACGACGGTACCGGGCTGTCGGCGGTGGGCGGCGTCGAGCAGCCGGGCGAGCGATTCGAGTCCCTCGTCGAGGAGCGGATCGCTCACGCCGAGCGCGGTGACCTCGTCGGCGAAGGCGCTCGTCGTGCTCTCGATCGCGGCGAACTCGAGGAGCCGGCGCTGCTGGCCCTCGTCCGCCCCGGCCTGCTCGGCGAGGAGCGCGGCCACCTTGGCCGGGCCGATCTTGTCGAGCTTGTCGATGCATCGGAGCACCGCGGTGATGTCGGTGAGCCCGATCCCGCGGATGAAGCCCTCGATGAGCTTGCGGTTGTTCGCGAGGATGCGCACGCCGGGCACGCCGAGCTCCGCGAGCTCCCCGAACGCCTGGGCCATGACGAGCGGCACCTCGACCTCGAAGTGCTCGGCGAGGGTGTCCTCGGCGACGATGTCGATGTCGGCCTGGAGGAACTCGCGGTAGCGCCCGTCCTGGGGGCGCTCCCCGCGCCACACCGGCTGGATCTGATAGCGCTTGAACGGGAACGGCAGATGGCCGGCGTTCTCCACGACGTACCGGGCGAAGGGCACGGTGAGGTCGAAGTGGAGCCCGAGCGGGGTCTTCGCATCGCCGGGCTCGGCGTGGAGGCGCGAGACGGCGAACACCTCCTTGTCGATCTCGCCGTCCTTGGCGAGCGCGGTGATCGGCTCGACCGCGCGGGTGTGGATCGCGGCGAAGCCGTTGAGCTCGAAGGTGTGCTTGAGCAGGTCGATGACGCGCTCCTCGACGATCCGGTCGGCGGGCAGCCATTCCGGGAATCCCGAGAGTCGTGCGGCCTGGGCCATGTGCGGGGGTCTCCTTCTACAGGTACGGATTGGTGCGCAGCTCGTGCGACAGCCGGGTCACGGGGCCGTGACCGGGCAGCACCGGGGTGTCGGGGAGTCCGGAGATGTGCGCCAGGGTGCGCTCCATCGCCTGCGGGTCGCCCCCGGCGAGGTCCGTCCGGCCGATCGATCCGGCGAACAGGACGTCCCCGGTGAACAGCACCTCGGCGGCGTCCCCCTCTCCCCCGGGGTCCGTGACCCGCCACAGGGTCGAGCCCTCGGTGTGGCCGGGGGCGGGGTCCGGGGTGATGGTGAGCCCGGCGCGGGTGAACGGCTCCGTGCCGGTCACGGTGCGCGCCTCGGGAGCGGTCCACCTGCCGACGAGCGGGGCGACGACGGCGGCGAGCTGCGCCGACACCGTCGAGGCGGGATCGACGAGCCGGTAGTGGTCCGGCTCCCCGATGAGGACCTCGATCCCGGGGAACGCCGCGAGCAGGCCGGGCAGCCCGAGGATGTGATCCGGATGGCCGTGGGTGAGGAGCACGGCGACCGGCGTCCACTCGAACTCCGCGAGCACGCGCGCCAGGTCGGGGGCGCAGTCGAACCCTGCATCGACGAGGATGCATTCGCGCGGACCGGCGTCGCCGTCAGCGGCCACGGCATAGCAGTTGACGTCGAGCAGCTCGGCGCTCACGGCGGTGATCTCCATGGATGCCAGTCTAACGCGCCCCTCCCCGGGCCCAGCGTGGATATGCTGGGGGTGTTCTGCCCATCGTCGAGTGATCACCCGTGATTCGACCGACGCGAAGACAAGGTACCGAGATGACCGACGGCTCCGCCCAGCACCCGCCCGCACCTGCACCCCGTCCCGGCCCGCGCCCGGCGCCGAGCCCGTCCGCCCTCGCCGGCCGCCGCCCGGCGGCCCCGCGGACCCCGGCGGCGGCAGCACCCCAGGCCGATCGGACGGCGGCCGTCGCCGCGGCGGTCGAGCACGGTCGCGTCGGCGGGGACACCACCGTCTACGTCCGCACCGCGGACGGCGAGCGGGCCGTCGGACAGTACCCCGACGCGAGCGAGGCGCAGGCGCTCGAGTACTACGCGCACAAGTACCTCGATCTCGTCGACGCCGCCGCGCTCCTCGAGGAGCGGCTCGCGGCGGGCGCCTCCGGGGATTCGATCCGCGCCTCGGCGAGGAATCAGCAGGCCGCCCTCGCCGAGGCCGCGGTGGTCGGCGACCTCGCCGCGCTCGCCGCTCGGCTCGAGGGGATCCAGGAGTCCGCCGCCCGCACCGCCGCCGCCCAGGCGAAGGAGCGGGAGTCCGCGCGCGCCGAGGGGCTGGCCCGCCGCACCGCGGTGGTCGAGGAGGCGGAGTCGATCGCGGGCACGGATCCGGCCCGCGTGCAGTGGAAGAGCTCCGGGGCCCGGATGGCCGCGCTCTTCGACGAGTGGAAGTCGATCCAGGCGAACTCCCCGCGGCTGCCGCGGGCGCAGGACCAGGAGCTGTGGGGTCGCTTCTCGAAGGCCCGCAACACCTTCGACCGGCATCGCCGCGAGTTCTTCTCCGATCTCGACAAGCGCAATGCGGAAGGCAAGCGGATCAAGGCGAAGCTCGTCGAGGAGGCCGAGGCGCTGTCGCACTCGACCGACTGGCGCGGCACCGCCCAGCAGTACCGCGCGCTCATGGACCGATGGAAGGCCGCTCCGCGCGCCGGCCGCAAGGACGACGACGCGCTGTGGGCCCGGTTCCGCGGGGCGCAGGACGTGTTCTTCGCCGCCCGGGAGAAGGAGAACGAGGCGATCGACGCCGCCTACGGCGAGAACCTCGTCGTCAAGGAGGAGCTCCTCGCCCGAGCGCGAGCGCTCCTGCCGATCACCGACCCGGCGGCCGCGAAGCGCGAGCTGCGCACCATCCAGGAGGCGTGGGAGGACGCGGGGAAGGTCCCGCGGGCCGACGTGTCGCGGATGGAGGGCGGCCTGCGCGAGGTCGAGCGGGCCCTCGCCGCCGCCGAGGACGCCGAGTGGAAGCGCACCGATCCGGAGACCCGGAACCGCACCTCGGGCATGCTCGCCCAGCTCGAGGCCGCGATCGCCGGTCTCGAGGACGACCTCGCCCGGGCCGAGGCGAGCGGCGACGAGAAGCGCATCGCCGAGGCCCGCACCGCGCTCGAGGCCCGGCGCGCCTGGTACGACCAGGTGTCGCGGACCGCGGAGCAGCTCGGCTGACACCCGGCGCGCACGGCTCCTGACGCCCGCTCCGTCCACACCCGGACGGAGCGGGCGTCGCCGTGTCGTCCACAGCGCGCGGCCGACCGTTGCCCCGGGCCGGCCGCCCGATGAGGATGGCGGAATGGACGATCTGCTCCGGGTCGGCGAGCCCCTCGACTACGCCGAGCTCATGGACCTCACCCTCGACGGCCTCGTGTTCCGCCTCACCGACGCCTGCTGGGTGCCGGTCGGGACCCGGGTCGACGCAGAGCTCCGCGCGCGGGCGCTCGACCGGCCCGGTCCGCGCGGCCTCGTGCTGTCCCACCACTCGGCCCACTGGGTCTGGTGGGGCGTGGGCACCGGCCCGACGACGCTCGAGTACACGACCCGCAGCCGTCGCCGGGTGCGGCGCGCGGACGACCCGTGGATCACCTATGAGCGGTGGGTGACCGGCGATGATCTCGCCCGCGTCGCGGGCATCCCGGTGACCGCGCCGAACCGGACGCTCTACGACCTCGTGCTCCTCGCCCGGGAGGACGCGCAGGACGAGGACGCGGCGGTCGCCCGGCTGCGCCGCACCGCGGCGCAGGTGTCCGCGGCGGAGCGCCGGGACTTCCTCGCCTACCTCGGGCTGCAGTACCGCAGACCGCACCTGCGGGCGGTGCGGCGGATCGCCGCCCGCGCGTTCGGACCGCCGGGCGGCGCGGGTCTCAGCCGCCGGTGATGCGGTAGACGTCGAACACCCCGTCGACGCGCCGGGCGGCGGCGAGCACGGTGTCGAGGTGGTTCGCGTCGCCCATCTCGAACACGAACCGCGACTGCGCGACGCGGGCCTTCGAGGTGGCGACCGAGGCGGAGAGGATGTTGACGTGGTTGTCGGTGAGGACCTTGGTGATGTCGGACAGCAGGCCGGCCCGGTCGAGCGCCTCGACCTGGATCTGCACGAGGTACACCCCCGAGGAGTGCCCGGACCATTCGACCTCGACGATCCGGTCCGGCTCGCGGGTGAGGCTCGCGACGTTCGAGCAGTCCGCCCGGTGCACCGACACCCCGGCCCCCCGGGTGACGAAGCCGACGATGTCGTCGCCGGGCACGGGGGTGCAGCAGCGGGCGAGCTTGACGAGGATGTCGTCGGCGCCCTTGACGAGCACGCCCGTCGTCGAGGAGTGGTGGCCGCTCGACCGGCCCCGGGGATTCGTCGGCGCGCGGTACTCCTCGGTCTCCTCGCCCGCGACCTCCTTGGCGAGCAGGTCGACGACGTGTGCGGCTGACATCGTGCCGTTGCCGATCGCGGCATAGAGCCCGGCCACGTCGCCGAGCCGCTGCTCGTTGGCGACGACGACGAGCGCTTCCTGGCTCATGAGCTTCTCCGCGCTCAGCCGGTGCCGGCGCATCGCACGGGCGAGCTGGTCGCGGCCGGACTCGATGGCCTCTTCGCGGCGCTCCTTGGAGAACCACTGCCGGATCTTGTTCCGGGCGCGCGGGCTCTTGACGAAGGCGAGCCAGTCGCGGCTCGGCCCGGCGTTCTCGTCCTTCGAGGTGAAGACCTCGACGACGTCGCCGTTGGACAGTGCGGTGTCGAGCGCGATGAGCCGTCCGTTGACGCGCGCTCCCATCGTCTTGTGGCCGACCTCGGTATGGACCGCGTAGGCGAAGTCGACCGGCGTCGACTCCGCCGGGAGCGACACGATGTCCCCCTTGGGAGTGAAGACGTAGACCTCCTTCGAATTCACCTCGAAGCGGAGGTTGTCGAGGAACTCGTCGGGATCGCTCGTCTCGCGCTGCCAGTCGAGGAGCTGGCGCAGCCACGCGACCTGGTCGACCTCGCCGGAGTCGCCGACCTTCGCGGTGCGGTCCACGGAGCCGGTGAGCGTCACGGGGTCGACGCGCCGGCGGTCCTTGTACTTCCAGTGGGCGGCGACGCCGAACTCGGCGCGCCGGTCCATCTCGCGGGTCCGGATCTGGATCTCCACCGGCTTGCCGTAGGGTCCGATCACCGTGGTGTGGAGGCTCTGGTACATGTTGAACTTCGGCATCGCGATGTAGTCCTTGAAGCGCCCGGCCACCGGGGACCACCGCGCATGGACGAGGCCGAGCACGGTGTAGCACTCGCGCACCGTCTCGACGAGCACCCGGACGCCCACGAGATCGTAGATCTCGGCGAAGTCGTGGCCGCGGACCACCATCTTCTGATAGATCGAGTAGTAGTGCTTGGGCCGGCCGGAGATCGTGAAGTCGATGTGCGACTCGCGCAGCTCGGACCCGAGCTCGCGGGAGACGATGCCGAGGTACTTCTCGCGCTCGGGGGCCCGCTCGGCGACGAGCCGGACGATCTCGGAGTACACCTTGGGGTAGAGCACCTGGAACGACAGGTCCTCGAGCTCCCACTTGATGGTGTTCATGCCGAGCCGGTGGGCGAGCGGGGCGAAGATCTCGAGGGTCTCGGTCGCCTTCTTCCGGCTCGACGCCGCCGGCACGTGCTTCCACGTGCGGGCGTTGTGGAGGCGGTCGGCGAGCTTGATGACGAGGACCCGGATGTCGCGCGACATCGCGACGATCATCTTGCGCACGGTCTCCGACTGCGCGGCCTGTCCGTACTCGATCTTGTCGAGCTTGGTCACCCCGTCGACCATGACCGCGATCTCGTCGCCGAAGTCGGCGCGCAGCTGCTCGAGCCCGTAGTCGGTGTCCTCGACGGTGTCGTGGAGGAGGGCGGCCGCGAGCGTGGTCGGGGTCAGGCCGATCTCCGCGAGGATCGTCGCGACGGCCACGGGGTGGGTGATGTACGGGACGCCGCTCTTGCGCATCTGGCCCTCGTGGGCCTTCTCCGCCACCCGGTAGGCGCGCAGCACGATGTCGACGTCGGCCTTGGGGTGGTTGTGCGCGACGGCCTGGAGCAGGGGTGCGAGCGCCTTGGGATGCTGCGGGGTCTGCTGACTCCGGGCGGTCCACCAGGCCAGGCGCGAGAATCCGCGCGATCGTCGCGCCGATCCGGCGGAGTCATCGATCGACTGTGCCACCGCAGCCCCTCTCCTCGTGCCCGCTGCTCACCCCATGGTACTGGTACTCCGGGGGCTCAGGACCCAGCGGTCGCCGCGCGCTCCGACCTGGCCTCGTCGAGGTCCTCGAAGAGCACCGGGGCGCGGTCGGGCAGACCGAGGCGCTCGCGGGTCTCCTCGACGAGCTCCTCCTGCTCGCGGACCGCCTCCTCGCGGCTGCGGAGCCACGCGTAGAACGGGGAGGCGACGAACAGGGTCGACAGCGCGGCGACGATCGTGCCGACGAACAGCGAGAGCGAGATGTCGGTGAGGGTTCCCGCGCCGAGCAGCGCGACGCCGATGAAGAGGATCGCGCCGATCGGCAGGACGGAGATCACCGAGGTGTTGATCGATCGCACGGTCGTCTGGTTGATGCCGAGGTTGACGAGCTCGGAGAACTTCATGCGCCGGTTCGACTCGAAGTCCTCGGTGTTCTCCCGGATCTTGTCGAACACCACCACGGTGTCGTAGAGCGCGAAGCTCAGCACGGTGAGGAATCCGATCATCGCCTCGGGGGTGACCTCGAAGCCGAGCGTCGCATAGATCCCCATGGTGACGATCATCACGACGAAGAGGCCGACGATCGCCGCGAGCGACATCTTCCACGTGCGGAAGTACAGGGCCATGACGACCATCGCGATGGCGACGAAGATCACGAGCGCGCGGAGCATCTTCTCGGTGACGTCCTGGCCCCACGTGGGGCCCACGAACGTCGAGGTGACGTCCTCGTTGTCCACGCCGTAGGCGGACACGAGCGCTTCGCGCACCTCCTGCATCTCCGCGTCGGAGAGCTGGTTCGTCGTGATCCGCAGAGCGGTGTCGGAGGTCGGGACGACGTTCGGCTCCGCGCCGGGCACGACCGCGGTGATCGCCTCGGTGCCGACGCTCTCGTCCGTCTCGCTCGTGTTGGCCACGTGGAACTCCGAGCCGCCGGTGAAGGCGATGCCGAAGTTGAAGCCGCCCACCAGCGGCACGATCATCGAGGCGATGACGAGGGCGCCGGCGATCGTCAGCCAGAGCTTCGTCCGCCCGACGAACGGGATCGAGGTGCGACCGCTGTGAAGGTCGTTGCCCCAGGCGAAGAACTTCTTCATCATCGGTTCCCTTCTCCGTCCGGATCGGCATCCCCGGCGCCCTGCCGGCGGGCGCGTGCCTTGCGCTCGGCGAGCGAGAGCCCCGTGTCCTCGGCGCTGGCCGAGGTCTCGTCAACGGCTGCGTCGGTCGACTCCGGCGCGTCGGAGTCGAGCAGCGCGGTGCCGCCCGAGCGTCCGGCCAGGGTCCTCCCCGACTTGCGCTCGGCGAGGCTGCGGCCGGCGGTGCCGGCGCGCTTCCTCTCGGCGGCCGCCTGGCGACGCTCGGCCTCGCGGCCGGAGCCGCGCTTCGTCGACTTCGCCCGTGCCTTCTCGAGGTCGAGCCCCATCGCGCCGCGGTAGGCGGCCTGGGACACGCCGAGCTGGCGGGGGTCCATGCCGGACATCCGGTGCCCCTCTCCGAAGAACCGGGTGCGGGCGAGCACCTGGAGCATCGGGTGGGTGAAGAGGACGACGACGAGGATGTCGACGATGACGGTGAGGCCGAGGGTGAAGGCGAAGCCGCGGACGTTGCCGACGGCGAGGATGTAGAGGATGACCGCGGCGAGCATATTCACGGCCTTCGAGGCGTAGATCGTGCGCTTCGCGCGGTCCCAGCCGATCTCCACCGCCGACAGCAGCCGACGGCCGGAGCGGATCTCGTCGCGCACGCGCTCGAAGTACACGATGAAGGAGTCCGCCGTCATGCCGATGCCGACGATGATGCCGGCGACGCCTGCGAGCGACAGCCGGTACCCGTAGCGCCACGACACGAGGAGGAGCAGGAGGTACGTCAGCACTCCCGCCACGACGAGGCTGGAGACGGTGACGAGGCCGAGTGCGCGGTACTGGAACAGCGAGTACACGACGACGAGGAGCAGACCGATGACGCCGGCGAGCACGCCCTTGGCGAGGTAATCGGCGCCGAGCGTCGGCGAGATCTGCTGCTCGCTCTGCACCTGGAAGCTGATCGGCAGCGCGCCGTTCTTGAGCTGGTTGGCGAGCGTCTCCGCCTCCTCCTGGGAGAAGGTGCCGGTGATCTGCGCCCGGCCGTCGAGGACCGGGGTGCGGGATTCGGGTGCCGACAGCACGAGGCCGTCGAGGACGATCGCGAACTGGTTGTACGGCGGCTGCTGGCCGGTGATCGCTCCGGTGATCTGGCCGAACACCTCGGTGCCGTAGTCGTCGAACTCGAGGGTGACAGCGAGGTTGTTCGTCTGCGTGCCGGCCGAGGAGACCTCGTAGCCGAAGCTCGCATCGGTGACGTGGGAGCCATCGAGCTCGACGGGGCCGAGGACGAACTTCGCCGAGCCGTCCTGGGCGCAGGACACGATCGGCTCGTCGGCGGCGCCGCTGTCGCCGCCGGTGCGGTTGGCGGGATCGGTGCAGTCGAGCTCGGCGAACCGGGCGAGGATCTCCTCGTTCATCCACGTCGTGTCCGTGAGCGGATCGAAGCGCGGGAAGGTCTCGGCGGCACCCTCTGCGGGAGCCTCCTCCGCCGGTGCATCCTCGGCGGGGGCGTCCTCGTTCGAGCCGGCGGGGCCGGGCACCGCTCCCCCGGCGTGGGCGGGTTCGTCGGCGACTCCGCGGTCCTCGGCGGTCGCGGGGGCCGGGCCGGTCACCTCGCCGCCGCCGGCGGGCTGGTCCTCGGGCGCGGCGTCCCCTCCGCCGCCGAGCAGCTCGTCGAGGCGCTGCTGCTCCTCGTCGGTGAGCTCGGGACCGGCCGGGTCCTCCTCCTCGGCGGGGGCCTCCTCGGTCTGCGGTTCGGGGGCCGCGACGACGGCGACGCGGCGGAAGGCGAGCTGCGCGGAGGAGCGCACGAGATCGCGGGTCTCCTCGTCCGGGTTGCCCGGGAGGTTGACGACGATGTTGCGGTCGCCCTGGGTGGTGATCTCGGCCTCGGAGACGCCGGTCGCGTCGACGCGCTGGCGGATGATCGAGACCGCCTGCTCGAGCTGCTCGGTCGTCACGTCCGCGTCCTCGACCTGGGGCTCGAGGATGATCGAGGTGCCGCCCTCGAGGTCGAGTGCGAGGTTGGGATTCCACGAGGCGTTCGACCAGATCGAACCGCCGACGATGAGCGCGATGAGACCTGCTGTGAGGATTCCCAGCCAGGTGAAGCGCAGTCCCGGACGGGGCTTATTCACAGGTGCGGACACAGATCGGCTTTCCGTTCGTCAGTGGTGGGGCCTTGCGTGATCAGCGGCGGGACTCGCCCGGGGTGTCGTCGGGGTCGACGTCGTCCGCAGTCGAACCCGCTCCGGCGGCCTGCTCCCGGCGGCGCGCCTCGTTGATCGCGTCGAGCTCGGCGTCGGTGATGCGACGGCGCTCGGCCTCCTCGGCGGTCTCCTCGACCGCAGCGTCGGAGCTCGCAGGCTCCGTGGTGTCGACCACCGGATCACTCGCAGCACCCGGTTCACCGGGCTCGGCGTCGACGGCCGGGGGCGCGTCGGCGGCCTCGACGGGGGTCTGGATCTGACCGATCGCCTGCCGGTGGACGCGGATCACGGTTCCGGGCCCGCTCTCGAGAGTGACCTCCATCTTCTCGCTGTCGACGGCGACGACGGTGCCGAAGACGCCGAAGGTCGTCATCACCTCGACGCCGGGGACGAGGTTGTCGGAGATCTGCTGCATCCGGGCCTGCTGCTTCTTGCGCGAGTTGAACATGAAGAAGATCAGCAGCGCGCCGAGCGCGACGAGAAGGAGGATGTCCACGGAGAGGACCAGCCTTTCGCTGAGGGTGTGTGGGCTCGCACGCGATCCGCGCGAGAGCCCGCAGTGTGCGGACCAGTGCTCCAGTGTACTGGGGCGGCTGTCTCAGTCCCAATCGCCGGGCCGCCGGACGGGGCGGCCGTCGCGGTCCCCTTCCGGCGGTGCTGTCGGGTTCAGACGCCGAGGTCGAGCGCGGGGTCGCCGGGCTCGAGCCCGAGGTGCCGCCACCCCTCGGCGGTGACGATGCGTCCGCGCGGTGTGCGCGAGATCAGGCCCTCGCGCACGAGGAACGGCTCAGCGACCTCCTCGACGGTCTCCGGCTCCTCCGCGACGGACACCGCGAGCGTGCTCAGGCCCACCGGCCCGCCGGCGAACCGGGTGCACAGGATGGTGAGGACCGCGCGGTCGAGGCGGTCGAGACCGCGGTCGTCGACCTCGTAGACCTCGAGCGCCGCGCGCGCGGCCTCCCGGTCGACGACCCCGGTGCCGCGCACCTGCGCCCAGTCCCGGACCCGGCGCAGCAGCCGGTTGGCGATGCGGGGCGTGCCGCGGGAACGCGAGGCGATCTCCGCGAGTCCGGATTCGGTGGACTCCATGCCGAGCATGCCGGCGGAGCGGACGAGCACGGTCTGCAGGTCCGCGGCGGTGTAGAAGTCGAGGTGCCCGGTGAAGCCGAAGCGATCGCGCAGGGGCGCCGGCAGGAGTCCCGAGCGGGTCGTGGCGCCGACGAGGGTGAAGGGCGGGAGGTCGAGCGGGATCGCGGTCGCCCCGGGACCCTTGCCGACGATGACGTCGACGCGGAAGTCCTCCATCGCGACGTAGAGCATCTCCTCGGCCGCGCGGGCCATCCGGTGGATCTCGTCGATGAAGAGCACCTCGCCTTCCTCGAGCGAGGACAGGATGGCGGCGAGATCGCCGGCGTGCTGCACCGCCGGACCGGAGGTGATGCGGATCTGGGAGCGCATCTCGTGGGCGATGATCATCGCCAGCGTCGTCTTGCCGAGCCCTGGCGGACCGGACAGCAGGACGTGGTCGGGGGCACGCCCGCGCGCGGCGGCGGCATCGAGGACGAGGGAGAGCTGCTCGCGCACCTGCGGCTGCCCGATGAAGTCCGCCATGCCCTTGGGGCGGAGCGCGGCCTCCGCGGCGCGCTCGACCTCGCCGGCCCCGGCCCGGGTCAGCCGCTCGAGCTCGGCCCCGGTCGGCTCGTCCGCGCCGAAGTCCACCTCGTAGCTGCGGTCGCTCATGCGCGTGCTCCGAGCGCGCGGAGCGCGGCCTTGAGGAGTTCTGAGACGGTCGGGTCGTCGAGCCCGGCGGCGGTGTCCTCGACCGCGGACTCGGCCTGGGCCGGGCGCCAGCCGAGGCCGACGAGGGCGTCGACCACCTGCGCGGCGACCGCCGGCGGGGCGGCCGAGGCGCGGCCCGGTGCGGGCGCGGCGACGCTCGTGTCGATCTTCCCGGCGAGCTCGAGCATGAGACGGGCGGCGACCTTCTTGCCGACCCCCGGGACCTTCGTCAGCGGGGCCTGATCACCGGCGGCGATCGCCGCGCGGAGCTCGTCCGGGCTGAGCACGCTGAGTACCGCGAGGGCGAGGCGCGGCCCGATCCCGGAGATCGTCTGCAGGGTCTCGAAGAGATCGCGCTCGTCCTCGACGGCGAAGCCGTACAGCGTGAGCGAGTCCTCGCGCACGACGAGCACCGCGTGGAGGTCGACCTCCTGTCCGTGGCGGACGTCGGCGGCAGTCTGCGGGGTGACGTGGACGCGGCGCCCGATGCCGGCGGTGACGACGGTGAGGCTGTCGGCGCGCACGGAGTGGACGCGGCCGGAGAGAAGGGTGATCACGCGGACTCCTGTGGGAACGGATGTACGAATACGAGTCTATCCGGTGGACCGTGCTCCGACCCGGCAGGCCCGCTCCGCTCGGCGCGTCCGCCCGCCGGGGACCGCCGCTTCAGCGCCGGGTGCTCCGCAGCGCCGCCGCCCACTGCTCCTGTGCGCGGGTGAGGCCGGCGCCCTGCCGGGTCGCGGCGCGGCGGGCGAGGAGGTCCTTCGTCGGACCGGGGGTCGAGGTGGCGGCGGTCGCCCCGCGCCACAGGTGGCAGATCGCAAGCGCGAGGGCGTCGGCGGCGTCCGCGGGCCTCGGCGGCTCGTCGAGCCGGAGGATCCGCGTGACCATGCGGGTCATCTGCTTCTTGTCGGCCCGTCCGCTGCCGGTGATCGCGGCCTTCACCTCGGACGGGGTGTGCATCGCGACGGGGATGCCGCGGCGGGCGGCGAGCCCCATGGTGAGTCCGGACACCTGCGCGGTGCCGATGATCGTCGACACGTCGTTGCGCGCGAACACCCGCTCGATGCTCACGACGTCGGGCCGGTGCGTGTCGAGCCAGCCGTCGAACGCCTCGGCGAGGGTGCCGAGACGGACGTCCACGGAGTCGTCGGCCGGGGTGCGCACGACGTCGACCGCCACGAGGCGCGCAGTGCGGGCCGGTCCGGAGTCGATGACCCCGAGCCCGCACCGGGTGAGCCCGGGGTCGACGCCGAGGATGCGCATCAGCCCGCGTCGAGGGCTGCGAGGACCTCGTCGGAGACATCGGCGTTGGTGTAGACGTTCTGCACGTCATCGAGGTCGTCGAGGACGTCGATGAGCGAGAACACCTTGCGCGCGGTATCCGCGTCGAGGGGCACCTCGACGGTGGGGACGAACGCGGCATCGGCGCTGTCGTAGTCGATGCCGGCCTCCTGGAGCGCGGTGCGCACCGCGACGAGGTCGGTCGCCTCGCTGATGATGTCGAACGTCTCGCCCTGGTCCTTGACCTCCTCCGCACCGGCGTCGAGGGTCGCTTCGAGGATCGCGTCCTCGTCCGTCCCCGCGGCGGGCACCGTGACGACGCCCTTGCGGTTGAAGTTGTAGGCCACCGATCCCGGGTCGGCCATCGAGCCGCCGTTGCGGGTGACGGCGACGCGCACCTCGGAGGCCGCACGGTTGCGGTTGTCGGTGAGGCACTCGATGAGGAGGGCGACGCCGCCGGCGCCGTAGCCCTCGTACATGATCGTCTGGTAGTCGACACCGCCGCCGTCGAGGCCGCCGCCGCGCTTGACCGCCCGATCGATGTTGTCACCGGGGACGGAGGACTTCTTGGCCTTCTGGATCGCGTCGTACAGCGTCGGGTTGCCCTCGGGGTCGGGTCCGCCGTTGCGGGCCGCGACCTCGATGTTCTTGACGAGCTTCGCGAACAGCTTGCCGCGCTTGGCGTCGATGGCCGCCTTCTTGTGCTTCGTCGTGGCCCATTTGGAGTGTCCTGCCACGGATGTGCCTCCGTTGATTCGTCGAGCGGGATGGGGTCAGGGGATCATTCTAGCGTCGGGGCCGCGGTCGAGGTCGAGCGGCGTGTCAGGCGCGGTGCCCGCGAGCACGAGATCCATGAGCTCGATGAGCCGCGGCGGGTGCACGGTCGCGCTCGTCGCCCGGAGCTCGTCCCGGGTCCACCAGCGGGCTCCGACGATCGACGCCTTCTCCACCTCGGTCCACACCGCGTCGGCGAGGTCGATCTCGTCCTCGCACTGGAGACCGTAGAACACCTCGTCCTGATGGAGCGTGCGCTCGGAGAACTCCATGACCGCCCGCCGGGTGGCGAGGGGGCCGAGGAGCTCGCCGGGTTCGCACACGAGACCGGTCTCCTCGGCGAGCTCGCGCGCCGCAGTCTGCTCCGGGGTCTCCCCCATCTCCGCTCCCCCGCCGCACGTGAGCCACCAGCGGCGGGAGTCGTCATGGAGGTCGCGGGCGTGGAGCAGGAACACCTCTCCGGCGCCGTTGAGCAGGACCACGCGCGAGGCCCTCCGCACTCCCCTCATCGGCCCTCCTCCGGGGCGAGCTGGCGATGGACGGCGACGATCCGCTGGCCGATGGTGATCGAGCACAGGAGCATGAGGATCGCGAGCGCGACGGTGAGGACGACGTCGGGCAGGCCGAGGCCGACGAGGCCGGTGACGACGAGGGTGACGAGCAGCCGGTCGGCCCGTTCTGCGATGCCGCCGGCGGCGGTCACTCCGAGTCCTTCGGCCTTGGCCCGGACGTAGGACACGATCGAGCCGGTGACGAGCACGCCGAGCGCCAGCAGCGCGGTGAGCGGGTCGTCCGCACCGAGGAAGTACCACAGGGCGATGCCGACGAACACGGCGGAGTCGGCGAACCGGTCGAGGGTCGAGTCGAGGAATGCGCCCCAGGTCGACCGGCGGTCCGCGAGCCGGGCCATGATGCCGTCGAGCATGTCGCCGAACACGAAGAAGGTGATGACGACCGTGCCCCAGAACAGGTGTCCTGCCGGGTACCCGACGAGCGCGCCGGCGCACACGCCCAGCGTGCCGATGATCGTCACCGCGTCCGGACTGAGCCCGAGGCGCAGCAGCAGCCGCGCGACCGGGGTGAAGAGCGCGGTGAACGCTCGTCTGGCGATGCTGTTGAGCATGCGCTCAGACCAGCCCGCCGGTCGCGCGGACATGCCCGCCGGCTTCGCGGACATGCCCGCCGACCCCGCGCCGCGGAGCGGATCCGGCGCTCCCGGAGAAGACCCGCTCCCACCAGTCGAGGACCGCGTCGAACCGCTGCACGCGGTGGACCGGGCGGCCGGAGCGGGACAGCTCGTGGTTCTCCCCGGGGAAGATCAGCAGCTCGCTGTCGACGCCGGCGCGCTGGAGCGCCGCGAAGTACTGCAGGGCCTGTTCGAGCGGGCAGCGGAAGTCGAGCTCGGAGTGCATGACGAGCGTCGGGGTGTCGACCGAGCCCACACGGGTGAGCGGCGACTGCCGGGCGATCTGCTCCGGGTCGGTGCCGGTGTACCCCTCGGAGAAGTAGCGCCCGATGTCCGAGGTGCCGATGAAGCTCTGCGGGACGAGGTAGCCGCGCTCGACGATCGCACCCGCGAACCGGGAGTCGGAGCCGATGATCATCGCGGTGAGGTAGCCGCCGTAGGAGCCGCCCTGGATCCCCAGCCGCGCGGGATCGAGCTGCGGATGGGCCGCGAGTGCGGCCTCGAGGACCGCGAGCACGTCGGCGGCGGCGGGGTCGGCCAGATCGCCCTGGACGGCGCGGCCCCAGGCCCGGCCCCGGCCGGCGGAGCCGCGCGGATTGGAGTACACGACGGCATAGCCGGCCTCGGTGAGCACCTGGGTCTCGTCGAACAGCTCATGGGTGTACTGCGCGAAGGGCCCGCCGTGGATGTTGAGGATCACGGGGAACGGCCCGTCCCCGCGCGGGATCGCGACCCAGCCGTGCACCTCGCCGCCGGGGCCGTCCGCGGTGAGCGGCTGCGGCACGACCGGGTCCGCGAGGCGGGACAGCGCGGTGCGCTGCCGCGGCGCGGCTCCGGGCCGGTCGACGGTGAACACCTCGCCCGTGCTGTGCTGGGTCCCGGCGGTGTAGACGAGCCCCCCGCCCGGGAGCTCGGCGAGTCCGCCGACGACGTGGTCGGCCGGGGTGAGCGGCGCGACCTCCTCCGCGGTGAGCGGTGCGGTCCGGGACCCGACCGGGATCCGCACGATGCGCTGGGCGCCGTCGGACACGGTCACGGCGAGGACGGAGTCGCCGGAGAGGACGGGTGCGACATCGGCGGCGAGCTCGACCGATTCCTCGTCGGTGAGCCGCTCGGTGGTGCCGGTGCTCCGCTCATGGCGGTAGAGGCCGGTGGTGCGGGCGACGAAGTCGACCGGTCCGCCCTCCCGGCTGGAGGCGGTGAAGACCAGGGTGTCGTCGTCGAGCCAGCGGTGCCGGCTCACCGCGACCTCGCCGAGGTCGAGCGCAACGGCGGAGTCCGCGTCGACGATCCAGACGGTCGAGCGGGTGTCGACCGTGTGCGGTGCCGGTCCGGACCGATCGGCGACGAAGCTGAGGATCGCGCCCGAGGGCGAGTACTGCGGATCGCTGACGTCGGATCCGGGCCACGGCAGCGCTGCGGACTCGACGACCGCGCCGGAGCCGATGATCCCGGCGATGCCGCCCTCGAGCGGCGAGGGCGCGGGGACGGCGGCGCGGAACAGCCGGGCGGGCCGGTCGAGGATGTACCCGACGCCGTTGGCGAGGTGACCGGCACCGGTGATCCGGCGCGGCGCCTCGGCCTCGGGGTCGGTGACCGGATCGGAGCCGTAGCGTCCGGGTTCGGGCACCCGCGCCACCCAGGCGGCCTCCGCCCCGTCGGGGCACAGCGCGAACGCGGTGACCCCGAGCGGTGCGTCCGTCACGGGGCGCAGCTCGGCGCCGGGAGAGGCGAGATGGAGCTGTGCGGGTTCGCCGTGCGCGGAGCGCAGGAGGCCGCGGACCCCGCCGGCGATCTGCAGCTGCGCATCGTGCCAGCCGTGGGTGACCCGCACGGGCGGTGCGTCGTCCGCGTCGGGACCGTCGATGCGGACGGCGGCGAGCTGGGCGAGCGTGCTGTCGGAGTCGGGATCGGGGCGGCCGATCGAGACGAGCACGGTCTCCGGAGCGGCCGGGTCGACGACGGGTCCGGACACGGAGTGGAGGAGGGAGATGTCGGAAGGTCTCATACGGTGTTCCACGCCTCCGCGTAGAGCTCCTGCACCTGGGAGTGCACCTGGGGCAGCGCCTTGGTGTGCGCGACGATGGGGAGGAAGTTCGCGTCGCCCATCCAGCGGGGCACGAGGTGCTGGTGGAGGTGGGCGGCGATGCCGGCTCCCGCGAGCTGGCCCTGGTTCATCCCGATGTTGAATCCGGCCGGTGCGGACACCGAGCGGATGACCCGCATCGCGCGCTGGGTGAACTCCGCGAGCTCGGTCGTCTCCTCGGGGGTGAGATCGGTGTAGTCGGCGACGTGGCGGTACGGGCACACGAGCAGGTGACCGGGGTTGTACGGGTAGAGGTTGAGCACGGCGTACACGGTGGTGCCGCGGGCGACGACGAGGCCGTCCGCGTCGGACTTCTCCGGTGCGGCGCAGAACGGGCACGCCTGCTCGCTCCCGTCGGCCGGCTTGTCCTGCCCGCCGATGTAGACCATGCGGTGCGGGGTCCACAGGCGCTGGAGCCCGTCCGGCTCCCCGGGGAAGCCGCCGGCCGCCTCGGGTTCGGGGATCTCGGGGCGCTCGCTCATCTCACACCTGCGCCTTCGATGCGATCGCGGAGGTGATCTTCTCGAGAGCCGCATCGAGCGGTACGCCGTTCTCCTGGCTGCCGTCGCGGAACCGGAACGACACCGAACCGGCCGCCTGGTCCTCTCCCCCGGCGATGAGGATGAAGGGGACCTTCTCCTTCGTCGCGGTGCGGATCTTCTTCGGCATCCGGTCGTCGGAGTCGTCGACCTCGACCCGCACCCCGGCGGCGCGCAGCCGGTCGGCGAACTCCTTGAGATAGGGCACGAAGGGTTCGGCGACGGGGACGCAGACGACCTGGACGGGGGCCAGCCACACCGGGAACGCCCCGGCGTAGTGCTCGACGAGGACGCCCATGAAGCGCTCGATCGAACCGAACTTCGCGGCGTGGATCATCACCGGCTGCTTGCGGGTGCCGTCGGCGGCCTGGTACTCGAGGCCGAAGCGCTCGGGCTGGTTGAAGTCGTACTGGATCGTCGACATCTGCCAGGTGCGGCCGATCGCATCCCGCGCCTGCACCGACACCTTGGGTCCGTAGTATGCCGCGCCGCCGGGATCGGGGACGAGTTCGAGACCGGTCCCGGAGCACACCTCCTCGAGCACTGCGGTGGCCTTCGCCCACTGCTCGTCCGACCCGATGAATTTGTCGCTCTCCGGGTCGCGCGTGGAGAGCTCGAGGTAGAAGTCGTCGAGGCCGAAGTCGCGGAGCAGGCCGAGGATGAAGTCGAGGAGATGCCGGATCTCGTCGGGCGCCTGCTCCTCGGTGACGTAGGAGTGCGAGTCGTCCTGCGCGAAGCCGCGCACCCGGGTGAGGCCGTGGATGACTCCGGACTTCTCGTAGCGGTACACGTGACCGAACTCGAACAGCCGCATGGGCAGCTCGCGGTACGAGCGACCGCGGGCGCGGAAGATGAGGTTGTGCATCGGGCAGTTCATCGCCTTGAGGTAGTACGGCATGCCCGGTTTGACGACGGCGCCGTCGTCGCCGACGACCTCGTCGACGGTCATCGGCGGGAACATCGTGTCCGCGTAGTACGGGAGATGGCCCGAGGTGCGGAAGAGCTCCTCCTTGGAGATGTGCGGGGTGCCGACGTACTCGAAGCCCTCCTCGACGTGCCGCCGCCGGACGTAGTCCTCCATCTCGCGCTTGATGATGCCGCCCTTGGGGTGGAACACCGGCAGTCCGGAGCCGATCTCGTCGGGGAAGGAGTAGAGGTCGAGCTCGATGCCGAGCCTGCGGTGGTCGCGCTTCTCCGCCTCGGCGATGCGCTGCTGGTACGCCTTGAGGTCGTCCTTCGTCGCCCACGCGGTGCCGTAGACGCGCTGCAGGGTGTCGTTGGCCTGGTCGCCGCGCCAGTACGCGGCCGAGGACTTCGTCACCGCGAAGCCGTTGCCGATGAGCTTGGTGCTCGGCAGGTGGGGCCCGCGGCACAGGTCCTCCCACACGACCTCGTCCTTGCGGTTCCGGTTCTCGTAGATCGTGAGATCGCCCGCGCCGACCTCGACGGAGGCCTCGTCGTCGTGCGCGGCGCGGCCCTTGTCGGCGACGAGCTCGAGCTTGTAGGGCTCGTCCGCCAGGCGGGCGCGCGCCTCGTCGTCGGTGACGACCGCGCGGTGGAACGTCTGCCCCTCCTTGACGATGCGCTGGGCCTTCTTCTCGATCGCCTTGAGGTCCTCGGGGGTGAAGGGCTCGGCCGCCCGGAAGTCGTAGTAGAAGCCGTCGGTGATGTACGGTCCGATGCCCAGCCGAGTGCCGGGGAAGAGCTCCTGGACCGCCTGCGCCACGACGTGGGCGGTCGAGTGCCGCAGGATGTCGAGGCCGTCCTGGTCGGCGAGGGTGATCGCCTCGACGGAGTCACCGGGCGCGAGCGTCCGCTGGAGATCGGCCGGTTCGCCGTTGAGCCGGATCGCGACGACCTCCGCCCGGTCGCCGTACACCGTGGTCCCGGTCATCCCCTCCTCGAACGGGATGGCGGATCCGTCGAGATGAATGGTGTCGGCCACGGTGGAGCTCCTTGTTCTGGCGGTGGGTGGTCTGTCGGTGGGTGTTCCGGCGATGTGCGGCCCGCCGGACGGTACAGTCCGCCGGACGGTGCGGCCCGCTGGGTGGGGCGTCATGCGAACGCGTAGAGCAGTCTATCCCGTACCCCGGACATCGCCGTGCGCGCGGCGGGGCCGGGGACGCCGACAGGGCCGCCCGTCCCGGGGAGGGAGCGGACGACCCCGTCGGTCGCAGCGCGGATCAGCCGCGGGTGAAGGTGTACGGGCTGTCGTAGCCCTGGTCCGAGTTGGCGATGGTGACCTCGAGCTCGAGCGAGTCGATGTCCGCCTCGGGGACCTCGAAGCCCATGACGAAGGTCTTCGACTCCCCGGCGGGGACGACGTCGAAGGAGAGTCCGCCGTCGTACTCCGCGCCGTTGAACACGTCCTCGCAGGTGCCTCCCGAGTAGGTGCACTCGACCATGGGGAACCCGGGGTCGAAGTCGGTGCCCGAGGTGTTGTCGATGGTGAACTCGACGCGGGCGATCTCGCCGCCGGTGTTCGGTGCGGCGAAGTCCTCGACCTGGTCGGGGCCGACCGAGACGGCCATCGTCACTCCGTCGGTGAGCGTCACGCCGTCGCCCGAGGCGGCCGGGGGCGCCTCGGCGCTCTCCTCCGAGCCGGGCGCCGTGGTCTCCTCGACCGGCTCGCTCGGCTCCTGGGTCGGGTCTCCACCGGGATTCGACGGCGCGCTGGTCGGGGTGGTGATGGCGCTGCTCGTCTGCCCGACCTGATCGACGAGCCAGACCGTGCTGACGATCGCGAGCACGATGGACAGCAGGATCGCGATCGCGCCGAGGATGAGGCCGGTGAGGCTCAGCCCGCGATTCGTCGCGGTGCCCTTCTTGGCCGCGCCCATCCCGACGAAGCCGAAGATCACGGCGAGGATGCCGATGACGAGCCCGACGATGCCGATGAAGATGCCGGCGACGGGGATGATGGCGCCGAACGAGGTCAGCAGCGCGATGATGCCGGCGACGAGGGCGAGGATGCCCCAGATGTTCTTCGACTTCGAATCGCCGCCGCCATAGCCGTAGCCCGAGTTGTAGGGATCGCTGCCCCCGTAGGCCGGGGAGAACTGATCGTTCGAACCGTATCCCTGCGGACCGCTGCCGTATCCCTGCTGGTCATATCCCTGCTGATCGTAGGCGCCGGCCGCCTGGTACTCCGGCTGGCTTCCGTACTGATCGCCGTACCCGCCGGTCTGCCCGCCGTAGGGGTCGGCCTGCTGGTCGCCGTAGCCGCCGGGCTGGGAGCCGTACTGCGGCGCCTGGTAGCTCTGGTCGGACCCGTACTGGCCGGGATTCTGCGGATCGTACTGGTTGCCGTACGGGTTGTTCGGATCGGATCCGTACGGGTTCTGGGGAGAGGACATCGTTGCGCCTGCACTTTCTGCGCTCGCAGGGATGATTCGTGGTCGTGACAGATCCAGGTTAGCGGCAGTCCCGGGGAATCCGTGCCACCGTCCGTTCCAATTCGAGAACAACATGCATTCCGAATCGGCACGCGACCGTTCCGAACCGGCAGGTGACCGGTCGTCGGCGCCGGAGCGTGCCATCTCCACACTCTGTGCGCTGTCCGTGCTCACAGCCGTGGGGTGCTGCTGCGCGCGCCTCGAGAACCGTGATCGGCTGGGTGCCGTCGAAGGGCGTCCGGCGCCAGTCGCCACCCACAGCGGTGAGCTCGAAACCGGCGCGCTCCAGCTGTGCGGTCAGGACATCGTGGTCGTGGAACATCAGTTCCAGCTCTTCGACGATCTGCTCGTCGGTGATCTCGCGGTGGGTGTGGGTACCCTTGAGCCCCTGGCCCGGGTCGAGCTCGCGGGTCGTAGTCGACCGTCGGCCACGAGCCGACCCGCGGAAAGCACACCGTCTCCTCGAGGTTCAGGCCCGTTCATCCGGCACGGTGGGCGCTGAGGTACGCACGGAACCATTTCTCCTGCGCACTCCCCCGCCGGTACCCGGCTCCCGGTCCGGCGACCGGCGGCCGCAGTCGGATGAGCCGCACAACTGGGGCACGGGCGCTGCCGCCCGCCCCATCGGGCAGCAGATCGCCCTGGTCGGAAGCCGCCGGTGCGCCCTGTGGTGGGGGTGCACCACGGCTGGGAGGCGAGTGTGCTGGTTGCCAGTACGCTCGTCCGATCGACGGCGGCGTGGCCGCCTCATAGCGCGCACCGGTCGGGGTCGTGACGATGAGCCGGCCGGGGTCCGCCTCGTGCGTCCACCCCGGGTTCTCCTTCACGTCATTGCACGCCGCGCACAACCCCGAAGCATTCCTGAAATCTGTCGCCCCCGGGTAGTGCCCCATAGAGTGGTGTAACGCACGGAGGCCCGGGCACATCGCTCCTGATGTGGACGCGGCCACCGTGTGATCCTTCGAGTCAACCTTCCAAGAATCCTCGAACGGAGTCACAACGATGACCGCTCCTCACATTATCGACCCTGCCGGCCTGCTGGGTGAAGCCCTGTCCGAAGCCTCCCCGGACATGATGCGTACCCTGCTGCAGACCATGATCAATACCCTGCTGTCCGCGGACGCCGATGCCGTTGTTGGTGCCGAGTGGGGCAAGTCCTCCCCGGACCGGACGGCCAGGCGTAACGGCTACCGCCACCGGGAGCTCGACACCCGGGTCGGGACGCTCGACGTGGCCATCCCGAAGCTGCGACAAGGCACGTACTTCCCGGAATGGCTGCTCGAGCGCCGCAAGCGTGCAGAGTCGGCTCTGATCACGGTCATCGCGGACTGCTACCTCGCCGGAGTCTCCACGAGACGGATGGACAAGCTCGTCAAGACCCTGGGCATCAACGCGTTGTCGAAGTCCCAGGTCTCCCGGATGGCAGCGGATCTCGATGAGCAGGTCGAGGCTTTCCGCCACCGGCCCCTCGATGAGTCCGGCCCGTTCACGTTCGTCGCCGCCGACGCGCTGACGATGAAGGTCCGCGAGAACGGACGGGTGGTCAACGCCGTCGCCCTGCTGGCCACTGGCGTCAACGGTGATGGTCACCGAGAGGTCCTCGGACTGCGGGTGGCCACCAGTGAGACAGGGGCGGCGTGGAACGAGTTCTTCGCTGACCTCGTCGCCCGTGGGCTGGCTGGGGTCCGTCTGGTCACGTCCGACGCCCACGCCGGGTTGAAGGACGCGATCGCTGCGAATCTGCCCGGCGCGGTGTGGCAGCGCTGCCGGACTCACTACGCGGCGAACCTGATGGGCATCACCCCGAAGTCCATGTGGCCGGCGGTGAAGGCGATGATGCACAGCGTGTACGACCAGCCCGACGCCGCGGCCGTGGATGCCCAGTTCGATCGGCTCTTGGACTACGTGACTGAGAAGCTGCCGCAGGTCGGCGAGCATCTCGACGTGGCGCGGGCGGACATCCTGGCCTTTACCACGTTCCCGAAGGATGTCTGGGCCCAGATCTGGTCGAACAACCCTGCCGAGAGGCTCAACCGTGAGATCCGTCGCCGGACCGACGCCGTGGGGATCTTCCCTAATCGGTCCGCGATCGTGCGGCTGGTCGGGGCGGTGCTGGCTGAGCAGACCGATGAATGGGCCGAAGGGCGCCGCTACCTCGGGCTCGAGGTCCTGGCCCGTTGCCGACTCACGGCCGTCGAGAACACCGGAGACGAGGTGAGCACCGACACCGACATCCCACTCGAACTCAGCGCCTGAGACCCCTAACGAAGGATCCAACCGCTACACCACTCCAAGGGACTTGACCCGCCCCCGTCACGATGCGGTCTCGCGTGATCGATATGCCGGATCGGAGCATCGCGGGCCCCAGCGCCAGCGACAGCCCCGGTCACAGGCACGCCGTGGCGAGAAGGGCACCTCAGCGGTGAGGCGAGAGGGCACCGCGGCAATGGCGGTGCCGAGAGCGAGCGGCCACCTCAGCCGAGGGATGCCGGAACAGGCGGTCACCTCGCCTGCGGGCGTCACAGCAACGGGAAGAGCACCTCGGCAGCGGATGCGGGACGCCACGGGGACCCCGCGCCACGGCAGCTCGGCACCTGTTCGTTCGGAGGGTTCTGAGGCCTCCCGGCACCCATCGACATTGCGAAGAATCGCGGAATCGCTCTCAGGAACCTTCGTAAATTGAGGGGTGAATGCGGCGAGTGCCGGGTGGATGTCCACCCGGCACTCGTCCTGCTGTGCGCGATACTGGGATCGAACCAGTGACCTCTTCCGTGTCAGGGAAGCGCGCTACCGCTGCGCCAATCGCGCTCATCCGCTCCGACAAGATGCCGAAGGGCTGTGCACTGGAGACCCGTGAGGGCCTGCCGTGCGCGATACTGGGATCGAACCAGTGACCTCTTCCGTGTGAAGGAAGCGCGCTACCGCTGCGCCAATCGCGCTCTGTCCGAAGCACTTCGGACCGAACCTGAGGTGGAGAGGGGATTCGAACCCCCGTATACGGCTTTGCAGGCCGCTGCCTCGCCTCTCGGCCACTCCACCGTGAGACGGCCAGGCCTGTCTCCGAGCGGACGACGGGATTCGAACCCGCGACCCTCACCTTGGCAAGGTGATGCTCTACCAGCTGAGCCACGTCCGCATGTCCACCGGGGCTTCCCGGCAACGAAAAACCACTCTATACGCTCACTCCCCCGATGCCAAATCCCACGGCGGGCCCTTCGCCGTGACCCTCCTCACACTCACTGCAGACCGAGACGCCTCACCAGCAGGAACAGGCGGGAACGTGGGGCGCACGACCGCTGATGCGGCGCCTCGGGAGCGGTCCCCGGTTCAGGTTCCTCCCACTCTGGCTCCCTAGAATCGGTGCCGTGAGCACCCAGCAGACACGACCACCGGGATGGCTGTCGAAGTCCCACAAGCACGGGCCGTCGTGGCTCCGGCAGGTGCGTCTGCGCTTCCTCCGCTGGAGAGCTGCGATCCACCGCAATCCGCAGGCATCGTTCGTCTACAAGTGGTGCGTGGGGACGGTCGGAGGCATCGTCATCGCCGGCGGGCTCCTCCTCGTGCCCCTGCCGGGCCCGGGGTGGCTCATCGTGTTCCTCGGCGTCGCGATCATCGCCTCGGAGTTCACGTGGGCGCGCGATCTGCTGCTGTGGGGTCGGGCGCTCCTCCACCGCTGGACCCAATGGCTCGGGCGCAGCCACTGGATCGTGCGGGTCCTCGTCGCCGGGGCGACCTGCGCCTTCGTCCTCATGGTCGTCTGGGGCGTGCTGCGCCTCATCGGCCTCCCCGACTGGGTGCCCGATCAGTTCGTCCCCGGCTGGCTCGGCTTCGAGTGACGCGGTCAGGACCCCTGCGGCCCGCCGGCCTCGAGACGGGCGAGCTCGGCGGCCGGGTCGAAGTTCCCGCGCGGCCATTCCAGGTCGAGCTGCTCGAGCTCGTGGATGAGGATCCGGGTGACCGCCCAGCGCGAGTACCACTTGCGATCGGCGGGCACGACGAACCACGGCGCTCCGGCCCGTGAGGTCCGGTCGAGCACATCCTGGAAAGCCGTCGTGTACTCGTCCCACAGCGCGCGGTCGTCGAGGTCGGAGGCCGAGTGCTTCCACTGCTTGTCGATCCGCACGAGCCGATCGCGCAGCCGCTCCGCCTGCTCCTCGGGCGAGATCGTCAGCATGATCTTGACGATGCGGATCCCGCTCTCGTGCAGCCCCTCCTCGAACTCGTTGATGACGTCATAGCGGTCCTTCCACACCGATTCCGGCGCGAGGTCGTGCATCCGGGTCGCGAGGATGTCCTCGTAGTGGGAGCGGTCGAACACCGCGATGTTGCCCCACCGCGGCAGCCGCTTGTAGACGCGCCAGAGGAAGTGATGGGCGGCCTCTTCGGCCGTGGGGACGCCGAACGCGGCGACCTCGACGCCGTGCGGGCTGAGAGCGCTGACGACATGCTTGACGAGCCCGCCCTTGCCGGCGCTGTCCCGACCCTGGATGACGAGGAGCACCGCGTTGTGCAGACCGTTGACCGCCGCATTGGCGAAGAGCCGCTCCTGCAGGTCGGCGAGAACCGCGGAATCGAAGGCCTGGGCGATCTTCCCGTCGGCCTTCCCTCCGCTGAACCCGGGGGTCGCGGACGGGTCGACGGCGGCGAACCGATTGCCCGGGGCGAACCGGAGCAGATCGGCGACCTCGCCGGGCGCGGCCTGGTCGACGTTGTCAGCGAGCGGCGGGACCTCGGCGGGAATGATCTTCATCGGTCAGCGCTCCTCGTCGCCGGCGAGAGCCGTGAGGCGCGACAGGCAGCGCATGTACTTCTTCTTGTAGCCGCCGGCGAGCATGTCGTCGGTGAAGACGGCGTCGAGGCGCGCTCCGGAGTTGTGGATGTCGACGCTCCGGTCGTACATCCGGTCGACGAGCGCGACGAAGCGCAGTGCGACTCCCTCGTTCTCGATGGTCTCGACGTCGTCCCAGAGGACCGCGTCGATGTCGCCGAGCATGCGTCCGTAGCGCGAGGGATGCACGGTGGAGAGGTGATCGAGCAGGGCGCCGAAGTCGTCGCGGGCGACGACCCCCTCGGCGGATCCGGCGACCGAGTCGAGCTCGGCGGCCGAGAGCGCCTCGGGAGGGGTGGGCGCACCCCGGTGGCGGTAGTCGTCGCCGTCGATCCGCTGGACGGAGAACTGGTCGGCCAGCGCCTGGATCTCGCGCAGGAAGTCCTGGGCGGCGAAGCGCCCCTGGCCGAGAGCGCCGGGCAGCGTGTTCGAGGTGGCGACGATCTTGACGCCGGCATCGGTGAGCTCGCGCATGAGGCGCGACATCATCACCGTGTCGCCCGGATCGTCGAGCTCGAACTCGTCGATGCACACGAGCTTCATCTGCGAGAGCTGCTCACGCGCCTTCTGGAATCCGAGGGCGCCGATGAGGCTCGTGTACTCGACGAAGGTGCCGAACGTCGCGGGCTTCTCGTGCGCGTGCCAGGCCGAGGCGAGGAGGTGGGTCTTGCCCACGCCGTATCCGCCGTCGAGGTAGACGCCCTTCGCGCCCTCCTGCTTCGCCCCGCCGCCGAACAGCCTGGCGAGCATCCCCTGCTTGGGCTTGGCGGTGACGAAATCCCGCAGCGTGTCCCGGGCCTCGGCCTGGGACGGCTGGGCGGGATCGGGACGGTAGCTGTCGAAGGACACGGACTCGAAGTGCGGCGGCGGGACCAGCCCGGAGATGAGCTCATCCGGGGCGACCCGCGGGTTCCGGTCCGTCAGCGCGACGATCTGCGATGCATTCACAATGTGCCAGTCTACCCAGGCGGGTCGGTGATGGACGGGTCCGGGCCGCGTGCTCGGTCGAACGGTACTGATCCGGCCCGCCCGGCACCGAATCCCGGCCGCGCTCAGGAGAAGTCGAAGCCGAGGCGCCCGAGCTGCTTGGGGTCGCGCTGCCAGTCCTTCGCGACCTTGACATGGAGGTCGAGGTAGATCGGGGTGCCGAGCAGGGCCTGGATGCCCTGGCGGGCGCGGCTGCCGATCTCCTTGAGCCGGGCACCGCGCTTGCCGATGACGATGGCCTTCTGGCTCGGGCGCTCGACATAGATGTTGACGTGGACGTCCCACAGCGGGTGGTCCTCGTCGCGGCCCTCGCGCGGACCCATCTCCTCGACCTGGACGGCGAGCGAGTGGGGCAGCTCGTCGCGCACGCCCTCGAGGAGCGCCTCCCGGACGAGCTCGGCGACCATGACCGACTCGGGCTCGTCGGTGAGCTCCCCGTCGGGGTACAGCCGCGGGGACAGCGGCAGGTGCCCGGCGAGGACGGTGTCGACGGTGTCGACCTGGAAGTCGTCGCGCGCGGACACCGGCACGATGTCGGCGAACTCGCCGAGCTCGCCGACCGCCATGAGCGCGCGGGCGACCTGTTCCCGCTCGACGGTGTCGACCTTGGTGACGAGGGCGACGACCGGGGTGCGGCGGGCGACGTGCTGGAGCTGCTCGGCGATGTAGCGGTCGCCGGGGCCGATCTTCTCGTTCGCCGGCAGGCAGAACCCGATGACGTCGACCTCCGCCAGGGTGGAGATCACGAGGTCGTTGAGCCGGGCGCCGAGCAGGGTGCGCGGACGGTGGAGCCCGGGGGTGTCGACGAGGACGAGCTGGTGGTCCTCCCGGTGGACGATCCCGCGGATCGTGTGGCGGGTCGTCTGCGGCTTCGCCGAGGTGATGGCGACCTTGGCGCCGACGAGCGCGTTGGTCAGGGTCGACTTCCCGGTGTTCGGCCGGCCGACGAAGCACGCGAATCCGGCGCGGTGCCCCTCCGGGACGTTCGGATCGATGAGCGAGGTCACGGGGCGACCGCCTCCTTCTCCTGCGTGACGGCGACGTGGGTGATGCGGTGGCGGCGCCCCTGGCCGGGCAGCGCCCGGATGTGGAGGCCGGCGATGACGGCGGCCGAGCCCTCGATGGGCACCCGCCCGATCTCCTTGGTGAGGAGGCCGCCCACGGTGGTGACCTCCTCCTCCTCGATCCGCACGTCGAAGTGCTCAGCGAGATCCTCGATCTGGGTGCGGGTGCTCACGCGGTACTCCCCGGGAGCGGTCTCGACGATGTCCTCGTCGGACACATCGTGCTCGTCGTCGATCTCGCCGACGATCTCCTCGACGATGTCCTCGATGGTGATGAGCCCGGCCGTCCCGCCGTACTCGTCGATGACGACGGCGACGTGGGTGCTCTCGCGCTGCATCTGCCGCAGCAGGTCGTCGACGGCCTTGGTGTCGGGCACGAACGCCACCGGCCGTGCGAGTTCGCGGACGGACAGGTCCCGCTGCTCCGGGTGGGCGTGGAGGCGGCGGGCGACGTCCTTGAGGTAGAGCACGCCGATGATGTCGTCGACGTCCTCGTCGATGACCGGCACCCGGGAGAACCCCGAGCGCAGGAACAGCGTCATCGCCTTCGTCAGCGGGGTCGCGGCATCGACGGTGACGAGGTCGGTGCGCGGGACCATGACGCGGTAGGTGCGGGTGTCGCCGAGGTCGAACACGCTCCTGATCATGTCCCGCTCGTCGTCCTCGATGACGTCGGCGCGATCGACGATGTCGCGCAGCTGCTCCTCCGACACGAGCGGACCGTCGCGGTAGACCTTCGCCGGGGTGAGCATGTTGCCCATCCACACGAGGACCCGGGCGAACGGGCCGAGCGCGGTGCGCAGTCCGCTGATGAGCCAACCGAGGGCGAGCGAGACCGACAGCGAACGGCGCCGGCCGATGGTGCGCGGTGAGATGCCGGCGATGACGAACACCGCGATCGAGGCGGTGAGCACGGTGCACAGCACCATCTGCCAGCTCGCGTCGAAGACGACGTTGTAGGCCATCGCGACGAACACCGTCGCCATCGCCTCGAAGACCTGCCGCACGAAGGTGAGGACGTTGATGTGGGTCGGCAGGTCCGCGAGGATCCGCATGACCTGGCCGGCGCCGCGGCGCCCGTCCTCGGCGGCGTCGGCGACCTGGTGGTGGGAGACGGCGGACAGTCCGGCGTCCGCGGCGGCGAGCACGGCCGCCGCCGCGAGACAGACGAGCGCGAGGAGGAAGAAGGTGAGGATCATCGGTCAGTCCTCCGTGGGTTCGGGGACGGAGGTGCGCCCCGGCTCCCGGTCGGCGAACCAGGTGAGGAGGAGGTGTCGCTGGAGGCCGAACATCTCCTCCTTCTGCTCGGGATCGGCGTGGTCGTACCCCATGAGATGGAGCAGGCCGTGGACGGTGAGGAGGAGGATCTCGTCGTGGAGGGTGTGGCCGGCCCGCTGCGCCTGCTCGGCCGCGACGGACGGGCAGATGACGATGTCCCCGAGCACCCCCTCGGCGTCGGTGTCCCCCGGGCGCAGCTCGTCCATCGGGAAGGACATGACATCGGTCGGGCCGGCCAGGTCCATCCACTCGACGTGGAGCTCGCTCATCGCCACCTCCGAGGCGAAGCGGATGTAGACCTCGGCGCCCGGATGGATGCCCATCTGCTCGAGGACGTGCGCGGTGAGCGCCTCGACCTCGATGAGCTCGACCGCGTGCTCGGTCTCGTTGCCGATCTCGACGCTCACGACCGGCCGCCCTTCCGCCCGTGGCTCCGGACCGGCGCCGACTCCTCCGCCGCGGCCCACAGGTCGTAGGCGTCGACGATCGCGGACACGAGGCTGTGGCGCACGACGTCCTTGCTCGTGAGCTCGCAGAACTCGATGTCGTCGACGCCGGAGAGGATGTCGCGGACGACCTTGAGCCCGCTCCGGGTGCCGCCCGGGAGGTCGATCTGCGTCGCATCCCCGGTGACGACCATGCGCGAGTTGAATCCGAGCCGGGTGAGGAACATCTTCATCTGCTCGGGCGTCGTGTTCTGCGCCTCGTCGAGGATGACGAAGGCGTCGTTGAGGGTGCGGCCGCGCATGTACGCCAGCGGCGCGACCTCGATCGTCCCGGAATCGAGGAGGAGCCGGATCCGGTCGGGTTCGATCATGTCGTGGAGCGCGTCGTAGAGCGGTCGCACATAGGGGTCGATCTTCTCGTTGAGCGTGCCCGGGAGGAAGCCGAGCTTCTCACCGGCCTCGACCGCGGGCCGGGTGAGGATGATCCGCGACACGTCCTTGTGCTGGAGCGCGTTGACCGCCATCGCCATCGCGAGATAGGTCTTCCCGGTGCCCGCCGGTCCGATGCCGAAGGTCACCGTGTGGTTCCGGATCGCCGACACGTACTGGTGCTGGCCGAAGGTCTTGGGCCTCACGGTGCGGCCGCGGGAGGAGAGGATGTTCTCCCCGAGCACGTCGGCGGCCGAGGCGCCGGGCACCTCCATCCGGTGCACCCGCTCGACGGTCTCCGGGTCGATCCGGTGGCCGGCCGCCACGAGCTTCTTGAGCTCGCCGACGGTCGCGACGAGCGCATCGACGGTCGCCGCCGGGCCCTCGACGGTGAGGTCGCGCTCGCGGCAGTGGATGGAGGCGTCCGGCGCGAGCTCCTCGAGCGTGCGCAGATTGGCCTCGGCCGGGCCGAAGAGGGAGACGAGATCGATGCCGTCCGGGACGGACAGGCGGACCCGGGAGGGCTGGGTGTCGACGTTCAGAGGGTGTCCTTTCGCTGCGGTGTGCACCGGCGTCAGTCTATCCGTTCGGGTCCGGGGCGGCGGGCGGGTCGGCCCAGCGGCCGAGCAGGGTCTGGCACAGCGCCAGTCCCACGGGCCCGGCCGAGGAGGCGCGGAGCACGGTGTCGCCGAGGCGCACCGGCACCGCTCCCGTCGCGGTGCAGGCGGCGATCTCCTCCGGAGCGATCCCGCCCTCGGGTCCGACGACGAGGACGATCCGCCGGGCGTCCCGGGGCGCCTGTGCGAGTCCGGTGGGCAGGTGCGCCTCGGCCTCCTCGTGGAGGACGAGCACGTGGTCGCCGGGCAGAATCGCCTCGACGAGGCTGGTGCCGCGCCGCAGCTCCTCGAGTGCGGGCACGCGGCTGCGGCGTGCCTGCAGGGTCGCCGCGCGGAGCGTGTTCTCCCACTTCTGGGCCATCTTCGCGTGCTTCTTCGCCGGCCAGTCGGCGATCGAGCGCTGCGCGGCCCAGGGGACCACGCCGTCGACGCCGACCTCGGTCGCGGCCTCGATCGCCTGGAGGTCGCGGTCCTGCTTGGCGAGCGCCTGGATGAGGATGAGAGCGGGATCCGGCTCGGGTTCGCGCGCGACCGCGGCGACCTCGAGCGTGAGGGCATCCGGCGCGGCCTCGACGAGGGTGCCGGTGATCCGCAGGCCGCGGCCGTCGACGAGCTGGAGGGACTCCCCCACCCGCATCCGGCGCACCCGCACCGCGTGCCCGGCGACCTCGGGACCGCAGTCGAGCCGCGCTCCCGGGGCGGCCCCGGCGAGATCCGCCGCGAGGTAGACGGGCAGCGTCACCGGCCGGCGAACCGTTCGCGGATCCTGCTGAAGCGGCTCTTCGAGGGCTCTCCGACGAGCGCTTCGGGCTCGACCTCGTCGCGGGCCTCGGCGAGCTGCTCGAGCAGCTCGCGCTGTCGGGAGTCGAGCTTGGCCGGCGTCTGGACGACGACGGTGACGAGGAGGTCCCCGCGCGAACCGTGCCGCAGGCGGGTGGCGCCGAGCCCGGCGAGCCGCTTGACCGTGCCGGACTGCAGCCCGGCCTCGATCTCGATCGTCTGCGTGCCGTCGAAGGTCTCGAGCCGGACCGCGGAGCCGAGCGCGGCCGCGGTCATCGGCACGGTGAGGGTGCAGCGGAGGTGGTCGCCGTCGCGGGTGAACACCGGGTGGTCGGCGACGGAGATCTCGAGGTAGAGGTCGCCGGCCGGACCGCCGCCGGGACCCACCTCACCCTGGCCGGCGAGCTTGATGCGCACGCCGTCGGACACCCCGGCGGGGACCCGGACGGGCAGCGAGCGCTCGGCGCGCACGCGGCCGTCGCCGCCGCAGTTCGTGCACGGGTCGGTGATGCGGGTGCCGTAGCCGCCGCAGTTGTTGCAGGTCTGGTTCGTCACCATCTGCCCGAGCAGGGTGCGGGTCATCTGCTGGATGCTGCCGGTGCCGTGGCACAGGGAGCAGGTCTCCGCCGAGGTGCCCGGCCGGGCGCCCTCACCGTCGCAGGTCCCGCAGGCCTCGGCGGTGACGATCTCGATGGTCTCGGTGCCGCCGAACACGGCGGTCTCGAGGTCGATCTCGACCTCGATGAGCGCGTCCTTGCCGCGGCGGCGGCGGGAGGCCGGCTGCGGACGGCCGCCGCCCATGCCTCCGCCGAAGAAGGTCTCGAACAGGTCGGAGAAGCCGCCGAAGTCGCCTCCGCCGAAGCCCTGCCCGGAGCCCGAGCCGCCGAGGTCGTAGTTCCTCCGCTTGTTCGGATCCGAGAGGATCTCGTAGGCGACGGCGACCTCCTTGAACTCGGTCTCGTGCCCCGGGTTGACGTCGGGGTGGAGCTTTCGGGCGAGCTTGCGGTAGGCCTTCTTGATTTCGTCGGGGGTGGCGTCGCGTTCGACGCCGAGGGTTGCGTAGTGATCGCTCACGCGAGGTCCTTTGCTATTCCGAGAGGATGACGGAGACGTACTTGGCGACGGCGCGCACTGCGGCCATCGTGGTCGGGTAGTCCATGCGGGTGGGGCCGAGCACGGCGAGCTTGGCCTCGGAGTCGTCGGTGCCGTAGCCGGTCGCCACGACCGAGGTGCCGGCGAACGACTCGACCGGGTTCTCCCGCCCGATGCGCACGCTCACCCGGCCGGTCTCGGCGACCATCGAGGTCAGCAGCTTGAGCAGGACGACCTGCTCCTCGAACGCCTCGAGCAGGGGGCCGATGTGGGCGCCGAGGTCCCGGCCGGAGCGGGCGAGGTTCGCCGTCCCGGCCATGACGAGCCGGTCCTGCCGGGTCGAGCGGGCGAGATCGCTGATGACCTCGCCGATCGCCGCGGCGGTGTCGCGCAGCACCGGCGGCACCGCCGCCGATTCGCATGCCGCCGCGACCCGGTCGAGTCGGACCCGGTCGAGCGCATCGTTGAAGGCGTCGCGGAGCAGCGCGATCTCCGTCTCCCCGAGCGGGGCCCCGGTGTCGACGATGCGCTGCTCGACCTGCCCGGAGTCGGTGATGAGGACGACGAGGAGCCGGTGCGGAGCGATGTCGACGAACTCGAGGTGCTTGACCCGGGAGGTCGTCGCCATCGGGTACTGGACGACGGCGACCTGGTGGGTGAGCGAGGCGAGGAGCCGCACGGTCCGGTCGAGCATGTCGTCGATGTCGACGGGCCGCTCGATGATCCGGGCGATCGCCCGCTTCTCCGCCGCCGACAGCGGCTTGACCTCGTCGAGCCGGTCGACGAACATCCGGTAGCCCTTGTCCGTCGGGATCCGCCCGGCCGAGGTGTGGGGCTGGGCGATGAGGCCCTCCTGCTCGAGCGCGACCATGTCGTTGCGGATCGTGGCCGAGGAGACCTGGAGCCCGTGGCGCTCGACGAGCGCCTTGGAGCCGACGGGTTCGTTGGTGGCGACGTAGTCCTCGACGATCGCCCGCAGCACGCGGGCGCGGCGGCCGTCATTCATCACGCTCCCCCTTCTGGCACTCCGACGATTCGAGTGCCAATCCTACGCCGGAGTGCCGACGACCCCCAAAACCGGCGCCGCCCCCGCGCCGACCTCCCGCGCATCCCGCCGTTCGCCGTCTACAGTGGCCGGATGACCTACCACGACCCCTACGGCCGCGATGTGCTGTCGGCCTCCTCGCCCCGGAGCCGCCGACGCCCGGAATCGCGCGAGGTGCCCGTCGCCCCCGGCCTCGTCGTCGAGGATGCGGAGAGCGGCTGGGTCGGAGCCGTCGTCGGCTTCGAGAAGACGACCGCCGGGCACGTCGTCCATCTCGAGGACCGGCGCGGTCGGTCCCGCCCGTTCCCGCTGGGCCCCGGATACCTCATCGACGGCGCTCCCGTGCGGCTCGTCCGCCCCGCACCGCGCACCCGCGCGCCCCGGAGGACCGCCTCGGGCTCGGTGGCCGTGCCCGAGGCCCGCGCCCGGGTGGCGCGCGGCTCCCGGATCTGGGTCGAGGGCAAGCACGACGCCGAGCTCGTCGAGAAGATCTGGGGCGACGACCTGCGGGTCGAGGGGGTCGTCGTCGAGCCGCTCGGCGGGCTCGACGACGTCGCCGCGAAGCTCGCGGAGTTCGCACCCGACCGGGACCACCGCGTGGGGATCCTGGCCGATCACCTCGTCGCGGGAACGAAGGAGATGCGCATCGCCGATGCGGTGACCCGGGATCCGCGCTTCGCCGGGGTGGTGCACGTCATCGGCCACCCCTACGTCGACATCTGGCAGGCGGTGCGTCCCGCCGTGGTGGGGATCCCGGCCTGGCCCGCGGTGCCGCGCGGCGAGGACTGGAAGACCGGCGTGCTGCGGCGGATCGGCTGGCCGGCCCGCGACCACCGCGACGTGGCCCGCGCCTGGCAGCGGATACTCCGCTCGGTGTCGACGATCGCCGACGTCGACCCGGCGCTCTCCGGTCGGGTCGAGGAGCTCATCGACTTCGTCACGGTGGATCCGGAGGCGGGCTGAGGCCGGTCGCCGGTCCCCCGGACCGCCCGGCCGACCGCCGGTGTGGCCGAATCGGAACACCCGGGGCATGCGCCGAGAGGCGCGGTGGCATAGCGTAGGACCGTACCGCATCCGTGCGCGCCGCTTCGGAAAGGAAGTTCCCCGCATGTCGCAGCAGCCCTACGGCCAGGATCCCGGCCGACCCATGCCCCCCACCTACACCTCCGGCCAGCAGCAGCCCTACGGCTCGCAGCCGCAGGGCGGACCCGCGTACGGATCCCAGCCCCAGCAGCCCTACGGCTCCCAACCGCAGCAGCCGTACGGTTCGCAGCCGCAGGGCGGACCCGCGTACGGATCCCAGCCCCAGGGCGGGCCGGCATACGGGTCCCAGCCGCAGCAGCCCTACGGCTCCCAGCCGCAGTCCTACGGCCAGCAGCCCTACGGCCGGCCGGCGATGGGCGGGATGCAGCAGAGCCGGCCTCCGGGCCCGGGCCTGCGCCACCCGCTGCCCCCGCACGCCTACGGCGCCGGCTCCGCACAGTTCTGGCAGCCCACCGAGGCCGAGCGCTCGGCGGCGATGTGGACGCACATCGGCACCCTCCTCATCGGCTGGATCATGCCGCTCATCATGTTCATCATGAAGAAGGACGAGTCCGCCTTCGTCCGCGAGCACGCACGCCAGTCGCTCAACGCGCAGATCATGAACGCCATCCTCATGTACGGCATCATGCTCATCAGCATCCCGCTGATGTTCGTCATCATCGGCATCTTCACGATCTGGCTCGCCTTCATCCCGGCGATCGTCTACGCGATCTTCGAGATCATCGCTGCCGTCGCCGCGAACAAGGGCGAGGGGTACCGGATCCCGATGAAGGCCGACATGGTCAAGTGACCTGATCCGACCCACCGCACGCGCCCCGCGCCGAACCCCGGAGCGGGGCGCGTCCTCGTCCCGGCCCCTCGAGAGGATTCCCCATGGCACACCCGCACCCGCACGGACACGTCCCTCCCCCGGATTCCCCATGGCACACCCGCACCCGCACGGACACGTCCCTCCCCCGCAGCAGCCTGCGCATGCCCAGCCCCCATTCCACCGGCCGCCGCCGGGATCCGCCCGGGCGGGCGTCCCGCTGACCGGGCCCCATCCGGTGGGCGCGCACGGGCCGGGTTCGGCCCGGTACTGGCAGGCCGATCCGGACGAGCGCCAGATGGCGATGTTCGTCCACCTCGGCGCCCTCCTCACCGGATTCATCGTGCCGCTCGTGCTGTTCGTGCTCAAGAAGGACGAGTCGCCGTTCATCCGCGATCATGCGCGCCATGCCCTCAACGCCCAGATCAGCTATCTCCTCTGGACGATCGCGGGATTCATCGTGTCCGGCATCCTCGGCTTCGTCCTCGCGCTCGTGACCTTCGGGCTCGGCTTCGTCATCGTCTACGCCGCGCTCCTCCCGCTGCTGGCCCTCGCCGCCTTCGAGATCATCGCGTGCGTCAAGGCGAACGAGGGAGCGGGGTACCGCATCCCGCTCGTCATCGAGTTCATCCGGTGACGAGCGCGCCCGCCCAGCGGATTCGCACCGGCTCCGCCGCCGGCGGGGGCCGTTCGATTCCCGGTTCATCCCCGAGGCGGCGTACGGTTCGCGCGGGAAGGGACTGTGGCGCGCCGACTCCACCGAGACGACGGTCGCCGGATCGATGCATCTCCTCACCGCCCTCGTCCTCGGTGCCCTCGCCCCGGTGATCATGTACTACGCCTACGGTCGGCGTGCATCGCCCTTCGTCAGGGAGCACTGCCGGCAGTCGCTCAACCTCGTCATCACCGTCGCCCTCGCCGCCGTGACCTATGTCTTCGTCGTCGGCATGGTCGTCGCCGCCCTCGCCGAGGCAACCGACGGGCGCGCCGCGCTCCTCCTGCTCCCCTCGCTCCTCTTCGTGCTCTACTGGACCGTCGCCGAGATCGCGGCAGCCGCCGCGGGGTTCACCGGCACGGTTCTCCGTCTGCGCCCGGCGATCCCGTTCTTCCGTTGATCCCGGGCGGGCCGCCTCACCCCAGGTGATCGGCGAGCCTGCGGACCATCGCGTCGGCGAGGAGGCGTCCGCGTAGCGTCGGCGCCCAGCGGCCGGCCTCGGCCGCGGACCGCTCGAGCAGACCCTCGGCGACGAACTCCTGCACCGTCGCGCGGGCCCCGGCCGGCAGCGACGCGATCGTGAGACCGTGCTCGATGCGGGCGGCGAGCATGATCCTCTCGAGCTCCCGGACCGGCGCGTCGAGCACCTCCCGACCGATCGCCGGCGAATCGCCCGCGCGCAGCCGGTCCGCCCAGGCCCGCGGGTGCTTGGCGTTCCAGAACCGCGTGCCGCCGATGTGCGAGTGCGCCCCGGCCCCGTAGCCCCACCAGTCCGCATTGCGCCAGTAGGCGAGATTGTGCCGGCAGCGGTGCTCCGGCCCGCGGGCCCAGTTGCTCACCTCGTACCAGGCGTACCCGGCGGGAGCGAGGAGCGATTCGGCGAGCTCGTACTTGTCGGCGAGGTCGTCGTCGTCGGGCATGGGCAGCTCCCCGCGGCGCACCTGCATCCCCATCCGGGTTCCCGGCTCGACGATGAGCGAGTACGCGGACACGTGGTCGGGCGCGCATCCGACGGCCGCCCGCACCGTGGTCTCCCAGTCGGCGAGCGACTCCCCCGGCGTGCCGTAGATGAGATCGAGGCTGACGTCGAGGCCGGCGTCCTTGACCCAGGCGACGACCTCGGGGATCCGGGCGGCGTCGTGCGTCCGATCGAGGGTGGCGAGCACATGCGGCACCGCCGACTGCATGCCGAGCGACACCCGGGTGAATCCGGCCGCCGCGAGGATCGCGAGGTAGGCCGGGCTCAGGGTGTCGGGGTTGGCCTCGGTGGTGATCTCCGCGCCGGGTGCGAGGTCGAAGCGCGCCCGGATGTCGTCGAGCACCCCGGCGAGCACCTCGGCCGGGAGCAGGGTGGGGGTCCCTCCGCCGAAGAACACCGTCTCCACCGGTCTGCCGGGCACCGCGGCCCGTTCGAGCACCCGGACGGAGAGGTCGAGCTCCGCCCGGATCCCGTCGCGGAAGTCCGCCCGCGAGGCTCCGGGGCCGAGCTCCTCGGCGGTGTAGGTGTTGAAGTCGCAGTAGCCGCAGCGCACGCGGCAGTAGGGCACGTGGACGTACAGGCTGAAGGTGCGGTCCTCGGCACCGTGCGCCGCGGAGGCGGGGAGGGCGCCGTCGCGCGGTGGGGTCTCCCCCGGGGGCTGTGCGGGCATCCCTCCATCGTGGCACATGCGCCCGACCGCCGAGGACGCCTATGATGTGTGGGACCGCTCACCCCTCGGGAGGAACGCATGTCAGCTCCGTACGATCCGTCCGCGCGCTCCGCGCAGGAGGCGCAGGGAACGCCGATGCCGCCCGACTACCAGGGGATCTCGGGTCCGCGCACCTGGCACACGTCCCGGTACGGGCAGGTTCCGCACACCGGACCGCTGACCTCGGCGCACGAGGAGATCCCGTTCGTCGACTTCCCGGGCATCGCGGTGACGAGCACCGGCGTGCACACCCCGGCGGGCTCGATCCCCCTCCACCAGGCGCGCTTCTTCCTCGCCGACCGGACATGGACGACGCGATCGACCCCGGGCTGGGCGATCGCGCTGGCGATCGGCGGATTCTTCGTCCTGACCTTCTTCAGCCTGCTGTTCCTGCTGGCCAAGGAGGAGCGCACGACCGGGTACGTCGACGTCACCGTCACCGGCGCAGGCGTGAGCTACACCTCCTCGGTCCCGGTGCGCGATGCGCGGATCCTCGCCGAGATCAACTCCCGCTGGGCCTATGCCCAGCAGCTCGCCGGTCGCGCCTGAGGCCGGGTCGGCTACTTCTTCTCCGACTTCGAGTCGTCGGCGGACAGCGCGGCGATGAAGGCCTCCTGCGGCACCTCGACCCGGCCGACCATCTTCATCCGCTTCTTGCCCTCCTTCTGCTTCTCGAGCAGCTTGCGCTTGCGGCTGATGTCGCCGCCGTAGCACTTGGAGAGCACGTCCTTGCGGATCGCGCGGATCGTCTCGCGGGCGATGATGCGCGAGCCGACCGCGGCCTGGATCGGCACCTCGAACTGCTGGCGCGGGATGAGGTCCTTGAGCTTGCCGGCCATCATCACGCCGTAGGAGTAGGCGCGGTCCTTGTGGACGATCGAGGAGAACGCGTCGACGGGATCGCCGTGGAGGAGCACGTCGACCCGCACGAGCGCGGCCGCGTCCTCGCCGTCGTTGTCGTAGTCGAGGGACGCGTAGCCCTTGGTGCGCGACTTGAGCTGGTCGAAGAAGTCGAAGACGATCTCCGCGAGCGGCATCCGGTAGCGGAGCTCGACCCGGTCCTCGGACAGGTAGTCCATGCCCTGCATCTGACCGCGCTTCGACTGGCACAGCTCCATCACGGCGCCGACGAAGTCGGCCGGGGTGAGGACGGTGGCGCGCACCATCGGCTCGCGGACCTCGCGGACTTTGCCGTCGGGGAACTCCGAGGGGTTGGTCACCTCGTGCTCGGTGCCGTCCTCCATCGTCACGTGGTAGATCACGCTCGGGGCGGTGGAGATGAGGTCGAGATCGAACTCGCGCTCGAGGCGCTCGCGGACGATCTCGAGGTGGAGGAGCCCGAGGTACCCGCAGCGGAATCCGAAGCCGAGTGCCACCGAGGTCTCCGGCTCGTAGACGAGCGCGGCGTCGTTGAGCTTGAGCTTGTCGAGCGCATCGCGGAGCACCGGGTAGTCCGAGCCGTCGATCGGGAACAGCCCCGAATACACCATCGGCTTGGGGTCCTGGTACCCGCCGAGCGCCTCGGTCGCCGGGGTCCGGGCCGAGGTCACCGTGTCACCGACCCGCGACTGGCGGACGTCCTTGACGCCGGTGATGAGGTAGCCGACCTCCCCGACGCCGAGGCCCTGGCTGGGCGTGGGCTCCGGGGAGGACACCCCGATCTCGAGGAGCTCGTGGGTGGCCTGGGTCGACATCATCGCGATCTTCTCGCGCGGGGCGAGGCTGCCGTCGACGACGCGGACGTAGGTCACGACGCCCCGGTAGGTGTCGTAGACGGAGTCGAAGATCATCGCGCGCGCCGGGGCGTCGGCGTCGCCCTGCGGTGCCGGGATGTCGGTGACGATGCGGTCGAGGACCTCCTCGACCCCCTCCCCGGTCTTGCCGGACACGAGGAGGCACTCCTCGGGCTCGCACCCGATGAGGTTGGCGAGCTCCTCGGCGTACTTCTCCGGCTGCGCGGCCGGCAGGTCGATCTTGTTGAGCACCGGAATGATCGTCAGGTCGTTCTCGAGCGCGAGGTAGAGGTTCGCGAGCGTCTGGGCCTCGATGCCCTGCGCCGCGTCAACGAGGAGGAGGGCTCCCTCGCAGGCGGCGAGCGAGCGCGACACCTCATAGGTGAAGTCGACGTGGCCGGGGGTGTCGATCATGTTGAGGGCGAAGGGCGTGCCGTCGGCCTCCCACGGCATCCGCACCGCCTGCGACTTGATGGTGATCCCGCGCTCGCGCTCGATGTCCATGCGGTCGAGGTACTGGGCGCGCATGTCGCGCGGCTGCACCACCCCGGTGATCTGCAGCATCCGGTCGGCGAGGGTCGACTTGCCGTGGTCGATGTGCGCGATGATGCAGAAGTTGCGAATGAGCTCCGGCGGCGTCGACGCGACCGCGATCCGGGAGGCTGCGGACTCGCTCACCTGAGGTGCCATAGAACGTGGGTTCCCTTTCTCGTGGACCGATCCCCCATTGTTCCACACCGCGCGGGTCCTAGACTGGGCGCCATGGTCGACGACACCGGCGGTACCGCACCCCTGTCCGTGATGAGCTACAACCTCCGCTACCCCGCACTCGACCGGAACCCGTGGCGCCGGCGGCGGCCGGTCGCCGCCGCGATGCTCCGGGATTCCGCGCCGCACCTCGTCGGCACCCAGGAGGGCGTGCTCCGGCAGCTCACCGAGCTCGTCGACGGGCTGCCGGAGCATTACGTGTGGCTCGGCGAGGGACGCAATGGTGGGGACTCGGGGGAATTCACCGCCGTGGTCTACGACGCGCGCCGGATCGGCATCGACGCCGTCGATGTGCGCTGGCTGTCCGATCGCCCGCGGGTGGCCGGCTCGATCTCGTGGGGCGCCCGCCATCCGCGCACCCTCACGGTCGTCGACTGCACCGATCTCCTCACCGGCACGGGGATCCGCTTCCTCAACACCCACCTCGATCACCGGTCCGAACGGTCCCGGGAGCGGTCCGTCGACGCCCTGCTCGCCGCCGTCGCCGAGGCGGACGGCCGCGAGTGCATCCTCACCGGCGACTTCAACGTCACCCAGGACTCCCCCGTGCACGCGCGGCTGCTCTCCGAGGGCGGCCTGGCCGACGCGGTCCTCGGCGCTCCGGCACCGGACTCGGACATCAACACCTTCCACGCCTACCGCGGCCCGCGGCGGGAGAACAAGCGGATCGACTGGATCCTCCACTCCAGCGGGCTGCACCCCGTCCGCACCTCGGTGAATCTCTTCGGCCGCGGGAAGCAGTACCCCTCCGATCACTTCCCCATCGAGGCCGACTTCGCACTCCCGACGACGCGGGCCGACGCTCCCGGACAGCCGGTATCGTGAGTCGCATGAGTCTGAAGAACCTCGCCCGACGCGCCGTCGATGCCGGCGTGCGCAGCGGCATCCGCTACGCCTCCCGGAAGCTCCAGGACCCCGCGGCCCGGAGCGCGCTCAGCGACCTGCTCGGCGGCCGGGCACCGGCGCGGGTCCTCGAGGAGCGCCCTGAGCAGCCGGACCGGTCCGGTCCCTCGCACTCCGACGGGCGCACGGCCGACCGCGGACAGCGCCGCGGCCGGGCCGACCGCGGACGCCGGGACGCCTCGGAGTACGGGCGGGCGAAGCCGGCTCCGCGCTCCCGTCCCCGGCAGCGCTTCCCGCAGCGACCCGCAGGAGGGTATCCCGGGGACCACACCGGTCCGATCCGGCCGCGCTACGCTCCGGACCTCGACGGCGACGCCGACCCCGGCGAGGTCGTGTGGGGTTGGGTGCCGTACGAGGAGGACCACACGAAGGGCAAGGACCGCCCCGTGCTCATCATCGGCCACGAGGGTCGCTGGCTCCTCGGGCTCATGCTCACGAGCAAGGACAACGTCCCCGGCGGTGTGGGCGAGGTGCGCTCGGACGGGCGCTCCCGCTACATCAACATCGGTTCCGGCGACTGGGACTCCCGAGGACGGCCCTCGGAGGTCCGGCTCGACCGGGTGATCCGGATCGACGACCGGGCGGTCCGCCGGGAGGGAGCGATCATCCCGATGCAGCTGTTCTCGCAGATCGTCGCCGAGGTGCGCACCGACGGGTGAGTCGAGGTGCGCACCGGCGGGTGAACGGTGTAGGCTGGTGTGCTGTATGTTCACCACGGTGTGTGTCTCACCCTGGTCGGGTGGACGTACACCCGCTCACCACAGTCGTGGCGCTCGTGTTTCCCCGCGTTGTCGTCCACCGGAGTGCGGGCAGCCCTCGCGACCATCCATGAACACGAACACGAAAGAGTGTCGAAGTTGGCAAACATCAAGTCCCAGATCAAGCGGAACCTGACGAACGAGAAGGCGCGCCTCCGCAACAAGCAGGTGCGCACCGAGGTCAAGTCCGTGATCCGCGCCGTCCGCGAGCAGGTCGAGGCCGGCAACGCCGATGAGGCGAAGACCGCCCTCCAGACGGCGTCGCGCAAGCTCGACAAGGCCGTGTCGAAGGGCGTGCTGCACAAGAACAACGCAGCCAACCGCAAGTCGAAGCTCGCGAAGCTCGTCAACGGCCTCTGAGCCGTCCGACGCCGAGCGCCGAGAGCCGGTTCCCGCATCGTGCGGGGACCGGCTCTTCTCGTGTCAGCGGTGGTTCGCCTCAGTGCTCCCTGGCCTGGGCGCTCACCCGGGTGACGAGTCGTTCGACGGCGTAGACGGGGTCCCGGCCGCCGCCCTTGACCGCTTCGTCCGCGTGGGCGACCTCGAGGAGCGCCCGGCCGAGTGCGACGTCGTTCCACGAGCGGAGATCGCGGCGCGCCCGGTCGACCTGCCACGGCGCCATCTTGAGCTCGGCGGCGAGCTGGCCCGAACCGCCGCTGAGTCCCTGGACGCGGGCCATCGTGCGGAGCTTGAGCGCCACCGCGGCGACGAGCGGCACCGGGTCGGAACCGGTGGCCAGGGCGTGGCGGAGCAGGGTGAGCGCTTCTGCTGAGCGCCCGGCGACGGCGGCGTCGGCGACCTTGAATCCGGTCGCCTCGACGCGCCCGCCGTAGTACCGGTCGACCATCTGCTCGGTGATCGGTCCGGTGGTGTCCTGGAGGAGCTGTTCGATCCCCGCGTTGAGCTCGGACAGATCCGCTCCGAGCGCGCTCATGAGCGCCCCGAGCGCCGGGGGTTCGATCGTGCGTTCGGCGCGCGTGAACTCCGCTGCGGCGAAGGCCTGCCGGTCCGCTTCGCTCTTCATCGCCTGCGCATCGATGCGCGGGTACCCGGCCCGGTCGATCGCGGTGAGGAGCTTCGATCCCCGGTTGCCGCCGGAGTGCTTGAGGACGACGACGGCGTCCTCGTTGACGTCGCCGACGTATGCGAGGGCGTCGGCGAGGAAGTCGTCCCCGCACTGCGCCACGGAGTCGACGACGACGAGCTTGCGCGTCGCGAAGAGCGAGGGGGCGGCGGCCAGCGGGAGGGCGCCGGCCTCGTAGTGGGCGGCGTCGAGGTGCGTGGTCTCGAGGCCCTTGTGCTTGCGGCAGGCGGTGACGATCCGATCCTGCGCCTTGCGCACGAGCACGGATTCGCCGCCGGAGATCACGACGACGGGGGCCGGCTTGGCCCGGGTCCACGTCACGAGGGTCTTCTTGGCTGCCACGTTCCCACCCTACCGGTGGCCGCGGACGCGGCGGGAGCGCGCGGCCGAGCGCCGTCACCGGTCGCACCCCGGACCCGGGTCGAGCGGCACGGCCTGCGGGCCCGCCGGACCGGCGACGAGGGCGACCGTGCCGCACCGGTCGGTGCGCATCACCGGTGCGGGGCCGAACGCCGCGAGGCTCGCCGGGCTCGGGTGGCCGTAGTCGTTGTCCTCCCCCACCGAGACGACGCCCAGCCGCGGTGCGGCGGCGGTGAAGAACTCCGGGCTCAGGTCCGCCGAACCGTGGTGCGGGGCGAGGAGCACGTCGACGGGCGGGACGGTGCGGGCGAGGCGCCGCTGTTCGGGCTCCCCGATGTCACCGGGGAGGAGCACGCTCAGCCCCGGCGCGGTGACGAGCACGACCGCCGATCCCGCATTCGTGTCCCCCTCGGCGATCGGGGCGCCCGGACGCGGCCACAGGATCTCCCACTGCACCTCACCGGAGGCGAACGCCGCTCCCGCGCCGAGCTCGGTCACCGGGACGCCGGGGTGGGCGTCGCGCAGGGCGTGCGCCCGGCGGTGCTCCCCCGCGCCGAGCGGATGATCGATGCCGGTGAGGGTCCGCCCGCGCGTCGCTCCCGGGTGACCGGCGATGTGGTCGCCGTCGTAGTGCGAGACGAGGAGGTGGACCCGCTCGGTTCCGGCCCGGGTGAGGCAGTCGTCCACCGCGGCGGCGTCGGGTCCGGCATCGACGAGCAGACCGGAGTCCTCCGACAGCCGGACGAGCGCCGCGCTGCCCTGTCCGACGTCGCACACGAGGACCTGCCAGTCCGGCGGCAGCCTGCGCCCGCCGAGCGCGACGAGCGAGCCCGCGCACAGGCAGAGGACGAGCAGACCCGCACCGAGCACGAGTGCGGCGCGGGTGCTCACGAGCACGGCGAGCGCGAGTCCGAGCGCCATCCCGATCGCGAGGACGATCCCGGTCGATCCCGCCGGCCACGGCCACACCGCAGCCGGCAGCGCGACGGCGACCCGGGCGAGCCGGGCGATCCACCAGGCGCACAGCACCGCCGGGGCCGCGAGCAGCCCGCCGAGGAGCGCGATCGGCCCCGCCGTCGTGCCGGCGAGGGCCGCGACGACCCCGAGGCCGAGGACGAGGATGCCGAGCAGGGTGGCCGGGGCGACGAGCGGCGCGGCGAGCACGTTCGCGGGAACCGCCCAGGCGCTCATCGTGCCGCCGATGCCGAGGAGGACCGGGGTGACACCGATCTGCGCGGTGAGCGGCACCGCGAGCGCGGTCGCGACCGGGAACGGCACACCCCGCGCGTAGAGGCGCGCGGTGAGCCCCGGCCCCAGCAGCACGAGGGCGGCGGTGGCCGCGACCGACAGGTGGAAGCCCGCCTGGCTCGCGAGCGAGGGGCGAAGGATGAGCACCCCGATGACCGCAGTGGCGAGCACCGCCGTCCCCGGGGTCCCGCTGCCCCGCACGAGCACGACCGCCCCGACGAGCCCCATCGCGGCGGCCCGGATGACGCTCGGCTCCGGTCCCACGACGAACACGTAGCCCGCGGTGACGCATACCGCGGCCCCGATCGCCCAGCCCCGCCGGGCCACCACCCGCCGGACGGTCCACATCACAGTCACGGCGACGATCGAGATGTTCGACCCCGACACCGCGGTGAGATGCGCGAGCGAGACCGTCCGCATCGCGTCCTCGAGCCCGGGCGCCAGGTGCCCGGTGTCCCCGACGACAAGGCCCGGCAGCAGACCCGCCCCGTCGTGCGCAACCGGCCCCGGTCCCCCGAGAGCGGCGCGGACGAGGAACTCTCGGGCCGCGGCCCGCACCCGCCAGGGCGCACCCGGATCGGCGATGACCTCCACGGGCTCGTCCGGGAAGAGCACGGGACTGCCGCCGGAGGGATCGATCCGACCGCTCACGCGGACCCGGCTGCCCGCGGCCGGCGGCACATCGTGGGTGATGAGCGTCACCGGACCGGCCCGGGTCCGGAGCTCGGCGCGGTGCGCGCCGGAGGGGCCGGTGACGGCGTCGGTGATCACCGTCGCCTCCGTGGACAGGGACGCGGGTTCGGGCGGGACGAGCGTGCGCGCGGTGAGGACCCCGGCTGCGGCCGCTGCGGCGAGGAGGGCGACGGAGATCGCCCAGCGGACTGCCCGGCGCCCGCTCCGACGGTCCGCCGGGGTCTCGCTGCGGATCCGGTTACGAGAGCGGTCCGGGATGCAGAGCGCACAGGCGGCGATCCCGGCGCACAGGAACGCCCCGAGGGCGGGAAGCCAGCCGGCGGCCGGGAGGACGGCCGCCAGCCATGCGGCGCCTGCGGCAGCCGCGAGACGGAGGCTGGCGGCCCTCTCGACGACCCGGATGCGCGCCCGGCCGAGCACGGTCCGGACCACAGCCGCGCCGCGTGCTCCCCTCCGCGGCGGTCGCGTCCCGGCCACCGGGCTCACACCGTGACGAGATCGCGCAGACGGGCGAGCGTCGCTTCGCCGATCCCGGGGACGTCGACGAGGTCGTCCACTGCGGCGAAGGGACCGTGCTCGGTGCGGTGGGTGATGATCGCCTCCGCAGTGGCCGGACCCACCCCGGGCAGCGTGTCGAGCGCGGCGGCGTCCGCGGTGTTGATGTTGACCGGGGTCCCGGGCTCGCCGCCCGGACTTCCGGGCGGAGCAGCCCCGGGCGCGGCTCCCGGCGGCGCGGCGCCGGGCGGTGCGGCGCCGGCTGCCTGTTCGCCACGGACCGGAACGACGATCTGTTCGCCGTCGACGAGCGCGCGGGCGAGGTTGATCGCGGCCGTGTCGGCCTCCGCGGTGGCTCCACCGGCTGCTGCCAGGGCATCGGCGACGCGGGCTCCGGCGGGCAGGGTGACGACGGCGGGATCCTCGACCGCGCCGACGACGTGGACGGTGAGCTCGGTCGCTGCAGCGGTGCCGGAGCCTCCCGGACCGGCGGACGGCCCGCCCGCGGCCTCAGCGGGGTCGACCGCCGTGGTCGCGGACACCGGGTCCGGACCGATGACGTCGACGGGCCCGGCACCGGGGGCGAACAGGACGAAGGCGACGATCCCGGCGACGAGCACGCCGAGCACCGCGAGGACAGCGATCCTCGTCGGCACCGGCCGCGAGCGGGGTTCGTCGTCGTCCTCCTCGTCGAGGAGATCCGCGGGTCGCCACCCGTTCCCCGACCCGCGCCCGACGAGCACTGCGAACCGGTCGTCTGGTGAGGGGGCCATGGCACGACGCTAGGCCGGTGCCGGGCCGTCGCGTGCGGCATCTCCGGCCCTGTGGACGGACGCCGCCCGGTCCACGCACCGGAGCCGCACCCGACGGCGCCGCGGTGACCTGCGAACGGGACGGCGCCCGCGGCGGGGCGCCTTCCGCTACGGCCGGGTCTGGACTGCGACGCCGAGCGCGCCGGGGCCCACGTGGGCGGTGATGACGGTGGAGAGGACCGCGGTGCGGACGTGCACCTCGCCCGGGATGTCGGCGGCCGTGAGAGCGGCGTGCACTCGTCGTGTGCCGTCCCCGGCCTCGCCGAGCGTCGCCTCGGGATGGAGCACGACGATCTCGATCACGGCGTCGGCGGAGCGCTCCCGGTACTCCGCGCACGATTCGGCGACGAGGGCGACGAGCCGGTCCTCGGCGCGCGCAGTCGTCCGGACGCGGGCGAGCGGCACGACCGCCCCCTCGCGCAGGCCGAGCACCGGCGTGATCGACAGCGCGCGGCCGAGCAGCGAGGCCGCCCGCCCGATCCGGCCGCCCCGGCGCAGGTATTCGAGGTCCTCGGGGATGAAGAAGGTCCGGGTCTCCGCGCTGCACCAGTCCTCGACCTCGCCGGCGACGGCCGCCGCCTGCAGCCCGGCGGCGAGTCCGGCGACCGCCACCGCGACGGCCCCGGCGAGCCCCGCCGAGGTCGTCCGGGAATCGACGAGGTGGACGGTGAGCTCCGGATGCTCCGCCGCTGCGCTCGCGGCCGATCCGTGGGTGCCGGAGAGCACTGCGGGCAGGGTGAGAACGATCGCGTCGGCGGCACCGGCCTCGGCGACCGCGCGCAGCGCTGCGGAGAAGTCCTCGGGACTCGGCAGCGAGGTCTGCACCCGGGCGCCCCCGCGCATCGCGGAGCACAGCTCGGCCGGGGTCCAGTCGCTGTCCCGGCGCAGTTCCTCCCCGACCTCGACGCTGAGGTCGACGACCCGGAACAGGCCGCCGAGCGCGGCGTCGAACTCCGCGCGCTGCTCCACGGACAGCTGCGCGGTCGAGTCGACGAGGACGGCGGTGCTCACGGGCGGCCCAGCGCCCGGTAGGTCCAGCCGGCGGCGCGCCACTCGGCCGGGTCGAGGACGTTGCGGCCGTCGACGATCGCGCGACCGCGGACGAGCTCGCCGACCTCTTCCGGATGGAGCTCGCGGTACTGCTTCCACTCGGTGAGCAGCAGCACGGCGTCGGCCCCGCGCAGCGCGGTCTCGAGGTCCGCCTCGTAGCCGAGGTCGGGGAACAGACGGCGGGCGTTGTCGGTCGCCTCCGGATCGGTCACCGTCACGGTGCCGCCCTGGAGGTTGATGAGTCCGGCGACGCCGAGCGCCGGCGAGTCGCGCACGTCGTCGGAGTCGGGCTTGAATGCGGCGCCGAGCACGGTGATGTTCTTACCGATGAATGATCCGTTGACGACCTCGCGGGCGAGGTCGACCATCCGCACCCGGCGCCGCATGTTGATCGAGTCGATCTCGCGGAGGAACGCCACCGCCTGGTCCGCGCCGAGCTCGCCCGCGCGCGCCATGAACGCCCGGATGTCCTTGGGCAGGCAGCCGCCGCCGAACCCGAGGCCGGCGTTGAGGAACTTCCGGCCGATCCGGTCGTCCATCCCGATCGCATCGGCGAGCAGGGTGACGTCGGCACCGGAGGCCTCGCACAGCTCGGCCATCGCGTTGATGAAGGAGATCTTCGTCGCGAGGAACGAGTTCGCCGCGGTCTTGACGAGCTCGGCCGTCGCGTAGTCGGCGACGAGGCGTGGGGTCCCCGCGTCGAGGGTCGTCCGGTACACCTCGTCGAGAGCGGCGGTCGCCTGCTCCCCGGCTTCCCCGCCGGGCACGCCGTAGACGAGCCGGTCGGGGGTGATGGTGTCGTCGACGGCATGGCCCTCGCGGAGGAACTCCGGGTTCCACGCGAGCTCCGCCCCGGTGGGGCGGATAATCTCCGCCAGCCGCTCCGCGGTGCCGACCGGGACGGTCGACTTGCCGACGACGAGGTCGCCGGCCTTGAGGACGGGGAGGAGGGATTCGACCGCCGCGTCGACATAGGTGAGATCGGCGGCGAACTCGCCGCGCCGCTGCGGGGTGCCCACGCACACGAAGTGGACCGTGGCCTCCGCCGCGTCGGCGATGTCGGTGGTGAAGGTCAGGCGGGCAGGTGTCCCGTCGTCGCTCTGCGCGGAGGCGAGGAGCTCCTCAAGCCCCGGCTCGAAGAACGGCGCCCGGGCCTCGGACAGCGCGGCGATCTTGCGCTCATCGACGTCGACGCCGAACACGCGGTGTCCGAGGGACGCCATCGCGGCGGCGTGCACCGCACCGAGGTAGCCGCATCCGATGACCGAGATCGTGCTCATGCTCTTCCGTCCTTGCTCTCGACGATGGGCGGGGCGCCCGTCCCCAGCATAGAGCGACACGGTTCTCTCCCGCGCATCGGCCGGACGCGCATTGGCTACGCTGGGGGCGTGAAGCGTTTCGGTGATTTCCTCGTCAACTCCCCGGCGGCCCTGCTGCTCGGAGCCACCGCCTGCGTGCTCCTCATCCTCTTCCTCGTCCCGCCGATCCATCCCTCCGCGTGGATCATCGGCCTGCTCGGCGTCCTCGTCGTCATCGGGGTCCTGCTCCTGTGGTTCCTCGAGTGGACGCGCACCCAGGATCGCATCGACGACCTCAACGCCCGGCTCGCACAGGCCCACGCCGCGATCGGCGGGGTGACCCTGAGCCCCGTCGCCGAGGACGAGCCGAGCGCCGACACCGTGCGCGCCGAGCGCATCCGCGAGCTGTTCCCCACCGGCTCCGGTCTGATCCAGGAGCTGCGCATCGAGTCGGGCTTCAGCCCGGTGCCCGCCGGGCTGCTCGATCCGCTCCGGACGTTCCTCGACGAGTTCTCGCACACGAGCTTCGAGAACCCCGCCTCGCACTTCGCCTTCATGGATCTCCACCGCGCCGGGGCCGCGCTCTCCGCATGGTTCGGCGAGCAGACGCAGGACACCGCAGGCCGCCTCGAGATCATGCCCGGGGACGAGCGCGAGGGCGGCTGGCGCGAGTTCGCCGAGGCGCGTGAGACCGGGGAGCAGCGGATCGACGCCTTCGTCCGCGCCCGGCAGGCCTTCGAGCGCACCGCGCTGGAGAACGACGTCCTGGGATGAGCGCCGCCCGCGCCCTCGGACCCGGGGCGCTGCTCCTCGTGTTCGGCGGCGGGATCGTCGGCACCGCGCTGCGCGCGGCCCTCACTGCGGGACCGGATGACCTCCCCGGATTCGTCCCGCTCGCGCTCGTCAACGGGATCGGCACCGGCGTCCTCGGTCTTCTCCTCAGCACACTCCTCCACCGCGACACCCCGCGCGCCCGGGGCCTCCGACTGTTCCTCGGCACCGGCATCTGCGGCTCGCTCACCACGTGCTCAGCGCTCGGCGCGCGGCTCGTCGCGACGGATCCGGTCGCCGCCGTCGTCGCCGGAGCCGGATTCGCCGTCGGCGGGGTGCTCATCGCTGCCCTCGGCTGGTGGGTCGGATCGCACCTGCGTCGCCCGGACGGCTCCCCGGCCGGGACGGATGCCGCGCTGGCTCCCAGGGGCGGCCGATGATCGCCCTCCTCTGCCTCGCGGGAGGAGCGGGTGCCGTCGTGCGCCACGTGCTCGATACCGGGCTCACGCGCATCCTCCCGGAGACTGCGCGACCGCTGTCGATCCTGTTCGTCAACATCGTCGGCAGCGCCGCGCTCGGGCTCGTCGCCGGGTCGTCGGATGCCGCAGGGGTCGTGCTCGGCACCGGGTTCCTCGGGTCCTTCACGACGTTCTCGACCGCGTTCGTCGACGTCTGGCGCCTGCTGCTCGCGTCCCGCAGGACGGCGGCGGTGCTCTACGCCGCAGGCACCCTGCTGCTCAGCGCGCTCGCGGCAGCCGCCGGGTTCGCCGTGGGCGGCAACTGAGACGGACGGCTACTGCCGGATCCACCACGAGTCCTGCGGGTCGACCGGGGTCCGCCGCTTGTGCTCGGTCGAGCAGTACCGGGCCTCGATCCTCTCCGCGACCGCCGGGTCGACCTCGCGGCCCTCGAGGTAGTCGTCGATCTGCTCATAGGTGAGCCCGAGCGAGGACTCGTCGGTCTGACCGGGCTGGTCGTCGAGCAGGTCCGCGGTCGGCGCCTTGAGGTAGGTGCTCTCCGGGGCGCCGAGGTGGGCGAGCAGCTGCTTGCCCTGGCGCTTCGTCAGGCCCGCGAGCGGGAGGATGTCCGCGGCTCCGTCGCCGTGCTTGGTGAAGAACCCGGTGACCGCCTCCGCCGCGTGGTCGGTGCCGATGACGAGGAGCCTGCGCTCCGCGCCGATCGCGTACTGCGCCACCATCCGCATCCGGGCCTTGACGTTGCCCTTGTTGAAATCGGTGATCGGGTGGCCGAGCGCCGTGTCGAGGTCGGCGGCCATCCCGTCGGTGCCGCCGGCGATGTTGACGGTGAGGACCTCGTCCGCGGTGATGAACCTGAGCGCGATCTGGGCGTCGTCCTCGTCGTGCTGGGTGCGGTACGGCAGGCGCACGGCGCAGAACTGCGCCCCGTGCCGGCGCCGCCGCAGCTCCTCCGCGGCGAGCTGGGCGAGGCGCCCGGCGAGCGTCGAATCCTGCCCGCCGGAGATCCCGAGCACGAATCCCGCGGCCCCGGCGGTGAGGCAGTACTCGACGAGGAACTGGACGCGGCGCTCGACCTCGCGCGCCGGATCGATCGTCGGCTGCACCCCGAGGGCCTGGCGGATGGTGTCGGCGAAAGCACTCATGCGCTCAGGATATCGGCTCGATGTGACACGGGTGTTTCACCCGGCGGGGCGCACCCGCCCCGCCGGGGTGCTCGACCCTCAGGCGTCGGGGACGATGTTGACGAGCTTGGGCGCCCGCACGATGACCTTCCGGACCCCGGCGCCGGCGAGCGAGCGCTGGGCGCCGCGCGACTCGAGCGCGAGGCGCTCGAGCTCGGCGGCATCGATGTCGGGGGCGACCTCGAGGCGATCGCGCACCTTGCCCTTGACCTGCACGACGCACGTCACGGTGTCGGGCACGAGGTAGGACTCGTCGTGCACCGGGAACGGCACATAGGTGATCGTCTCCGTGTACCCGAGCATCTCCCAGATCTCCTCGGCGATGTGCGGGGCGAGCGGGGCGAGCATGATCGTCAGCGGCTCGATGACCTCGCGCGGGGCGGTGCCCACCTTGGTGAGGTGGTTGGTGAGGACGATGAGCTTGGCGATCGCGGTGTTGAAGCGGAAGTGCTCCATGTCGTCGCGGACTCCGGCGATCGTCTCGTGGAGGACCGTGCGCGTCGCCTCGTCCGCCGGCTCCTCGGTGACGGTCGACGCGCCGGTGGCCTCGTCGACGACGAGCCGCCACACCCGCTGGAGGAATCGCTGCGCGCCGCTCACCGCGCGCGTCTCCCACGCGCGGGAGAGCTCGAGCGGTCCCATCGCCATCTCGTAGACGCGGAAGGTGTCCGCCCCGTACTCGGCGTACATCTGGTCGGGGGTCACCATGTTCTTGAGCGACTTGCCCATCTTGCCGTACTCGCGCGCGACCTCCTGGCCCTGGTACCAGTACGTCGAGGTCGAGCCGTCGACGCGCTCCTCGACCTCCTCGGCCGGGACGTAGGCGCCGCGGGAGTCGGTGTAGGCGTAGGCCTGGATGTAGCCCTGGTTGATGAGCTTGTGGAACGGCTCGAACGAGCTCACGTGCCCGAGGTCGAACAGCACCTTGTGCCAGAACCGGGCGTAGAGGAGGTGGAGGACGGCGTGCTCGACGCCGCCGACGTAGAGGTCGACTCCCCCGGAGCCGCCCGGGGACTTCGGGCCGAGCCAGTACGCCTCGTTCGCGGGGTCGACGAGCTTCTCGTCGTTGTGCGGATCGGCGTAGCGCAGCTGGTACCACGAGGAGCCCGCCCAGTTGGGCATGGTGTTCGTCTCCCGGCGGTACTGCTTCGGCCCGTCGCCGAGGTCGAGCGTGACGTTCACCCAGTCGGCGTTGCGGCCGAGCGGGGGCTCCGGCTCGCTCTCGAGGTCGTCGGCGTCGAAGGTCCGCGGTGAGAAGTCGGGCACCTCGGGCAGGTCGACGGGCAGCTGGTCCTCCGGCAGCGCGATCGGCGTGCCGTGCTCGTCGTAGACGATGGGGAACGGCTCGCCCCAGTAGCGCTGCCGGGAGAACAGCCAGTCGCGGAGCCGGTACTGGGTGGTCGCCCGCGCCAGCCCCTTGCCGGAGAGCCACTCGAGCATCCGCTCCTTGGCCTCGTCGACGCTCGTCCCGTCGAGGTCGATCTCCGCGTTCGAGGAATTGATCTTCTCACCATCGCCGGTGTAGGCGGAGTCCTCGTCGTGGCCCTCGGCCGGCTGCACCGTGCGGATGTAGGGCAGCCCGAAGGTCCGGGCGAAGTCCCAGTCGCGCTGGTCCTCGGCCGGCACGCCCATGACGGCGCCCGTGCCGTAGCCCATGAGCACGTAGTCGGCGACGAACACCGGCATCGCGTTCCCGGTCGCGGGGTTGACCACCGAGGTGCCGGTGTACACGCCGGTCTTCTCGCGGTTCTCCTGACGTTCGGCGGGCGTCATCCGGGCGGCCCGGCGCTGGTAGGCGGCGATCGCCTCGGCCGGGGTCTCCGCACCGCCGCGCCAGGTCTCCGGCACGTCCGCGGCGTAGGAATCGGCGGTGAGCGCGTCGACGAGCGGGTGCTCGGGGCTGAGCACGAGCGAGGTCGCGCCGAACAGGGTGTCCGGGCGGGTGGTGTAGACCTCGACGGCGATGTCGCCGGGCGCGGTGAAGGTGAGGAAGGCGCCGGTGGAGCGGCCGATCCAGTTGCGCTGCATGTGCTTGACCGCCGACGGCCAGTCGACGGCGTCGAGGTCGTCGGCGAGCCGGTCGGCGTACGCGGTGATCCGCATGTTCCACTGCTTGAGGCGGCGGGTGTAGACGGGGAAGTTGCCGCGCTCGGAGCGGCCCTCGACGGTGACCTCCTCGTTCGCGAGCACGGTGCCGAGCCCCGGGCACCAGTTGACGGGCGCGTCGGAGACGTACGCGAGACGGTGCTGCTGGAGGACCGCCTCGCGCTCAGCGGGGTCGAGGGCCGACCACGGCTCGCCGGTCCCGGTGTCGCGGCCGGCCTCGAACTGCGCGACGAGCTCGGCGATCGGGCGGGCGCCGCCCTGCCCGTCGCGGGCCTCGGGGTCGTACCACGAGTTGAAGATCTGGAGGAAGATCCACTGCGTCCACTTGACGAACTCCGGATCCGTCGTCGCGAACGTCCGGGCGTCGTCGTGACCGAGGCCGAGCCGGCGCAGCTGCCGGCGCATGTTCGCGATGTTCTCCTCAGTGGTCACCCGGGGGTGCTGACCGGTCTGCACCGCGTACTGCTCGGCGGGCAGGCCGAAGGCATCGTAGCCGAGGGCGTGCATGACGTTCCGGCCGAGCATCCGGTTGAACCGCGCGAAGACGTCGACGGCGAGGTAGCCGAGCGGATGCCCGACGTGCAGCCCCTTGCCCGAGGGGTACGGGAACATGTCCATGAGGTAGACCGGCTCGAGGTCCTCGGCCCGCACCCCGCGGGGCACCGCGGAGAGGTCGCCCACCGGATTGGGCGCGGCGAAGGTCCGCTCGTCCTGCCACCGCTGCTGCCACTTCGTCTCGATCCGCCCGGCGAGCTCCGCGTCATAGCGGAAGTCGACGGGATCGGGCTGCTCGACGGCAGAGCTCATGGGGGTCCTTTCACGTGCGGAGATCAACCTCTCCATGGTACGCCCTGCCCCCGCACCCCGCGAGGCGGCGCCGGGCGCTGCGACGCCGGTGCGGTGACGGCGACACCCCGGCTCCGCCGCTCAGCCGCTCCCGGCGGACTACTCAGCAGTAGTCCCCGAGCCAGGAACGGCGGTCGGCACCCGCCGGGGAAGTGTGGAGAAACGGCAACGATTCCCCGCAGCAGTCCTCCGCGCGCCGCCGATCCGCCATAGGATCGAGGGCGATGCCGTGCGCACCGGATTCCCGTGTGCGCCCGCGAACCGGTCGCAATCGAAGGAGATGTGCACATGTCAGAGAGCACCATGGTCCAGTCGGTCACCCCCGTCGAGGGGTTCGAGCTCGACACCGCGTCGTCGACCACCGACGTCCTGCTCGCCCGGGTCGCGACCGACCCGCAGGCGCCCCTGCTCGCCCGTCCGGCCGGCGACGGCTGGGCGGAGGTGTCGGCGCAGGAGTTCCTCGACGACGTCCGCTCGGTGGCCCGCGGCCTCGTCGCCCGGGGCGTCGAGGTGGGCCAGCGGGTGGGCCTGTTCGGCCAGACCGCCTACGAATGGACGCTCGCGGACTACGCGATCTGGTACGCCGGCGGCATCACCGTGCCGTTCTACGAGACCTCGTCGAACGATCAGCTCACGTGGATGATCGAGGACGCCGAGGTCACCTGCGGCTTCGTCCAGTCCCAGGAGCACGCGCAGCGCATCGTGCGCGCCACCGAGGGGCGCGAGGCGACGATCTGGATCTACGACGAAGCGGGGCTCGCCGAGCTCCGCGCCGCCGGGGAGTCGGTGTCCGACGAGCTGCTCGAATCCCGCCGCGCCGCCGTCCGCTCCGAGGACGTCGCCACGCTCATCTACACCTCCGGCACCACCGGCAAGTCGAAGGGCTGCGTGCTCACCCACGCGAACTTCGTGCAGACCTCGCAGGCCGCCGCCCACCAGATCTCCGAGGTCGTCAGGCCTGGGAACCGGTGCCTGCTGTTCATCCCCCTCGCGCACGTGTTCGCCCGCTTCATCCAGGTGCTCTCGATCAGCAACGGCGTGGTCCTCGCCCACAGCGCGGACCTCACCAAGCTCACCGACTCCCTCGGCACGTTCAAGCCGAACTTCATCCTCGGCGTGCCGCGCGTGTTCGAGAAGGTCTTCAACTCCGCGCTCGCCAAGGCCGAGGCCGGCGGCCGGGGGAAGATCTTCCGTCGCGCCGAGTCCGTCGCGGTCGCCTACTCGCGTGCGCTCGACACCGGCTCGGTGCCGCTGGGCGTGCGGGTCCAGCATGCGCTCTTCGACCGCCTCGTGTACTCGAAGCTCCGCGCGGTGATGGGCGGCGATGCCACCCATGCGGTGTCCGGCGGCGGGCCCCTCGGCGAGCACCTCGGCCACTTCTACCGCGGCATCGGCCTCACCGTCCTCGAGGGCTACGGCCTCACCGAGACCACCGCGCCGATCACTGTCAACGTGTCCGCGAACTCGAAGATCGGCACCGTCGGCGTGCCGCTGCCGGGCTGCGCGATCGCGATCGCCCCCGACGGCGAGGTCCTCGCCAAGGGTGTGAGCGTGTTCCGCGAGTACTGGAAGAACGAGAAGGCGACCGCGGAGACCTTCGTCGACGGCTGGTTCGCCACCGGGGACATCGGACAGCTCGACTCCGACGGCTACCTCCGGATCACCGGCCGGAAGAAGGAGCTCATCGTCACCTCGAGCGGCAAGAACGTCGCCCCCGCACCGCTCGAGGACCAGCTGCGCCGGCACCCGATCATCGGCCAGCCGGTCGTCATCGGCGACAACCGCAAGTTCATCTCCGCGCTGATCTTCCTCGACCCGGAGATGCTGCCCGCCTGGCTCGAGAACAAGGGCCTGCCGGCGATGTCGCTCGAGGAGGCCGCCGGCAACGAGCGCGTGCGGCAGGCGGTGTCGCGGGCGATCGACCGCGCGAACCAGACGGTGTCGAAGGCCGAGAGCATCAGGGAGTTCCGGATCGTCCCCACCGAGCTCACCGAGCAGAACGGGTACCTGTCGGCGAAGCAGTCGGTCAAGCGCCACCTCATCGACCGCGACTTCGCCGAGGACATCGAATCGATCTACGGCGGCGGCGCTCAGTCCTGAGCGCTGTGGCCGTGGGGCCGTCGCAGGGGGTTCACGCCCTCGCGGCGGCCCCGTCGTCGTCGCGGCGCCGCGACTCCCGCCAGGTCACCGCCGCTCCGGTGCCGGCGAGCACGAGGACGAGGGGCACCGCGCCGCCGATCGTCGTGTCGAGCACCCGGTGGGTGAGGATGAGCGACACCGGCGCCGGGGCGGAGAGCTGCCCCACGAGCAGCGCGAGCGGGGTGATGAAGAGCAGGGCGAACCAGTACGCCTGACCGACGAAGAGCTCCGCGAGCACCTGGCACACCGCGGCGATGACGATGGTGAGCCAGATCGAGGGCTCCAGGAGCAGCACGAGGCCGGTGACGACCACCCCGACGGCGGTGCCGAGGACCCGGTGGGCGATCCGGGTGACCTGCCGGGGCGCGTGCGGCCGGGGCATGCAGGCCGCGACCGCGACGGCGGCCCAGTACGAGCGGCTGAGGCCGAGGCCCGCGGCGATCAGGAGGGCGGTCACCACGCCGAGCGCGGTCTCCCCCGCATGGAGCCACACGACGGGATCCCGCAGCGCGGCCGGCGTGCGGGCGACCTTCCGCAGGCGCTGGAGGTGCCGCCGATGTGCGCCTCGGATCCTGCGCGGCAGCCATCCGAGGAGTGCGACGAGGACGCAGAACACGACCGTGCCCGCCGAGAGCGCGTACCGCGGCCAGAACTCCCCCGCGCCGAGCGGGATCGAGGAGATCACCGCGAAGGCGAAGACGAAGAACACCGAGCCGAAGGGCACCCAGCCCATGACGGTGGAGAGCACGACGCCGAGGGCGGAGACGAGGATGAGTCCGATCACCGTCGCGACCGCGGACCCGCCGAGGAGCGCGATCAGCATCGCGGCGGCGATGACGACGAGGAACGAGGCCCCGGCGGTGCAGACGGTGACCCAGCGGGACCGGTAGGCCTCCGAGCGGCCGTAGAGCGCGGTAAAGGCGGCGAAGGCGATGCAGGCCGACAGGTGCGGGACGCCGGCGAGCAGCAGCGCGAGGAGCGGCAGGAGCACGCAGATCCCGGCACGCAGCCCGGCTTCGACATCGAGACGGCCGAGGGACCTCGGCCACACCCAGCCCGGCACCCGCAGCGCACCCATGCTCCGTCCCTTTCTCCCTGCCGTCCGCCCGGCGATCTGCGCGCCTCCGGCCCGGAGTCCGCGCACCGGATCGTCTCACATCCGCACCCCCGGGTGCATGTGACAGGATGAATGAGGACCGCCCGCCGTCGCCCGGGACACCCCCGGAGCGGCACCGGAGCCATCGCAGCACGTCACGAAGAGGAGGACACCGTGACCGACGAGCACGACACCAAGGGCAACTACGTCACTCAGGGCCAGGAGTTCAACCGGGACACGAACTACATCACCGACCGGATCCTCGACGACCCGCAGGCGGACTGGCCGGTCGAGGCCGGACGCTACCGGCTCATCGCGGCGCGCGCCTGCCCGTGGGCGAACCGCACGATGATCGTCCGCCGGCTCCTCGGCCTCGAGGACGCGATCTCGATCGGCATGCCCGGACCCACCCACGACAAGCGCTCGTGGACCTTCGACCTCGACCCGGACCGCCGCGATCCCGTGCTCGGCATCGAGCGCCTCCAGGAGGCGTACTTCGCCCGGTTCCCCGACTACCCGCGCGGCATCACCGTGCCGGCAATCGTCGACGTGCCGAGCGGGAAGGTCGTGACGAACGACTACAACCAGATCACGCTCGACTTCTCCTCCCAGTGGCGCCGGTTCCAGCGCGAGGGAGCGCCCGACCTCTACCCGGAGGCGCTGCGCGCGGAGATGGACCCGCTCATCAAGCTCATCTTCACCGAGGTCAACAACGGGGTGTACCGGTGCGGCTTCGCCGGGTCGCAGGAGGCGTACGAGTCGGCCTTCGACCGGCTGTTCACCGCGCTCGACACGCTCGAGGCCCGGCTGGCCGACCGGCGCTTCCTCATGGGGGATGCGATCACCGAGGTCGACGTCCGCCTGTTCACCACGCTCGTGCGCTTCGATCCGGTCTACTACTCCCACTTCAAGTGCAACCGGAACCGGCTCAGCGACTTCGAGAACCTCTGGGGCTACGCTCGGGATCTCTTCCAGACGCCGGGATTCGGCGACACCGTGGACTTCGTGCAGATCAAGGAGCACTACTACATCGTCCACACCGACATCAATCCCACGCAGATCGTGCCGGTCGGCCCGGATCTCTCCGGCTGGTTCAGCCCGCACGGCCGCGACGAGCGGTTCGGCGGCTCGCCGTTCGGCGACGGCACCCCGCCCGAGGCGCCGCTCCCCCACGACACCGTGGACCCGGCGCACACCGCGGCCGCCTGGACCTGAGCCGCGCGCTCATCACCTGACCCGCGCGCTCAGCGCGGGGCCCGGCACTCCCGGTGCCGGGCCCCGCGTGCGTCGAACCGGTCCCGTCAGCTCGGTGGTGGCGGAGTGCGAGGGGCGCGTCGCGCACGCAGCTGCCGGACTGCGGACCACACTGCGATCAGCAGCGCGAGGACCGCTCCGAACGGCAGGACGCTGTTGCCGATCATGATGAGGATGATCGTACCGATCGCGTTGTACCCGCCCGCGAGGAAATCACTGAGATCGAAGATGGCCCCGACCAGCGTGGGGCCCGCTGTGAGGAGGAACCCCAGACCGAGAACGACCGCCAGCCGCCGTTCCGGGACGAGCAGCCACGCTCCCACGGCTCCCGCAACCACGGCGAGGGTCCCCGATGAGATTCCTTGCACCAGGCTCGGCACGACATCGACGCCGCCGTCCATGAAGCCGACCAGGACACTGCGGCACACGAGGTAGCCCACCGCTGAGACCAGCAGGACGGCGTACCCGGCGATCACCGTCGATCGTCGGGCGCTCACTTTCCATCCCATGTTCTGGCCTTATCAGACACGATCGAGTAGTAGAGCGCTGCGCGGTCGTAGCATTTCACGCGGCCGGCCTTGGTCTTGTAAAGACTGTACGCACAGTTCTGGCGCAGATGAGATTTGAATCGTGTGTCTGCCTTCGCACGTTGAGACCGCTTCGAGGACAGCGAGATCTTCTTCTTCCGGATGGAGTCGATCGACAAGTCATGCCGAGCGCATGGTCCCTTGAAACTAGCTCTGACCGGGACTGCACCACGCGTAGCGGTATAAGAGAAGCTGTCCGGGGACCATGTGCAGTAGTCATGCAAAGCTTTAGGCCTGCACCGTGAGGTGACCCAGACGGAGCAGTAGACGTAATTGCTCGGGACCTTGACCTGCTTGGGTCGGGTGAAGGATCCATACGCGATCAGCGGAGGCTGAGTGGGTTCCCCGGCCGACTCGTCGAACTCGCCATCAGCAGGCACCCATTCCTCGCCGAGTTCGTCGGGTGGAGCTTCAGCATCCGAATCCTCTTCGGTCCACTCACTTTCCTCCTCGTCGGTGACGGGTGCGTCACTCCCGCTCTGCGATCCTTCTGCGGCAAGCATCCACGCAAAGGCATCGGCCGCGATCGGCAGCAGATCGGCATCCTTGGAAGCGCCCACGTACATCGTGAGGATGTGGGCCGTCTCAGCGTTCAGCGGGTGAGTGGTGACAACGATGCCGGCATCCGTGACAGCAGCAGTAATGGGTACGGAGTCCCCGGACACAGTGAGTGCCACAGGCTCGATCATGACGTCGACACCATCACATTGAAGACTTTCCGCAGCTGCGCTGCTGACACAGTTCTCCGGAAGAGGAAATTCCGATACCAGCCGCTGACCAGAATCAATTTGGCCCTCATCGGTAAATCGGACCTCGTAAGAAGCGATGGTGGGCACCTCATTGATCCCCGTGGATTCCTCTGCAGCTTCGAGCGCTTCAGCTACGCTGGCTGCTTCCTCCTCAGGAGCAACATTGCTCGAGACTTCGACGTCTTCCGCGGCCGCAGCTGGGGGGGGTAGCGACGGCATCTGCAAGAATCAGACTGCCGATGGCTAAGAGCCCGAGCGCGGTTATAGACCTAGGCTTCATCATTGAACCAGTTTTCTATTCGGTGGTGAGTTGCGGCGATGCCGCTGACCGAAGCATATAGCGTGAAATCGCTTTTCACGGCAATGGAATCAAAGATGTCGCACCCTCGATCCGCCGGGTGGGTCAGAGTGCTGGGCCTATCCTGCCGGGAAAGGTCTTTCGATTCTGCGCGGGCTGATTGACCGACCTCTATCACTCAGTGCTCCTCCGTGCCCGTGCCGTCAGTGCGGAGCACGTGAGGGCTGTTGCCGGCCCCGCCGCCGCAGCTGCCGGACCGCGGACCACCCTGCGATCAGCAGCGCGAGGACCGCTCCGAACGGCAGGACGCTGTTGCCGACCATGATGTTGAGCGCACCGAAGGCGTTGTATCCGGTCGCTGACAGGAAATCGGTGAGGTTCACGATCGCACCGAGCAGAGTGGGCCCCGCGACGAGGAGGAACCCCAGACCGAGAACGACCGCCAATCGCCGTTCCGGGACGAGCAACCACGCTCCCACGGCTCCCGCCGCCACGGCGAGGACTCCCAGAGCGATCCCGATCGGTACCGTCTCCACGACGCCGACTCCGGACTCCATATACCCGACCAGCACGACTCTGCACACGAGGTAGCCCACCGCTGAGACCAGCAGGGCGGCGTACCCTGCGACCGCCTTGAAGCGCTGCGTGTTCATCGTCCGTCCCCGATCCTCGCTGACCTCGGCCCGATCCCGCTCAGCGCGCCCCAGGGTCCTCGGCCTCGATCTGCTCGGTGAGGTGCTTCTCCCTCCGGTTGCGGCGGATACGGCGGATCACCCACCACACCACGGCGATGAGGACGACGGCGATGACGATCTTCTGGAAGACCCCCGCGTAGTTCTCCACCACGTGCCAGTTCTCGCCGAGCAGGTAGCCGGCGACGACGAAGATCGTGTTCCAGATCGCGCTGCCGGCCGTGGTGAGCGCCATGAACAGCCAGATGTTCATCTTCTCCACGCCGGCGGGGATGGAGATGAAGGAGCGGAATATCGGAACCATGCGTCCGAAGAACACCGCCGCCTGCCCGTGGCGGTGGAACCATGCCACGGTCTTGTCGATGTCGTCGATGTCGACTAGCGGGATCTTCGACGCCCACCGGCGCAGCCGGTCGAGGCCGAACACATAGCCGATGCAGTAGAGCGCGATCGCGCCGACGAGCGAGCCGACCGTCGCCCACACGATCGCGGCGAACAGGCTCATCGATCCCTGGGAGGCGGTGAAGCCGGCGAGCGGCAGGATGATCTCGCTGGGGATCGGGGGGAAGATGTTCTCGAGCGCCACCATGAGGCCCACGCCCACCGCGCCGAGGCTCTCCATCACCGAGACCACCCAGCCGGTGAATCCGGTGAGCGCCTGTCCGGACCCGGCGGCCACGATCGTCGTCACGTCTGCAGTCATGGTCTCCAGGCTATCGGGCGCACCTAAACGTTTCCGGGACCGGGACGGGTGCGCCGCCGGACCGCTCCCCCGGGCCTCGGTCGGCGCGGCCGCCGGTGCGACTAGAGTCGACGGTGAAGTACAGTCGATACGCCAGACCCGCCCGCTCGCAGACGTAAGGAACGCCTCGGCCATGGAATCCAGTGAACGCCTCCTGACGAACTCGAATTCCGCCGCGCAGTCCGCGAAGTCATTCATGCGCCGCCCAGCGGTCCAGCACCTCATGGCGACCGTGCAGCGGTTCAACCTCCGGCTCGGCAACCAGTTCGGCGCGGCGATCACCTACTTCCTCGTCCTCGCGCTCATCCCGACGCTGATGTTCGCGTTCGCCGCCCTCGGCTTCGTCCTCGACGTCATCCGGCCGGAGTGGGTCGACGTCATCGTCGGATACCTCGAGGAGGCCGCGCCGGGTCAGGACGCGCTCGTCGAGATGCTCCGGAACTTCCTCGACAACTGGCAGACGGTCGGCATCATCGGTGTGCTGTCGGCGCTCTACACCGCGCAGGGATTCATCGGCAACCTCAAGGACGCGATCCGCGCCCAGCTCCGCAGCGAGATGGGCGCGAAGCCCAAGGAGAACTTCATCATCCGCACGGTGAACAACACCGTCACCCTGCTCGGCATCCTCGTCGGCGTCGCGATCACCCTCGCGCTCACCGTCGTCGGAACCGGCCTGCAGACGACGATCGTGTCGTGGCTCGGCCTGCCCGACTGGGTCACCCCGGTGCTCACCATCACCCCGATCATCATCACGCTCGCGATGTCATGGCTGATCTTCATGTTCATCTTCACGATGATCCCGATCACCCCGATCACCAAGCGGACCCGGATGCTCGGCTCCCTCATGGGTGCGATCGCCCTCACCGCCCTCCTCAACCTCGCCACCGTGCTCATCGACCTGTTCTCCGGCTCGCCGACCGCCGCGCTGTTCGGCCCGGTCATCGCGATCATGCTCTCGATGAACGTCTTCGCCCGGATCATCCTCGTCGTCGCCGCCTGGATGGGCACCGCCGACGACCAGCCGATCTTCTCCGAGATCCCCTCCGCGCCCCGGAAGTACGAGGAGAAGAAGGACTCGGACCTCGGGTCGTCGGTCATGGCGCTCGCGACCGCATCCGGCATCATCGCCCTCACCATCCTCGGCTTCAAGCGGTTCGGCGACGACGAGGAGGCCTGAGGCCGGTGCTCGACCGATCGTTCTTCGATCGCCCCGTCCTCGACGTCGCACCCGCGGTGCTCGACGGGGTGCTCACCCGGCACCTGCCCGGGGTCGAGCCGGTCGCGATCCGGATCACCGAGGTCGAGGCCTACGACGGCCGGATCGATCCGGCCTCCCACGCCTACCGCGGCCGCACCCGCCGCAACGCCACGATGTTCGGCCCGCCCGGCCACCTCTACTGTTACTTCATCTACGGCATGCACTTCTCGCTCAACATCGTGTGCGAAGCGGCGGGCGCCCCCACCGGACTGCTCCTCCGCGCCGGCGAGGTCACCGCGGGGCACGCGCTCGTCCGCGAACGCCGCGCGGTCCGGCGCCGCACTCCCCTCCGCGAGCGCGACCTCGCCCGCGGACCGGGCTGCGTCGCCCAGGCGTTCGGGGCGGACGCGACCACGGACGGAGCCGACCTGTTCGGCGGCGAATGGTCCTTCGCGCCGGCCGCCCGCCCTCCCGCGCACGTCACCGGCCCCCGTGTCGGGGTGAGCGGTCCGGGCGCCGATCCCGCCGCGTTCCCGTGGCGCTTCAGCATCCCGGGCGATCCGACGGTGTCGGCGTTCGTCCCCGGCCGCCGGAAGGCTCCGCGATGACGTTCCGCAAGTCCGCCGCCGGCGCCCCCGCCGACCTCTTCCCCACCGAGGCCGCCGGGCTCGCCTGGCTCGCCGAGACCGGAACCGTCCCCGTCGTCGAGGTGCTCTCGGTGTCGCCGGAGGCCCTCGTCCTCGAACGGCTCACCGCGGTGCCGCCCACACGGGACGCGGCGGCGGAGTTCGGCGCCGCGCTCGCGGCGCTCCACCGCTCGCCCTGCCCCGCCCACGGCACCCTGCCCCCGGGGGTCGAGCAGTACCGCTTCGGCCCGCTGAGCGACCCGCTGCCCGTCGCCACCGCGGTGAGCACCTCGATGGGCGAGGCGACCGCGGTGCGCCTGGCCGACCTCGTCGACCGGCTGCCCGCCGATTCCCCGGTGCTGCGCCGGGTCATCGACCGGCTCGCCTCCGGAGACCTCGACGACGATGCGCCGGCGGCCCGGCTCCACGGCGATCTGTGGGCGGGCAATCTGCTCTTCACCGCCTCCGGCGGCACCCTCATCGACCCGGCGGCGATCGCCGGCCACCCGCTCGTCGACCTCGCGATGCTGTCCCTGTTCGGCGCCCCGCACCTCGAGACCGTGCTCGGCGCCTGGGAGGACGCCTACGGGACAGCGGACATCGGTGCGGACTGGCGGACCCGCATCGGGCTCCATCAGCTGTTCGGGGTCACCGCCCACGCCGTGCTGTTCGGCGGCGGCTACCTCGCGTCGGCCGAGGCGCTCGCCGCGCGCTACGCTTGAGAGACGGAAGGACGGTGCCATGACTGTCATCAAGATCAATGCCCTCACGGTCCCCGCCGAGACCGGCGACGAGATCGTCGCGCGCTTCGAGCCGGCGATCGGCCGCCTGCCCGATCTCGAGGGGTTCGTGCGGTTCCAGCTCCTCAAGCCCACCGATGGCTCGGACCGCTGGTTCGTGCTCACCGAGTGGGAGAGCGAGGACGCCTACGAGAACTGGAAGTCCTCCCGCGCGTTCTCCCGCTCCCATGCGGGGTCCGGGGACCGACCCGCCCCCGTCGCCACCGCTTCCGAGCTCCTCGAGTTCGTCCCCGCGCTGAGCATCGGCGACTGAGCCCCGGCGGTGCCGCGAGGCGGTGGCGCCGCAGCCGGTCCGCCCGGATAGAATCGGACCGCAGACCACTGTTCGACGTTGAAGGGACCGACTGGTGACTGATCAGACCACTGCACAGATGCAGGAGTGGGCGGCCAAGCAGGACGCCGCAGAGAGGATGATCCCGGTCGTGGGTCGCCTCTACCGCAACAACGACGTGCTCCTCACGGTGTACGGCCGCAGCCTGTTGAACAAGTCGGTCAACGGCATCATCAAGGCGCACCGCTACGCGCGCCACTTCGACGGGACCGATCTCGACATCGCCGTCACCGGCGCGATCGTCGATGAGCTCGAGAGCCTCAACCTCGGATCCTGCCGGATCGACCTCGGTCGGCTCGCCGCGGACTACCGCGAGGCCGGCGACACCGACCTCACCGCGTTCCTCCGCGCCCAGCTCGCCGACGCGATCGGCGGCGCCGACGACGAGCAGCCGACCCCGCGGGACGTCGTCCTCTACGGCTTCGGCCGGATCGGCCGTCTGCTCGCCCGCATCCTCGTCGACCGCGCCGGGGGAACCGGCGTGCGCCTGCGCGCCGTCGTCGTGCGCCGCGGCGGCGACAACGACATCGTCAAGCGCGCCTCCCTGCTGCGCCGCGACTCGGTGCACGGCAAGTTCGACGGCACCATCGTCGTCGACCAGGAGAACAACACCATCCGCGCCAACGGTGTGCTCATCCAGGTGATCTACTCCGACGACCCGTCCTCGGTGGACTACACGCAGTACGGCATCACCGACGCGATCGTCGTCGACAACACCGGCAAGTGGCGCGACGAGGAGGGTCTCCGCAAGCACCTCGCGTGCCCGGGCGCCTCGAAGGTGCTCCTCACCGCTCCGGGCAAGGGCGACGTCAAGAACATCGTCTACGGCGTCAACAACGGCGACATCACCCCGGAGGACACCGTCGTGTCGGCCGCCTCGTGCACGACGAACGCGATCACCCCGGTCCTCAAGGTGCTCAACGACGAGTTCGGCGTGAAGAACGGCCACGTCGAGACCGTCCACTCGTTCACCAACGATCAGAACCTCATCGACAACTTCCACAAGGGCGAGCGCCGCGGCCGGGCCGCGGGCCTCAACATGGTCCTCACCGAGACCGGTGCGGCGAAGGCCGTCGCGAAGGCGCTCCCGGAGCTCGCCGGCAAGCTGTCGGGCAATGCGATCCGGGTGCCCACCCCGAACGTCTCGATGGCGATCCTCAACCTCAACCTCGAGCGCGAGACCACCGTCGACGAGCTCAACGGCTTCCTCCGCGACACCTCGCTGAACTCGCCGCTGCGCAACCAGGTCGACTACATCGCCTCCCCCGAGGTCGTCTCGACCGACTTCGTCGGCTCGAAGCGCGCCGGCGTGGTCGACGGCCTCGCGACGATCGTCGACGGGGACCGCGCGGTCGTCTACGTGTGGTACGACAACGAGTTCGGCTACTCGTGCCAGGTCGTCCGCTGCATCGCCGACATGGCCGGCATCGACACCCCCTCGTACCCCGCTCGCGGCTGAGCCATGGGCTTCGTCCTGGCGCTCGACGAGGGGACGACATCGACCCGCGCGGTCGTCTACTCCGAGGACGGCCGCGCGGTGGCGTCGAGCGCCCAGGAGTTCGCCCAGCACTTCCCCGCCACCGGCCTCGTCGAGCACGATGCCGCCGAGATCTGGCGGACGAGCCGCGAGGTCATCGGCCGGGTGATGGGCCAGGCCCAGCTCACCCATGACGACATCACCGCCCTCGGCATCACGAACCAGCGCGAGACCACGGTGCTGTGGGAGCGGGACACCGGGCGGCCCGTGCACCGGGCCCTCGTGTGGCAGGACACCCGCGGCGGCGAGCACGTCGCCGCCCTGTCGCCGCACGCCGAGGAGATCCGGGCGGTGACCGGGCTGCCCGTCAACACGTACTTCTCGGCGATCAAGCTCATGTGGCTGCTCGCCTCCGATCCGGAGCTGCGCGCCCGCGCCGAATCCGGTGAGCTCCTGTTCGGCACCATCGACACGTGGCTCATCTGGAACCTCACGGGCGGGGTCGACGGCGGTCTCCACGTCACCGACCCGACGAACGCCTCGCGCACGATGCTCATGGATCTCGCCTCGCGAACATGGTCGGACCGTATGCTCGAGCTCACCGGCATCCCGGCGGGGCTGCTCCCGCAGATCCGACCCTCGGTGGGCGACTTCGGCACGGTCGCCGCCCGCCAGCTCCTCGGCGGGGTCCCGATCACCGGGGTGCTCGGGGACCAGCAGGCCGCGGCGTTCGGCCAGTGCGCCTTCTCCCCCGGCGACACGAAGAACACCTACGGCACCGGGTGCTTCCTCCTCACGAACACCGGCACTCAGATCCGCACCTCGGAGCACGGCCTCGTGAGCACCGTCGCCTACGAGATCTCCGGGGCGGACCCGGTCTACGCCCTCGAGGGATCGATCGCGGTGGCCGGCTCGCTCGTCCAGTGGCTGCGCGACTCGCTCGGGACCATCCGCACCTCCGAGGAGGTCGAGGAGCTCGCGGCGAGCGTCCCCGATTCCGGCGACGTGTACTTCGTCCCGGCGTTCTCCGGGCTGTTCGCCCCGCGCTGGCGGCCCGACGCCCGCGGCACGCTCGTCGGCCTCACCCGCTTCTCGACGAAGGCCCACATCGCGCGCGCGGCCCTCGAATCGACGGCCTTCCAGACCGCCGAGGTGCTCACCGCGATGCGCGAGGACACCGGCTTCCCGATCCGGCGGATCCACGCCGACGGCGGGATGAGCGTCAACGATGCGCTCATGCAGTTCCAGGCGGACGTCGCCGACTGCACGGTCGTCCGCCCGCCGGTGGTCGAGTCCACCGCCCTCGGTGCGGCGTTCGCCGCGGGGATCGGTGCCGGCGTGCACGACGGCACCGCGGCCGTCGCCGCGTTCGCCCGCGAGGAGGCGACCTGGTCGCCCGCGATCGACGCGGACGAGCGCGCCCGCCTGCTCGGTCGCTGGGAGGCGGCGGTGGAGCGCTCGCTCGGGTGGGTGGAACAGGATCCGGCGGACTGATCCGCGATCCGGAGCCGCGCGCTCGGGTTCAGCGCGCGGAATAGCCCTTGGCGACGTCGACGGGGCTGAGCAGCGGCTCCCCGGCGATCCACCGGTCCCAGTTGTCCATGAACTGCGCCGCGAGCCGCTCTGTCCACCCGTGCGTGTCGCCGCTCAGGTGGGCGGTGATGACGGTGTTCGGGCACGTCCACAGCGGATGGTCCTCCGGCAGCGGCTCCTCGTCGACGACGTCGAGGCCGGCGCCGGCGATCCGCCCGGTGCGCAGCGCGTCGACGAGATCGGCGGTGACGACCGTCGCTCCGCGTCCGACGTTGATGAGCCGGGCGCGGGGCGGGAGCGCGGCGAGCACCTCCGCATCGATGAGGCCCGTGGTCGCTGGGGTGAGCGGAGCGATGTCGATGAGCCAGTCGATGTCGCCGACGTGGTCGGCGAGCCGCGCGGAGTCGAGGACCTCGCCGAAGTCCGGGTCGCCGGAGCGGGCGGCGGAACCGGCACCGCGCACCTCGACGCCGAGCGCGCGCAGCAGCCGCGCGGTCTCCCGGCCGATCGAGCCGACCCCGACGACGAGCGCGCGGGTCCCTGCGAGATCCTCGGTCTCCCGCCAGTGCCAGCGCCGCTCGGCCTGAAGCGCCAGCGAGCCCGGCAGGTCCTTGGCGAACGCGAGCACGAGGCCGAGCACGAACTCTGCGATCGGCCGGTCGAAGACCCCGCGCGCGTTCGTCACCCGGATCCCCGACTCCTGCAGCGCCGGGAACATCAGGGAGTCCACGCCCGCCGAGGCCGCGTGGATCCACTGCAGCGCATCGGCGGCGCTGAACGCGGCCTTGAGCGCCGGGGAGAAGAAGTCCCAGAGGAGGAGGGCGTCCGTGCCGGGCAGCGCCCAGGCGAGGCCGTCGGCGGTGGTCCACCGGACCTCGGCGTCGTCACTCAGCCGCTCGAACGCCGGCGGCCTGGGCCGGTCCTCGGCGGTGAGGATCGTCAGCACGGTCATCGTCGGCCCCCTCGCTCTCGACTGCGGCGTCGGCGTCTCCTGCCCGATCCACTCTAGCGGCGTCCGCCCGCCCCGTGGTGTCGCCGAGGTCGATGACATCGCGGTCGCCCTCGGGCTCGAGCGTCGTCGCGAGCGGCTTCTCCTCGAGGAGGAGGACCGCGACGAGACCGACGAGGACCAGCGGGCTGACCCAGAGGAACAGCGGCATGAGCGCGTCGTTGTACGCGGTGACGACGAGATCGTGGACCGGCCCGGGAAGCCCGGCGACCACCTCGGGGGTGAGCCGATTGGCCGCGCCCGCTCCCCCGGCGCCGGGCAGCTCGCCCGCCAGCCGGGTCATGAGGCGCTCGGTGAACATCGACCCGATGACGGCCATCCCGAGCGTCGCGCCGATCTGCCGGAAGAAGTTGTTCGAAGCCGTCGCGGTGCCGACCACGGCGACCGGGAAGGAGTTCTGCACGATGAGCACGAGGAGCTGCATCGTCAGCCCGAGCCCGAGTCCGAGCATCGCGAGATGGACGATCGACCAGTACGCAGGCGTGTCGGCCTGCATGAGCGACATGAGGACGAGGGACGCGAAGATCAGGACGAACCCGATGACCGGGTAGATCATGTAGCGCCCGGTCTTCTCGACGACGAAGCCCACGACGGTGCCGAAGACGAGCATGGTCGCCATCATCGGCACCATCATGAAGCCGGCGATCGTGGCGTCGATCCCGTGGACCATCTGGAGGTAGGTCGGCATGTAGCTCAGCACCCCGAACATCGCGACGCCGATGGTGAGGCCGGCGATCGTGCAGAGGATGAAGTTCCGCTCGCGGAACAGCCACAGCGGGATGATCGGCTCGCTCACCCGCCGCTCGACGAGGACGAACACCACGGCGGCGACGAGGGCGAGAGCGACGAGGCCGAGGATCACCGGGGAGGTCCACGCGAACTGGTGGCCGCCCCAGGCCGAGGCGAGGATCACCGAGGAGGTGAAGAGCGCGATGAGCGCCATGCCGGCGCCGTCGACCTTGGGCCGGGTGGCGTTCGCGGTGCGCGGGATGCGGAGGAAGACGACGGCGCAGAGGATGGCGAACAGGCCGAGGGGGAAGTTCATCGCGAACGCCCAGCGCCAGCCGGGACCCTCGGTGAGCCAGCCGCCGATGAGCGGCCCGGCGACGGAGGACACGGCGAACACCGATCCCATGATCCCCATGTACTTGCCGCGCCGGCGGGCCGGGACGACCGCGGCGATGATCGCCTGCGCGAGGATCATCATGCCGCCGCCGCCGATTCCCTGGAGGACGCGGCCGAGGATGAGCAGGCGCATGTCCTGGGCGATCATCGCGGCGAGCGAGCCGGCCATGAACATGACGATCGCGAAGATGAAGAGCGGCTTGCGGCCGAACAGGTCGCCGATCTTGCCGTAGATCGGCATCATCACCGTCGAGGCGAGCATGAACGCGGTGGACACCCAGAGCATGAGGTCGACCCCGTTGAGCTCGCCGACGATCGTCGGCAGGGCGGTGGCGAGGATCGTCTGGTTGAGCGAGAACATGAACATCGCGACCATGAGTCCGATGAACAGCAGGAGGATCGCGCCGGTCGACATCTCCTCGCCGGGGGCCGGGGCGGGACGGCGTTCGAGGCGCTTCATGCGGCGGGGCCCTTCATGACGTCGAGGAACAGGCGGATGGATCGGTCGAACACCGCGGGGTCCTCGCCCGCCTCCGCGCCGGCGTCGTCCCGCTCGGCCAGCTGCCGGGCGGCTGCGCGCAGCGGGGCGCTGCAGACGAGGACGATCATCTCGGCGATCGCCTCCGGGGACTCGGGGCTGTCGAACTCGAGATCGTGCTGTCGGATCCTCGTCGCGACGACCTCGGCGACCTGCGCCTCGAGTCGCCGGTTCTTCTCGAACTGGCGGCCCAGGAGCGAGGGGTGCGCGGCGAAGATTCGGCGCCGCAGACTCGCCACCTCGTCATCGTTGAAGGTGAGGAGGTACGCGGCGTGGAGGAGGCGCGCGACCTGTTCGGCGAGTTCGGCGCCGTCGGACGGGGCGACGAGGAAGCCGGCGATCGCCTCCTCGTCGAGCTCCTGCTCGGCGATGCCGACGACCGCGTCCTCCTTCGAGGCGAAGTAGTTGAAGAAGGTGCGGGTGGAGACCCCGGCCTCGGCGGCGATCGCGGCGATCGTGGCCTGATCGAGGCCGTGCGCGTGCACCTGGTTGACGGTGGCGACGTGGATGGCCCGCCGGGTGAGGCGGGGCTTCCGATCGCGCAGGGACTCCTCCGCCGGCGGTGCGGCGGTGTCCTGGGAAATGGTCATGACTCGATTTTGCACTCTGTGCAAACTTTCTTCAAGTGCATCTTTGCGCGTCGTGCAGTGACACGCCTCACCGCCGCGTCCGGCACCCGGGACCGGCGGACCGCCCGCGGTGGACCGGTGCACCGGGGACGCGGGTCCGCGGTGCATAATCGGACTGGATCGCCGATCGGACGGCGGCCGCACCCGTGGAGCATCCCAGGAGGACGCAGTGAGCACAGTCATCTGGATCGGCGAGAAGGACCGCGAGGTCCTCGACATCCTCGAGCAGGTATTCGCCTCCGAGCCCCGGGCGGAGCTTGTGATCCCGGAGGGCGACTCCCCCACCGACGCGGAGCTCGCCGAGGTCGAGGCGATCCTCAACGGCGCGGGGACGATCGGCGCGGACCTCATGGACGGCGCCCCGAAGCTCCGGATCATCCAGCGCGTGGGCGCCGGCACCGACGGCATCGACTTCGCCGCCGCAGCGCAGCGCGACATCCTCGTGGCGAACATGCCGGGAGCGAACTCGGTGGCCGTCGCGGAGCTCGCGATGGCCTCGCTCCTCGCCTGCGCCCGCCACCTTCCCGGCCTCGACGCGAACACCCGCGCCGGCACCTGGGCACCCAACGAGTGGCTCCACTCGAGCTACGAGCTGTCCGGCCGCAGGGCCGCGATCATCGGCCTCGGACACATCGGTCAGCTCCTCGCCCGCCGTCTCCGGGCGTTCGACATGGAGCTCGCGTACTACGACGTGTTCCGGCAGCCCGCAGAGGTCGAGCAGGAGATCGGGATCGAGTACCGCGAGCTCGCCGACCTGCTCCCCGGCGCCGACGTGCTGTCGATCCACGTCCCGCTCACCGACGAGACGCGCGGCCTCATCGGGGCCGAGGAGCTCGCGCTCATGTCCGATTCGGCGATCGTGCTCAACATGTCGCGGCCGGGGATCGTCGACGAACAGGCGCTCGCCGACGCCCTCCGTGCCGGTACGATCGCCGGGGCCGGGTTCGACGTCTTCACCGGCGAGCCCGACATCGCCGACAACCCGCTGCTCAGCGCGCCGAACGTCGTCGCCACCCCGCACGCGGGCGCGCAGACCCACGACACGGTGACCCGGGTCTTCACGAAGTCGCTCGCCAACGTCCTCACCCTCGCCGAGGGCGGCCGACCCGACCACGTCATCGACTGACCCCACCGAGCAATTTCCGAAGGTTCCTGAGAACGATTCCTTCGACTATTGCGATCTCGCGCCCGCCTCCGCTCTCACATGATCGAGCGGAGGCGGGCGCGCTGGCGTTCGAGGACCTGAAGCTGCTCGAGCAGCCGTCCGCTCGTCGCCCCGTCGGCCGGGTCGGCGCGCTGCAGGCGGGAATGGAGCTCGTCGGCGATGCGCACCATGTCCTTGTCGAACAGCCGGGCGATGATGCCCCGCGCATAGCGCTCGACCCCGTTCGCGTCCTCGGCGGGCAGCGGTTCGACGGCGAGCCGCCCGACGAATCCGCGGAGCTGCTCGGGCGCGGCCTCGAGGACCTTCTCCGGCCAGCTCGCGGGATCCGCCAGCCCCGTCCGGATGCCACCGGCCGCCTTCATCGCCTCGTGCACCGCCCGGTGTGCGGGGTCGGAGAACACCTTGCCGTTGAGGCCGTCGAAGAGCGTGGCGTTGACGAAGGTCGGCTGCTGGAGGGCGACCTGGAGCGCACCGCGCTCGACGCGCATCCCGGTGACGTCGACCGGTCCCCCGCCGAGCTCCTGCGCGTAGGTCTCGACGGCCGCTGCGGTCTCCGCCGGCGTGTCCTCGGCCGTCCGACGGCCCTGCCGGCCCGGGTGCCGCTGCGGACCGTCGGCCCTGCGCGCGTCCCCCTCGCCCCGTCCGCCGCTGCGGCGCTGAGCGGTGCGCACCGCCCGGGCGACCTCGGCGGGATCGACGCCGATGTGCCCGGCGACGAAGCGCTCGTAGCCCGGCCGCATCGCGGAGTCCCGGATCTGCGCGATGACCGGGGCGGCGGCGCGCACCGCCCCCACGCGGCCCTCGACGGTGCTCAGGTCGAAGCGGTCGACGCTCGAGGTCAGCGCGAACTCGAACAGCGGGCGGCGCGACTCGATGAGGGCGCGGACGGCCGCATCGCCCTGCGCCTGCCGGAGATCGCAGGGATCCATGCCCGAGCGCTCGACGGCGACATAGGTCTGGGCGACGAAGTGCTGGTCCTCCTCGAAGGCCTTGAGCGCGGCCTTCCGGCCGGCTTCGTCGCCGTCGAAGGTGAAGACCACCTCGCCGCTGTGCGCCTGGTCGTCGCCGAGGAGCCGCCGGGCGATCTTGATGTGCTCGGCGCCGAACGCGGTGCCGCAGGTCGCGACCGCCTGCTCGACCCCGGCGAGGTGGGCGGCCATGACGTCGGTGTAGCCCTCGACGATGACGATCCGCTTGGTGCGGGCGATCGAGCGCTTCGCGAGATCGAGGCCGTAGAGGACCTGGTTCTTCCGGTAGAGCGCGGTTTCCGGGGTGTTGAGGTACTTGGGTCCCTGGTCGTCGTCGAACAGCCGGCGCGCGCCGAACCCGATGGTGCGTCCGGTGACGTCCCGGATCGGCCACACGAGCCGCCCGCGGAACCGGTCGTACACGCCGCGCCGCCCCTGGCTCACGAGCCCGGAGGCGATGATGTCGTCGGTGACGTAGCCGCGGCCGCGCAGGTGGCCGAGCAGCGCGTCCCAGGACTGCGGCGCGAAGCCGACTGCGAAGGTCGTGCGCGCGTCCTCGTCGAAGCCGCGCTCGGCGAGGTACTCGCGACCGATCCGCGCCCCCGGACCGGCGAGCTGCTCGCGGAAGAAGTCGGCGGCCACCTGATGCATCTCGAGGAGGCGCTGCCGGGTGCCCGCGGCCTCGCGGTCCGGACCGCGCCCGTCCTCGTAGCGCAGCTGCACCCCGGAGCGCTCCGCGAGGCGCTCGACCGATTCGACGAAGGTCATCCCGTCGATCTTCTGGAGGAACGCGAACACGTCGCCGCTCTCGCCGCAGCCGAAGCAGTGGTACATCCCCACCTGGGGCCGCACGTGGAACGAGGGCGTGCGCTCGTCATGGAACGGGCACAGGCCCTTCATCGATCCGACGCCGGCGCTCTTGAGCGTGACGTACTCGCCGACGACCTCGTCGATCCGGGTCCGCGACCGGACCTCGTCGATGTCCTCGCGGCGGATGAGGCCGGCCACTAGAGGAGGCTCGCTTCGTCGGCCTGCATCCGGTGGTAGGCGGCCCAGGCGGAGTGGTCGGTGAGCGAGGCGATCTGATCGACGACGATGCGCAGCCGTTCGGCGTCGGACTCCGCGGCCCGGTGGTCGAGGAGGAACATCGGGTCCATCGCCTCGGGCCGCTCGGAGAAGTACTCGCCGAGCGCGGTGAGGACCCGGGCCTGGATGCGCTGGAGGCGCAGGCGGTCCTCGGCGACCATGACGGTGACGGTCGCGAGTCCCTTGAGCACCGCGATCTCGTGGCGGGTCGTCTCGGGGACGACGAGATCGCCGTCGTAGCGGCCGAGCGGCTCCCAGCCGAACTCCTCGCGGGTGGCGGCCTCCGCGGCGCCGGCGAACCGGCCGATGAGCTGGCTCGTCATGTGCTTGAGCCCGGCCTGCGCGCGGCGCGAGCCGTCGTAGCGCTCGCGCGGCCAGTACGCCGCCGCCTGGAGGCGGTCGAGCGCGGAGACGATCTGCTCGTCGCGGGCCGCGGGGAGGTACCACGAGCGGGTGATGTCGATGAGGCCGCCGAGCGCGTGGTCGTTGCGGTAGGCGAACAGGTCGAGGTGCCCGGCGAACACCGCGTCCTCGACGTCGTGGACGGAGTAGGAGATGTCGTCGGCGAGGTCCATGAGCTGGGCCTCGATGCACCGGCGGGTGTCGGTGCGCCCATCGCGGAAGAACGTGAACACCGGGAGGTCGTCGGCGTAGACCCCGAACTTCCGGAGGGGCGCGCCGGAGGTCGGCTCGACCGGCGAGTCGTCGCGCGACCACGGGTACTTCGTGCAGGCGTCGAGCGTCGCGCGGGTGAGGTTGAGCCCGGCCGAGTCGCCGTCGGGGGTAATGACCTTGGGCTCGAGGCGGGTGATGATCCGCAGGGTCTGCGCGTTCCCCTCGAAGCCGCCGATGTCGCGGCACAGCTCGTCGAGGACGGTCTCCCCGTGGTGTCCGAACGGCGGATGGCCGAGGTCGTGGCTCAGGCACGCGGTGTCGACGACGTCGGGGTCGCAGCCGAGGTAGCGGGCGAGCTCGCGGCCCACCTGGGCGACCTCGAGGGAGTGCGTGAGGCGCGTCCGGACGAAGTCGTCGCTGCCCGGGGACACCACCTGGGTCTTGGCGCCGAGCCGGCGCAGGCCCGAGGAGTGGAGCACGCGGGCGCGGTCGCGCTGGAACGCCGACCGACGGGGGTTCTTCGCCGACTCCGGCACCCACCGCTCCTGGTCATGGGCGGAGTACTCGGCGAGCCCGCCCGGGATCCCGCTCACCCTCAGCCTCCCGACACGTCGAGCTCGGCGAGCGCGAGGTCGGCCAGCCGGGAATCCTCCATCGACCGGGAATCGAGCCAGCCGTCGGGCAGGTGGGGCCGCTTGGGCCGCGTGGTGCGCCCGCGCGAGCCCTCCGCATCGCTCCCGGGGTACGGTGCGCTCGCGTCGAGCCGGTCGAGGTGCTCGCGGAGCTCGGCGAGCGAGGAGACCATGGCGAGCGCCCGGCGGACCTCGCCTCCGACGGGGTAGCCCTTGAAGTACCAGCTCATGTGCTTGCGGAGGTCGCGCACGCCGTAGAACTCGTCCCCGTAGTACTCGGAGAGGTAGACGCCGTGGGTGTGGACGGCCTCGGCGACCTCGCCGAGGCCCGGGCGGATCCTCTCCGGATTGCCGGCGAATGCCGCGGCGAGGTCGCCGAACAGCCAGGGTCGGCCCTGGCACCCGCGGCCGATGACGACGCCGTCGCAGCCGGTCCGGTCCATCATCGCCAGCGCGTCCTCGGCGGCGAAGATGTCCCCGTTGCCGAGCACCGGGACGGTGTCGCCGAGGGAGTCCTTGAGGCGGGCGATCGCGTCCCAGTCCGCAGTGCCGGAGTAGAGGTCGGCCGTGGTGCGGCCATGGAGGGTGATCGCCGCGACGCCGGCGTCGCGCGCGATCCGCCCGGCGTCGAGGTAGGTGAGGTGGTCGGCGTCGATCCCCTTGCGCATCTTCACGGTGAGCGGGATCCCGCCGCGCGCGGCCTCGCGCACCGCGGTGGTGACGATCGCGGTGAAGAGATCGGTCTTCCACGGCAGCGCCGAGCCCCCGCCCTTGCGGGTGACCTTGGGGACGGGGCAGCCGAAATTCAGGTCGATGTGGTCCGCGCGGTCCTCCTCCACGAGCATCCGCACCGCCTGCCCGATCGTCACCGGGTCGACGCCGTAGAGCTGCACCGAGCGCGGGGTCTCGTACGGCTCGTGGTGGATGATCCGCATGCTCTTGGGGCTGCGCTCGACGAGCGCGCGGCTCGTCACCATCTCGGTGACGTAGAGGCCCGCGCCGTACTCGCGGCACAGGCGGCGGAACGCGGTGTTGGTGATCCCGGCCATCGGGGCGAGCACGACGGGCGAGGACAGCTCGATCGGCCCGATCCGCAGCGCGGGGCGCGCGGAGGGCGCCGCGGCGGTCTCGGGGGCACGGGTGAGGGATGCAGCAGTCACCCGACCATTCTCCCATTCCGAGTCAAACCGGACCCCGTCGTCCACAGGCGGGCGGATCCGGGGCTAGCATCGAGCACATCCCCGGCGATCGGACACCCCATGATCCTGCTCCTCCCCCTCCTCCTCACCACCGCGTGCGTGCGCCTGCTCGCACGCGTGCTCGTCCCCCGCGGCGTCGACCGGGCAGCGCACTGGGACTCCTGGCCGGCGGCGGCCGCGGCGGGCATGGCGATGGTCTACCTCAACACCGCGGCGACCCATTTCATCGAGCCCCAGCGATCGGGGCTGATCGCGATCGTCCCGGGCTTCCTGCCCCGGCCCGAGCTGCTCGTCACCCTGACGGGGATCATCGAGCTCGTTCTCGCTGTCGCCCTGCTGATCCCGCGCACCCGGCGACCGGCGGCCTGGGCCTCCGTCCTCCTCCTGCTCGCGCTGTTCCCCGCCAACGTCGTGGCCGCGGCCGGGGTCGACCATCCCGCGGCCCCGTCGACGCCGATGCTCCCCCGCGCACTCCTCCAGCTCGTGCTCATCGGGTTCTCCGCGGCCGCCGCGCTGCGCCGGCGGCGGGTCAGTCCTCCCGCGGCGGATTGAAGGCGGGGATGCCGGTGAGGTGGGCGCCGAGGATGAGCGTGTGGACCTCGTCGGTGCCCTCGTAGGTCCGCACCGCCTCGAGGTTGTTCGCGTGGCGCTGCGGCGAGTGCTCCGCCGACACCCCGTTGCCCCCGAGGATCGTCCGGGCCTCCCGGCAGATCGCGATCGCGTCGCGGGTGTTGGCGAGCTTGCCCACGGAGATCTGCACCGGGTCGAGCTCGCCGGCGTCCTTGAGGCGGCCGGTGCGCTCGGCGACGAGCAGTCCGCGCTGGATGTCGAGCGCCATGTCGACGAGCTTGCGCTGGGTGAGCTGGAAGGATGCGATCGGCGCCCCGAACTGCTCGCGCTCGAGCGCATAGCCGCAGGCGGTCTCGTAGGAGTCGCGGGCGGCGCCGAGCACGCCCCACATGATCCCGTAGCGGGCATCGTTGAGGCAGGTGAACGGCCCGGAGAGGCCCTCGGCCCCGGGAAGGCGGGCGGAGTCGGGGACCCGCACGTCGGTGAGCTCGATCTCGCACTGGATCGAGGCGCGCATCGCGAACTTCGGCTCGATCGCGGTCGCGGCGAACCCGGGGGAATCGGTGGGGACGACGAAGCCGCGCACGCCGTCCTCGGTCCGCGCCCAGATCACCGCGAGCTGCGCGATCGTCGCCAGTCCGATCCATCGCTTGCGCCCGCTGATGATCCAGTCGTCGCCGTCGCGCCGGGCCACGGTCTCCATCGAGGACGGGTCGGATCCGGCGTTCGGCTCGGTGAGCCCGAAGCAGCCGATGACCTCGCCGCGGGCCATTGCGGGGAGGTGCTCGGCCTTCTGCTCCGCGGAGCCCCAGTGATGGATGGCGCCCATCGCGAGCGAGCCCTGGACGGACACGAAGGTCCGGATCCCGGCGTCGGCGGCCTCGAACTCGAGCGAGGCGAGCCCGTAGTCGACGGCGCTGCGCCCCGGGCAGCCGGGGGAATCGAGATGGATGCCGAGGTAGCCGCGCGATCCCATCTCCGCGACGATCTCGCGGGGGAACTCCGCGCGCTCGAACCAGTCGGCGACGTGCGGCCGGATCGCCTCGTCGACGAAGCCGCGCACCTCGTCGCGGAAGGCGAGCTCGGCGGAGCTGAACAGGGAATCGAGGCCGAGGAGGTCCGCGCGGGTGCGGATGTCGGACGTGCGCTGCTCGGACGGTGCGGACATGGCGTGCTCCTTCGTCGGGTGCGCGGCGCGCCCGGGGCCCGCGCGACACGCTGTGGATCTCGTCCGGTCCAGTCTGTCACGGTGCGTATTAGTGTGGCTGGGGATCTCGCACGCCGACGCGACCGGGAGGGGAGGACGTCCGATGACCGCTCTGCTCGCCGCCGCGCCGATCCTCCTCGCGTTCGCCGTGCTCCTCCTCGGCCGTCCGGCGACGTGGGCGGCCGCGGCGGGGCTCGCCGCCGCGGTCCTCGTCGCGGTGCTCGCGTTCCCCGCTCCGCTGCCCGCGCTGACAGCGAGCGCCGCGGACTACGCTCCCCTCGTCGTCGAGGTCCTCCTCATCCTCCTGTTCGGCATGGCGCTCGCCCGTCTCCTCGAGGCGAGCGGGGCGATGGCGATCCTCTCCACCGGGCTCCGGGCCGTCTCGACCTCCCGGGCCGGCGGCACCGCCCTCCTCGTCTTCGGGGTCGTCCCGTTCGCCGAATCGGTCACCGGCTACGGGATCGGCGTCACCGTCGGCGTCCCGGCCCTCGTCCACCTCGGGCACTCCGTCCCCCGTGCGGCGCTGCTCGGGCTCCTCGGCCTCATCGCCGTGCCGTGGGGCGCGCTCGGCCCGGGCACGGCCGTCGCCGCCTCCCTCGCCGGGCTCGGCCTCGACGAGCTCGGCGTCGCGACCGCGCTCGTCAACGTCATCCCGGTGCTCGTCGCGGTGGTCGCGGTGAGCATCCTGTGCGGTGCGCGCACCGACTTCCGGGTCGCCGTCCCGCAGGCGGTCGGCGGCCTCGTGCTGTTCGCCGGCGTCCTCGGGGCCAACCTCCTGTTCGGCACTCCCCCGGCCGGCATCCTCGGGTCGCTCGCGGTCATCGCGGTGCTCCTCGGCTGGGCGCGCCTGCGCGGCGCCGCAGCACCCCGCGTGCCGCACATGCTGCGCGCCGCCCTCCCCTACCTCGTCCTCACCGCGGGGGTGCTCGGCGCACAGCTCCTCGCCGGACTCCGCGCCGCGTGGTGGACGGAGCTGCTCGCCTCGCCCCCGGTGTGGCTCGCCCTCGCGTGCGCCGTCGCCGTCCCGGCCGCTCCCGGCCCGGTGGACGGGCCGGCCGTCCTCGCCCGGGCCGCGCGCGCCTGGGTCCCGGTCGGGGCGGCGACCGGTCTCTTCATGGTCCTCGGCTGGCTCATGACGACGACCGGGATGAGCACCGCGATCGGCTCCGCGCTCGCCGTCCTCGGGGCGGCTCCGGGGCCGGTGCTCCTCGCCCTCGGGGGCATCCTCACCGGCTCGAACACCGGGGCGAACGCGATGTTCGCCGGTACCGTCGCAGCCCTCGCGGAGACCACCGGCGGCTCGACGCTCGGTCTCGTCGCGCTCGGCAATGCGGCCGGCGCGTTCGCGAACATCGCCACTCCGCCGCGCGTGGCGCTCGCAGTGCAGATCGGGGCCGGCGACGCGCCGCGGGACGACGCCGCGCGCGCCGCCCTCGCACGCGACACCGCCTGGGTGCTGCGGCGTGCGCTGCTGTGCGTCCTCGCCGCGACCGTGCCGTTCGCCGCGGCGGCCGCCGTCATCGGCTGACCGGTTCCTCTCGTGCGGCGCCGGTCCGGCCCCGCTCCCCCGAGCGGACGACGACGGCGGCGATGAGCGTCGTCGCCGGGATCGCGAGGACGAGGCCGATCGAGCACACGAGCAGGCTGACGACCTCGATCGCGAGGTCGCCGAGGGTGAGCGATTCGAGGAACGGCCGCGAGGACGACGCGACGAGGAGGAGGACGGTGAGCCCGCCGCCGGCGAAGGCGAAGGCGATGGTGTAGACCGTGGAGGCGATGTGGTCGTGGCCGATCCGCATGGCCGAGGCGAACAGCTCGCGCACGCGGGCCTGCGGCCGGGCGAGCGCGAGCTCCCACACCGCGGCCGCCTGGGTGATCGTCACGTCGTTGAGCACGCCGAGGCCGGCGACGAGGATGCCGCACACGACGAGGTCACCGGTCGACACCCCGGCCGACCACGACAGGACGTACGTCTCCTCCGAGTAGATCCCGGCGAGCCGGGCCCAGCGCGTCCACAGCGCACCGAGCACCCCGGTCACCGCGACCCCGGCGAGCGTGCCGATCAGCGCGGTCGTCGTCCGCGCGGAGAAGCCGTGGGCGAGGTAGAGGACGACGAGCATGATGAGGCCGGCGGCGACCATCCCGACGAGCACCGCCGGGGAGCCGGCGAGGAGCGCGGGGAGCATGAAGACGAGCATGACGACGAAGGCGAACACGAGGCCGAGGAGCGCCCGCAGCCCGCGCATCCCCGCCACGAGCACGACGAGCAGCGCGTACACCGCGGCGAGCACGCCGAGGGAGAGGTTGCGGTCGAAGTCGACGAACACGTAGTCCGCCGCGCCCGGATCGTTCGGACCGGCGGAGCCGCCGGGCGGCGCGGCGTCCGCGGGTCCGGTGACGGCCTCGGCCGCGGGGTCGGAGTCGAGGCCGGCATCCATCGCGATCGCCTTGACCGTGTCGCCGGGCGCGATGCCTGCGGCCATCGCCTCGGGCGGCACGTAGAGCGAGCCCTCGGTCCCGTCGATCTCGGCGGTGATCGCCGCACAGCCGGTCGACTCCGCGTCGGGGCACTTCCGTAGATCGACCATCGTCACCGTCCCGGAGACGTAGCTCACCCCCTCCCCGAGCGCCGCGGGGTCCCAGGCGGCGCGGTCCTCCCCCGCCGGCCACAGGAGCACGAGCCCGGAGACGACGAGGACCGCCAGCGGGACGAGGAGTCCCAGCATGACGGTCCAGGCGCGCCGCGAGGCCCGCGGAGCCCGCTCACGGGTCACGAAGTGCATCGCGGCCCGGCGGCTCAGCCGGCGAGGTCGGCCGCGAGGTGGTCGACGACCTCGGCGAGCGGGACGCGCTCCTGCGACATGTCGTCGCGGCGGCGGATCGTCACCGCATCGTCGTCGAGGGTGTCGAAGTCGACGGTGATGCAGAAGGGCGTGCCGATCTCGTCCTGCCGGCGGTAGCGGCGGCCGATCGCACCGGCGTCGTCGAAGTCGACGTTCCAGCGCTGGCGCAGCTGCGCGGCGAGCTCCTTGGCCTTGGGCGAGAGCTTCTCGTTGCGGCTCAACGGCAGCACCGCGGCCTTGACCGGGGCGAGGCGCGGGTCGAGCTTGAGCACGATCCGCTTGTCGACGCCGCCCTTGGTGTTCGGCGCCTCGTCCTCGGTGTAGGCGTCGACGAGGAACGCCATCATCGACCGGGTGAGGCCGAAGGACGGCTCGATGACGTACGGGGTGTAGCGGGTTCCCGAGGCCTGGTCGAAGTACTGCATCTTGTGCCCGGAGTGCTCGGTGTGGTTGCCGAGGTCGAAGTCGGTGCGATTGGCGATGCCCATGAGCTCGCCCCACGCGCCGCCCTGGAACCCGAACCGGTACTCGATGTCGACGGTGGCCGCCGAGTAGTGGGCGCGCTCGCCGTCGGGGACGTCGAACCGGCGCATGTTGTCCGGGTCGATGCCGAGGTCGACGAACCAGTCCCAGCAGGCCTCGACCCACTCGTGGTAGAACTTCTCCGCGTCGTCGGGATGGGTGAAGTACTCGATCTCCATCTGCTCGAACTCGCGGGTGCGGAAGATGAAGTTGCCCGGCGTGATCTCGTTGCGGAAGGCCTTGCCGATCTGCCCGATGCCGAACGGCGGCTTGCGCCGGTTCGCGGTGACGACGTTGGCGAAGTTGACGAAGATGCCCTGCGCGGTCTCCGGCCGGAGGTAGTGGAGGCCCTCCTCGTTGTCGACCGCACCGAGGTAGGTCTTCATGAGCCCGGAGAACTGCTGGGGCTCGGTCCACGCACCCTCCTGGCCGGTCTCGGGGTCGCGGATGTCGGCGAGGCCGTTCTCCGGCTCCCGGCCGTGCTTGGCGACGTAGGCCTCGATGAGGTGGTCGGCGCGGTAGCGCTTGTGGGTGTGGAGCGACTCGACGAGCGGGTCGACGAAGGTCTCGACGTGGCCGGAGGCCTCCCAGACCGTGCGCGGGAGGATGATCGAGGAGTCGAGGCCGACCATGTCCTCGCGCCCGCGCACGAAGTTCTGCCACCACAGGGCCTTGATGTTCTCCTTGAGCTCGACGCCCAGCGGGCCGTAGTCCCAGGCCGAACGGGATCCGCCGTAGATCTCACCTGCCTGGAACACGAAGCCGCGCCGCTTGGCCAGGGTGATGACGGAATCCAATGTCGATGCCACAGATGTCTCCTCGGTTCGGGGGCGAACGGCTGGCTGTCGTCCGCATGCCCGTCCAGCGTATCGAATGGCGCTGACCGCGGCTCGCGCGCCGGCGGGCTGCGGACCGTGTGTCTTCGCTCACCTCGGGCGCTCTCGGCCGGGTTCGGCGCCGGGCGGCATGTAGACTGGACGCACACCCAAACCTTTCCGCCGTCACGGTGCCAGGGACCCCGCCGGTGTGTGCCGCGGGACCCGTCGACGCACGAAGCGCCGGATGCTCCCGCATCCACGGGCCGACGGCACCGGCCGGTCGCTGCTCACGTGTTCCGCAGTTCGGCTGCGCATGGGTCGATCGCCAATTCCGTCCACTGCGATCAAGTGTGTGCCGAACCGCGAAGAGAGTTCCGTGATGTCCGCTGAGGATACGACCACCCCTGCCCCCACCGATTCCGCCGCCGCGGGCACCGCGCCCGTCGCCGAGGAGCTGCCCCCGTTCGACTCGTTCGATCTCGACCCCGCGGTCCTCGCCGCGGTCGCCGACCTCGGCTACGAGACGCCGTCCCAGATCCAGGCGCAGACGATCCCGCTGCTGACCTCCGGGCGCGACGTCATCGGCCTCGCGCAGACCGGCACCGGCAAGACCGCCGCCTTCGCGCTCCCGGTGCTCAGCCACCTCGCGCACGCCGGGCGCGCCCAGGAGGGCCCGTTCGCCCTCGTGCTCACCCCCACCCGCGAGCTCGCGCTCCAGGTCGCCGAGGCGTTCACGAGCTTCGCCGCGCACCTGCCGGACTTCTCCGTGCTGCCGATCTACGGCGGCCAGTCCTACGGCCCGCAGCTCGGCGGCCTCAAGCGCGGCGCGCAGGTCGTCGTCGGCACGCCCGGTCGCGTCATCGACCATCTCAAGCGGGGCTCCCTCAAGCTCGGCGACCTCCGCCACCTCGTCCTCGACGAGGCCGACGAGATGCTCAAGATGGGCTTCCAGGAGGACATCGAGGAGATCTTCGCCCAGGCCGGCACCGCCCGGCAGGTCGCGCTGTTCTCCGCGACCATGCCGAAGTCGATCCACCGGATCACCGGCCAGTACCTCACCGACCCCGCCGAGGTGCGGGTGAAGTCGAAGACGACGACGGGGGCGAACATCCGGCAGCGGTTCCTCACCGTCATGCACTCCCACAAGCTCGACGCCCTCACCCGGATCCTCGAGGTCGAGTCCTACGACGGCATCATCATGTTCGTCCGCACGAAGCAGGCCACCGAGGAGCTCGCCGACAAGCTCCGGGCCCGCGGCCTGTCGGCCTCGGCGATCAACGGCGACATCCCGCAGCAGGCGCGCGAGCGCACCGTCGAGCAGCTCCGCAGCGGGGCGATCGACATCCTCGTCGCCACGGACGTCGCCGCACGCGGTCTCGACGTCGAGCGGATCTCGCTCGTCGTCAACTACGACATCCCGCACGACACCGAGTCCTACGTCCACCGGATCGGCCGGACCGGCCGGGCCGGCCGCTCCGGCGAGGCGATCCTCTTCGTCACCCCGCGGGAGAACCACCTCCTGCGCCAGATCGAGAAGGCGACCCGGCAGCGGGTCGAGCCGCTCACCCTGCCGACGGTCGAGCAGCTGACCTCCACCCGGATCGAGCGGTTCCAGAACCGCATCACCGAGGCGCTGTCGACCCTCGACCTCGCCGAGGTCCGCCCCGTCATCGAGCAGTACGAGCAGGCGCACGACGTCCCGGCCTCGGAGATCGCCGCCGCACTCGCCGTGCTCCTCCTCGACGGGGAGTCGCTCACCGCCCAGCCGCTGCCCGAGCCCAAGGCCCGCAAGCAGCGCGAGGACCGCGGCGACCGCGGACCGCGGTCCCCGCGCTCCCGCGAGGGGATGCGGACCTACCGCCTCGCAGTGGGACGCAACGAGCGGGTGCAGCCCGGCGGCATCGTCGGCGCGCTCGCGAACGAGGGCGGCCTGACCTCGGGACAGATCGGACACATCGACATCCGGTCGAACCACTCCCTCGTCGACCTGCCCGACGACCTCCCGCAGACGGTCTTCGACCGGCTCGCGAACACCCGCGTCCAGGGCAAGCGGATCGACCTGCGCCCCGACACCGGGCGTCCGGGCCGGCCGTTCAAGAAGAAGTCCTTCGACAAGCAGCCCGGCGAGGGCCGCAAGTTCCGCCAGGAGCCCGGCGGTCGGAAGGGCTTCTACCGCGGCGGCAAGGGCCCGGGACGCTGATCCCCGCCGCCGGCCGTCGCTGACCGGCATCGCCCCGCGGACATGCCGCCCGTCTAGGATGGGCGGCATGTCCGTCGCCGTCTCCGCGCTCTTCCGCTACCCGGTCAAGGGATTCCCGGCCGAGAAGCTCGCCGTCGGCACGCTGCGGACGGGATCCGGGTTCGACGGCGACCGCGCGGCGGCGTTCAGCAGCGGCCGCTCCCCCGTCCCCGCCGGCGTCTGGAGCGAATACCGCGGATTCTCCGTCCTCAAGTCGGACCCGAGCCTGCAGGCGTGGGGCGTCGACTCCGTCGGCACCGCGATCACGCTGCGCGCCCCGGACGGTGAGGCGACCTCCTTCCGCACCGACGACCCGGTGTCGCGGGAGGCGGCCTCGGAGTTCCTCGCCGCGCGGCTCACTGCCCGGGGACCGCACCCGCGCCGGCTCGTCGTCGCCGACCAGGGGATGTTCGACTCGCGTCCCTCCGGCGTGTCACTCATCAACCCCGCCACGGTCGCGGCGCTGTCTGCGGCCGCCGGCATCGACCTCGACCCGCTCCGGTTCCGCGGCAACGTCCACCTCGCGAATCTCCCGCCGTTCGCCGAGTTCGGCCTCATCGGCACCGTGGTGCGGCTCGGCGGCGCCCGGCTGTGGATCCGGTCGTCGATCGAACGGTGCCCGGCCACCCGCGTCGACCCGACCACCGCGGTCGACGACGTCAACGTCCCTCGCCTCCTCGCGGGCATCCTCGGGCACCTCCACTGCGGCATCTACGGGGTCGTCCTCGACGGCGGGGAGGTGCGCCCCGGGGATGCGCTCACCGTCCTCGACGACCTCGGCCCCGCGGTGCCCGCCGGGCTCGATCCGAGCCTCGCGAAGCCGGGCACGACGCCCCGCTGCGCCACGGTCCTCGAGACCGCCGCCGACGCCTCCCCCTCCGGCGGTCCCGGGCAGGTGCGGATGCGGCTGCGCGACGACCGCGGCTGGTTCGCCGGCGCCTACCGCCCGGGCATGCACGTGCGGGTCCACCTCACCCCGCCGGACGGCCCGCTGTGGCGCACCTACACCGTCACCCGGGCCGCAGGCTCCGAGTTCGAGCTCGGCGTGGGCATCGACGGCGCGGGATCCCGGGCGCTCACCGGGCTGCCGACCGGAGCCCCGGTCCTCGTGTCCGGGCCGTTCGGCCGCCTCACCGCGGACACCCTCACCGGAGGGCGCACGATCGTCCTCACCGCGGGCATCGGCATCACCGCCGCATTCGGACTGCTGCCCGGCCTCCCCGCCGCGCGACCGGTCCGCCTCGTCCACGTCGAGGCGTCCCCGGAGCCGAGCGGCTTCGCCCGTCGGCTCGCCGCTGCGGCGGAGGGACGGCCGGGGACCTCGGTGACCCGCTGGTCGACGGCGGTGCGCGGCCGCCCGGGTGCCCGCGAGCTCGCGGCCGTGCTCGACGACGTCAGTGACCGCGCGGATGCCCCGACCGCTGCCGATCTCGTCCTGTGCGGGCCGTCGAGCTTCGTCGTCGCCGCCGAGGAGGCCGCGCGGCTCGCGGGCATCTCCCCCGAGCGCGTCCACCGTGAGGTGTTCGGCTCCCCGCGACCCCTCGACGCGCACGGGGACGACGACCTGTCGGCCTGGGCGCCGGCCGCGGTCCGGACCGCCTCCGGCGCGGAGATCCGGTGGGAGCCGGCAGCGGGATTCCTCCTCGACGCGCTCGAGGCCGCCGGGGTCGACGCCCCGAGCTCGTGCCGGGGCGGGTCGTGCGGGACGTGCGTGCTCCGCCTCGATGCGGGACAGGTCGCCTATCCGGTCGAACCGGCCGCGGTGGTCGCCGACGGCGAGGTCGTCACGTGCGCGGCGGTGCCCGACGGCGACGTCGTCCTCGGGATCTGAGCGGCGGGCGCGCGGCCGTCGGGCCTCAGGTCTGCGCGGTGCGATCGACCGCGCCGCCGAACCGACGGTCGCGGCGAGCGTACTCCTCGATCGCCGCCCACAGCGTGCGCCGGTCGACGTCGGGCCACAGCACGTCCTGGAACACGAGCTCGGCGTACGCCGCCTGCCAGAGGAGGAAGTTCGAGGTCCGCTGCTCCCCGGAGGACCGGAGGAACAGGTCGACGTCGGGCACCTCGGGCGAGTAGAGGCGGCGCGCCAGGGTCTTCTCGGTGATCTTCCCGGGGGTGATCCGGCCGGCCGCGACGTCGGCGGCGAGGGAATTCGCGGCGTCGACGATCTCGGCCCGGCCGCCGTAGTTCACGCAGAACTGGAGCACGAGCCCGGTGTTGTTCCGCGTCATCTCCTCCGCGGCCTCGAGCTCGGCGATGACCGAGCGCCACAGCCGCCCCCGGCGGCCCGACCACACGATGCGCACGCCGAGCGCAGCGAGCTCGTCGCGGCGGCGCCGGATGACGTCGCGGTTGAAGCCCATGAGGAAGCGCACCTCGTCCGGGGAGCGCTTCCAGTTCTCCGTCGAGAAGGCGTACGCGGAGAGGTTCTCGACGCCGATCTCGATCGCCCCGTGGATGACCTCGAGGAGCGCGAACTCGCCGGCCCGGTGGCCCTCGGTGCGCGGCAGCCCCCGGTCGTTGGCCCAGCGCCCGTTGCCGTCCATGACGACGGCGACGTGACGGGGCACGAACTTCCGCGGGATCGCCGGCGGACGGGCTCCCGAGGGGTGCGGCGGCGGGACGGAGGGGTGGGTGCTCATGCGTTCTCCAGGACGGTGAAGGACTTGACGTGGCGCTCGAGGTGCCACTGGACGTAGAGGGTGACGAGCCGGGAGGCCTCGGCGGCGTGGTGGGGCGCGGTCGCCTCCGCCCGCTCCCAGTCGCCGGTGAGCAGCGCCGCGAGGTGGAGGATCGTCTCCGTGGTCGGCAGCGCGGTGCCCTGCTGGCGGCACGCCGAGCACACCGCTCCGCCGAGTGCGGGCGAGAAGGCGCGGTGCGGTCCGGGTGCGCCGCACTGGGCGCAGTCGCGCAGGCTCGGCGCCCAGCCGGCGACCGCCATCGCGCGGAGCAGATACGCGTCGAGCGCGAGCCGGGGCGGGTGCTCGGCGCGGCACAGCGAGCGGATCGCGGACACGAGGAGGAGGTACTGGGCGCGGGAGCGGGGTTCGGCCTCGGTGAGACGGGTGCACGTCTCGGCCATGACGTTCGCCGCGGAGTACGTGTCGTAGTCGGCGCCGATCGCCCGCGCGAACGGCTCGATGAGCTCGACCTGGGTGACGACGTCGAGGCTGCGGCCCACGTGGCACTGGACGTCGACGAGCATGAAGGGCTCGAGCCGGGAGCCGAACCGGGACTTCGTGCGCCGGATGCCCTTGGCGACCGCCCGCACGAGGCCGTGGTTCCGGGTGAGGATGACGACGATGCGGTCGGCCTCGCCGAGCTTGTGCCCGCCGACCACGATCCCCTCGTCCCGGTACTGTCTCATCGCTCCATTATCCGCGCCCGGGACGGACAGCGGTCGACGCACACGCCGGGATGCCCCGGCGTGTGCGTCGACCGTGCGCGGATCGTGCTCTCAGTCCTGGCGGACGGCGCGGTTGACGGCGCTGATGACCGCCTTGAGCGAGGACTTCGTGATGTTCGGGTGGAGACCCGCGCCCCACAGCACCCGGTCGCCCACCGCGAGCTCGACGTAGGACGCCGCGACGGTGTCCGCTCCGGTGCCCACCGCGTGCTCGGTGTAGTCCTGGAGCCGGATGTCGAGGTCGAACTGATCGGTGAGGAGGTTGACGAGCGCGTTGATCGGGCCGTTGCCGCGGCTCTCGTAGGTCCGCTCCTGGCCGTCGACGAGCAGGTCGACCTCGATGGTCTCGGTGTTCTTCGTCGTCGCCTCGTCGGTGATGTTCGCCGAGGTCGTCTTCAGACCCATGATCTTGAACCGGCCCCAGGCCTCCGCGGCCTGGTCGTTGGGCAGGTACTCGTCGTTGAAGATCCGCCAGATCTCCGGGGCGGAGACCTCGCCGCCGGACTCCGAGCGCGACTGCACGACCTGGGAGAACTCGACCTGGAGGCGACGCGGCAGCTCGAGGCCGTGCTCGGTCTTGAGCAGGTAGGACACCCCGCCCTTGCCGGACTGCGAGTTGACCCGGATGACCGCCTCGTAGGTGCGGCCGAGGTCCTTCGGATCGACCGGCAGGTAGGGCATGTCCCATTCCATCTGCTCGATCGGCACGCCCTGGGCGCGGGCGCGGGATTCGCGGTCGGCGAACGCCTTGTTGATCGCGTCCTGGTGCGAGCCGGAGAAGGACGTGAACACGAGGTCGCCGCCGTAGGGGTGGCGCTCGTGGACGCCGATCTGGTTGCAGTGCGTGACCGTGCGGATGACCTCGTCGATGTCGGAGAAGTCGAGCTGCGGGTCGATGCCCTGCGAGTACAGGTTGAGGGCCACGGTGACGAGGTCGAGGTTGCCGGTGCGCTCGCCGTTGCCGAACAGGCAGCCCTCGATCCGGTCGGCGCCGGCCATGAGGCCGAGCTCGGCGGCGGCGACCCCGGTGCCGCGATCGTTGTGCGGGTGGAGGGAGACCGCGACGTCCTCGCGGTAGGGCATGTGCCGGCAGAACCACTCGATCTGGTCGGCGTAGGTGTTCGGGGTGCCGCGCTCGACGGTGGCGGGCAGGTTGACGACGGTCTCGCGGCCGGCGCCGGGCTGCCACATGTCGAGGACGTTGCCCACGACGTCGAGGGCGAACTCCGGTTCGGTGTCGACGAAGATCTCCGGCGAGTACTCGTAGCCGAAGTCGGCGTCGCCGAGCAAGCTCTCGGCGTGCTTCATCACCGCCTGCGTGCCGCGCATCGCGATGTCGCGGGTCTCGTCGAAGCCGTCGCCGTCGAACCCGAAGACGACCTTGCGGAACACCGGGGCGGTGGCGTTGTAGAGGTGGACGGTCGGCATCTTCGCGCCGACGAGGCTCTCCATGGTCCGTTCGATGAGGTCCTCGCGGGCCTGGGTGAGCACGGAGATCCGCACGTCGTCGGGGATCGCGTCCTCTTCGATGATCTGGCGGACGAAGTCGAAGTCGGGCTGGCTGGCGGCCGGGAAGCCGACCTCGATCTCCTTGAATCCGAGCTTGACGAGCAGGTCGAACATCCGGCGCTTGCGGTCCGGGGTCATCGGGTCGATGAGCGCCTGGTTGCCGTCGCGCAGATCGGTGCTGAGCCAGCGGGGGGCCTCGGTGATGCGCTGGTCCGGCCACGTGCGGTCGTGCATGTCGATCCGGATGCGGTCGAAGAACGACTTGTACTTGGCGTAGGGCATCGGGCTGGGCTTCTGGAAGTTGGTCACTGGAGGATCCTTCATCTGTGGGTGGCGACCGACAGCATCGACTCCGCGACGAGGATGCGGCCTGTCTCAGGCCTCGCCGCGGCAGTGAAGAAGGAGAAGCGCCTGCCTGCTCATGGTGCTCACCCTATGCCCTTCGGAGACCGAGGTCACGCGACCCGCCCACCATGTGGGACGCCGGGGCCGAGGAGCACGGCGGCTCAGTTGGTGAAGTCGGCCCCGGCGCGGGCGAGGCTGAACCCGCGGCCGGTGGTGTCCGAGGTGCAGGACATGCCGTCGCGCTCGGATGTGCACGTCATGCCGTGGGCGGAGATCGACTCCCCGTAGGCCAGCGGTTCGGCAGCGGCCGGGGCGGGCGCCTCGGCGCACGAGAAGCCGGCGCCCTCGGAGTCGGCGACGACGATGCCGCCCCAGTTCTCGACCTGGCAGTCGGCCGGCCGCTCCGGGGGTTCGTAGTCGAAGCTCGCGATGACGCAGCGCGCCCGCTCGGCGTCGATCGTGCACGTGATGTTGCCCGAGGGGGCGGCGAACGCGCGGACGTCGGCCGGGGTGCTCGGCGCCGCGGTGGGCTCCGTGCTCGGGTCCGCGGGCTCCTCGGCGACCGGCGGCGGGGCCGGCTGCGCCTCGTTCGCGCCGTCGCCGGGGCCGCTGAGCGCATCGAACAGGATGTAGCCGATGATGCCGGCGACGAGGAGCGCGGCGATGACGATGACGGCGATCGCAGCCCCTGGCAGCCCGGAGCGCTTCCGGGAGGGTGCCCCGGCCGCAGCACCGCCGCCCGGTCCTGCCGGGCCGGGGAACTGCGGACCGGCGGGCTGCGGACCGGCACCCCATCCGGCGGCGCGGTGGTCCCCGCCGACCGCGGGCGGCACCGGCGGGGGCGGCGGAACGGCCGGGCCGGACGGTGCGGCCTGCGCGGCGGTGCCCGGCCAGCGGTTCGCGGGGGCCTGCTGCGCGGCCCAGGCGGAGTGCGCGGCGGTGGCGCGCGGCGCCTCGGCGGCCGGCTGCGCGCGCGGGCCGTCGAGCCGGTCGTCATGGGTCTCCGCCGCGATCTGCTCGAGCTCCTCGAGGCTGAGGACCCGCGTCGACTCCCCGCCCGGCGCGTCCGGGTCCCCGCCTCGGCGGAGGCGTTCGATCTCGTCGCGGCCGAGCACCTGGGTGTCCTCGGTGGGCGGCGTGGGCTTGGCCTGGCCGACGAACAGCTGCGTGGTCAGGGAGTCTTCCGGCGGCGCACCGGGTGCCGGCCGCCGGCGCGGCGGTCGACGATCGGGCGGAGGAGGAATGCTCATGGGAGACCAGTGTAGACACCGACGCCCGCCGCGCACGGTCGGACCGGGTCGCGGCCCCGCCGCATCCATGGCCCCGTGTCGGCGCGCGCCCGTGCAGCGGGGACGTGGGACGATGGGGGCATGGTCTCCGCCCCCGTCCGTCTCGCAGCCGCGGTGCTCGCCGCGGCGCTGTGCGCGGGCTGCGCGCCGGACACCGGCGGGTCGACGGTACCGGCGGGCGCCGATTCCCTCACCGGGCCCGATCCCCGGCAGTGCCGGCACCTCTGCGCCGGCGGATCGGCCGGCGCAGAGGTGCCGGCACTGCCGGGGATCGGGCCCGAGACCCTCGCGGAGCTCCCTGCCGACTCACGCCAGGTGCTCATCGCCTCGCCGCCGGAGGCGGGCGACACCGCGGCGCGGACCGTCCTGTGGGAGCGGTCCGGGGACGGCTGGCAGCAGGTGCGCGCGTTCGCCGGGCACAACGGCGGCGCCGGCTGGCTGCGCGACCGCCGCGAGGGCGATCGCACCTCGCCGATCGGCGTCTTCGCGCTCACCGATGCCGGCGGCTCCCTGCCCGACCCCGGCGCACTCCTGCCGTACACCGAGGACCCGAGCCTGCGGTCGCAGGCGGTCACCGCCTACGGTGCGGACTACTCCGAGGTGTTCGACCTCGTCATCGCGATCAACTACAACCGCGAGCCCGGCACCCCGCCCGACGACGACACCCGGCCGCTCGGCTGGGACGCCGGGGGCAAGATCTGGATCCACGTCGACCACGGCTCCCCCACCCGCGGCTGCATCACCGTCGACGCCGCGGACATGGAGTACCTGCTGCGCACCCTCGACCCCGCCGACCGACCGCACATCATCATGGGACCCGTCGATGACCTCGCCCGTTGAGCTCCGCGTCCTCCTGCCCGAGGCCCGCACCCTGCCGCCGCGCCGCTCGGTCGCGGACAGCACCGCCGACCCGGCGGGCCCTGAGCCCGACCTCGTCGCTCTCTACGATGCGGGCCCGCTGTCCGGCCGCACTCCCGGGCTGCGCGTCCAGGTCAACATGGTCACCACCGTCGACGGTGCGATCGCCGGCGCCGACGGGCGGTCGTCGACGATCTCCTCGGCCGCCGACATGCGCGTGTTCTCGGTGCTCCGCTCGCTCGCCGACGCCGTCGTCGTCGGCGCAGAGACGACGCGGACGGAGCGCTACACCCGGCTGTCGGAGAAGCCCGCCTATCGCGCGCAGCGCGCATCCCGCGGCCAGGCGCCCGTCCCCCTCCTCGTCATCGTCTCCGGCTCCGGGCGCATCGACCGCGAGCGCCTCGCCGAGCAGGGCACCTCGGAGGTCGTCGTCCACACCGCGGCCGAGGATCCGCAGGCCCTCGCCGTGCTCCGCGAGTTCTGCGGCCCGGACAACGTCGTCGTCCATCCCGGGGACGTGCGACCGGGATCCGTCCTCGCCGACCTGCGGCGCCGCGGCGTGCAGCGGGTCCTCTGCGAAGGCGGACCGACGCTCCTCGGGACCTGGGTCGCCGCAGGGGTGGTCGACGAGCTGTGCATCACCGTGTCCCCGCTCCTCGCCGGGGCGCAGGATCACGGCGCTCCGGGGATCCTCGGCAGCGCCCGACTGCCCGGCCCGGTCCGGGTGACCCCGCTCAGCCTGCTCACCGATTCGCACACGTACATCCACCGACTGGCCGTCGCGGCCGGAGAAGGAGACCAGCCATGACGAAGACGATCGCCGTCACCGGAGCCGCCGGACAGATCGGGTACGCGCTGCTGTTCCGCATCGCCGCCGGAGCGGTGTACGGGGACGAGCCGGTGCGCCTGCGCCTGCTCGAGATCCCCGCCGCACTCCCCGCGCTCGAAGGTGTGGCCATGGAGCTCGACGACTGCGCGTTCCCCGCCCTCACCGGGATCGACATCACCGATGATCCGCGCGCCGCCTTCGACGGCGCGGACGCCGCACTGCTCGTCGGCGCCCGCCCGCGCTCGAAGGGGATGGAGCGGGCGGACCTGCTCGAGGCCAACGGGGCGATCTTCTCCGCCCAGGGCAGGGCGCTCGGCGAGGTCGCCGGCTCCGACATCCGCGTCGTCGTCACCGGCAACCCGGCGAACACGAACGCCCTCATCGCCGCGCACCACGCCCCCGACATCCCGGCGGAGCGCTTCACCGCGCTCACCCGGCTCGACCACAACCGGGCGCTCGCCCAGCTCGCCGCGCGCGCCGAGGTGCCCGTGGGGTCGATCGGGAAGCTCGCGATCTGGGGCAACCACTCCGCCACGCAGTACCCGGACGCGACGCGCGCGGTGTCCGACGGCAGCCTCGTCCTCGATCTCATCGACGACGAGGCATGGGTGCGCGAGACGTTCATCCCGACCGTCGCGCAGCGGGGCGCGGCGATCATCGCCGCCCGCGGGGCGTCCTCGGCGGCCTCGGCCGCGAACGCGACGATCGACCACCTGCGCGACTGGGTCACCGGGACCGACGGCCGGTGGGTGTCGATGGCCGTGCCGTCGAGCGGCGGGTACGGCGTGCCGGAGGGGCTGATCTCCTCGTTCCCGTGCACCGTTGCCGACGGCGAGTACCGGATCGTCGAGGGGCTCGAGATCGACACGTTCTCGCGTGCGCGGATCGACGCCTCGGTCCACGAGCTCGCCGAAGAGCGCGAGGCCACCCGGGCGCTCGGCCTGCTCTGAGGCCGGCCCCGCGGATCAGCGGGCGACCCGGTATCAGCGGGTGATCTCCGCGAGGTCGAGGACGTGGGACTCGATGAAGTTCGCGACGTCGTCGTTCCACCGATCGGGGTCGACGTTCCACTCCTTCGTGTGCCGGGCCTTCTCGTAGTGCGGCATCGTCACGAGATCGCGGCGGACGCTCGCGAGCGCGTGCGACGGCCCCGAGGGGACGAAGTCGTCGTCCTCGGAGTGGATGAGGAGCACCCGCGTGTCGAGCTCCGCGGCGCGGCGCACCCAGTCCATGCGCTTGAGGTCGAGCGGCGTCTCGAGGCCGGTGATGCGTCGGGCCCAGGGCCGGGTGAGCATGTCGAGGGCGAGCCGGGCGACCGGAGTGGGGAGGAAGTTGATCCGCGCCTGGTGGTCGAGCACGTCGTACCAGTCGACGACCGGACCGTCGAGGACGAGCGCGGCGATGTGATGGCGGTTGCGGCCGCGCGAGGCGGCCTGGAACGCGATCGCCGCGCCCATGGACCAGCCGAACACGACGACCTTCTTCGCCCCGTGCGCGAGGGCGTGGTCGATCGCGACGTCGACGTCGATCCACTCGGTGTCCCCGAGGCCGTAGCGCGCGGCGGCGCCGACGGGCACCTCGGGATCGTTGCGGTAGGAGATCGCGAGGGCCGGCATCCGCAGGTCGCTGAGCACCTGGGTGGCCTTGAGCCCTTCGGCGCGGGAGCCGCCGCGCCCGTGGACGAGGATCGCCCACGTGTCGAGCGGGGCATCGGACGTCGTGGGGAAGAACCACGCCGGCAGCTCCCCGACGTCGGATTCGAGGGTGACCTCCTCGTACGGCAGGCCGGTGGTGTCCGGATGCGGGTAGTAGACCCCGGTCCACCGTCCCCGCCGGGCCGCGCGGAGGTCTCCCGCGGTGACGGCGATGACCTCGCGCGAGACCGTGCGCGACACCGGGTCGTATTCGATGATGTCGCCGATCTGCGCGTGCCCGGCACCGGAATCGAAGTAGAGGCCGTAGCGGCCGTTGACGAGCGTGTCGTCGTCGGCGGCGAGGTGGACGCGCATGGCGTCGTCGAAGCCGTCGACGTGGAGGATCTCGAGCTCCTCCGGGGCCTGCTCGGGGATGACGACGCGGCGGGCGAAGTACGCGGCCAGGCCCGAGGTCGCGACGGAGGCGAGGACCCCGATCCCGGCGCCCACGCCCAACCCGGTCGCCGCGATCCGCAGGGCGCGCCGCCGCACGTTCTCGGACTGCTCCGGGGTCGATGTCACTGGAACCACCTCGTCACTGGAACCACCTCATCGCCACAGTCTACGTCCGCCCGCGGACCCGGGGACCCTGTACGCGCCGCGACCCCGGAGTAGCATGGAACGCACCCGCACGCGCGACGACGAGGAGGACAGCGACCGTGAGCACGAACGACCCGAGCACCCCGACGATCCGACGCAGCGACGCCGAGTGGCGGGAGCTCCTCGACCCCGAGGAGTACGCGGTCCTCCGGCAGGCCGGCACCGAGCGCCCCTTCACCGGCGAGTACACCGACACGACGACCGCGGGCTCCTACCGCTGCCGCGGGTGCGGCACGGAGCTGTTCCGCTCGGAGACGAAGTTCTCCGCCCACTGCGGATGGCCGAGCTTCTTCTCCCCCCTCGCCGAGGACCGCGTGCGCTACATCCGCGACGACTCGCTCGGCATGCAACGCGTCGAGGTGCGGTGCGCGGCATGCGACTCGCACCTGGGGCACGTGTTCGAGGGCGAGGGCTACGACACCCCGACCGACCTGCGCTACTGCATCAACTCGATCAGCCTCGTCCTCGACGAGGACGGCGCAGGCGGCGCGGACAGCGGCGCCGCGGATGCCTGAGCCGGCGGTCGAGGCCGCGGTCCGCCGGAGCACGCCCGCCGACGCGGTCGTCAAACACTTCTCCGAGCTCACGAGCGAGGAGCTCTACGGCATCCTCCAGCTGCGGAGCGAGGTGTTCGTCGTCGAGCAGGAGTGCATCTTCCTCGACCTCGACGGCATCGACATGTACCCCGACACGCTCCACGCCTTCATCCCGCACGCCGGGGCGCCCACGCCGTTCCGCGACTCCCACGGCGAGCAGACCGGGCTCTCGGTCAAGCCGGCCGCCTACGCCCGGCTCCTCCCCCACGGCCTCATCGACGGTCCTGCCGGGCACCCGGACGGGCGGAGCATCGGCCGGGTCGTCAGCGACTCGGCGGTCCGCTCCACCGGTGCCGGACGCGCGGTCGTGGGCCGGCTCGTCGAGGAGTTCGACGGCACCCTGCTCACCCTCAACGCCCAGTCCTACCTCGAGGACTTCTACGGCGCCTTCGGCTTCGTCCGGTCCGGTGAGGACTTCATGGAGGACGGCATCCTCCACATTCCCATGCGCCGGTCCGCCGGGGGCGCAGTCGGTGCCGGCTCCGGCATCGAGCGCTCCGAGTGAACCGCCGGGCCGCGGATTACGACAGCCCGCGGCGATCCCCCGCAGGAAGGAAACGACCATGACGACCACCGTCATCGGAGCCGGGGTCCTGGGCCTGTGCACCGCCCTCGAGCTCGCCGCCGCAGGTCATCCGGTCGAACTCCTCGAGGCCGAGCGCCCCTTCGCGGGGGCGAGCGGCCGGACCTTCGCCTGGGTGAACGCCAATCACAAGCAGCCGCGGGCCTACTTCGCGCTCAATGCCGCGGGCATCGCCGCGCACCACCGGCTCCAGGACCGGTGGGGCCGGTACGGGCGCTGGTTCCATCCGACGGGCGGGATCCTCGTCGACACCGGGCCGAGCAGCGCCGCGACCTATGCCGCGCGCCGCGCCGAGGCGCAGGAGTTCGGCTACCCGTGCCGGGAGATCGACGGCGCGGAGCTCGCCGCGCTCGAACCGGCGGTGGACTGGCCCGCCGCGGTGACCGGCGGGCTCTTCTTCGAGACCGAGGGCTACGTCGACGCCGCCCTGTTGCGCGACGGGCTCCTCGCCGCGCTCCGCGACCACGGTGTCGAACCGCAGATCGCCGCAGTCGAATCGTGGAGCACCGTGTCCGGTTCGGTCGAGCTGCGGATGCGCGACGGCGGGGTGCGCTCGGCGGAGCGCGCGGTGCTCGCCGCCGGGGCCGCCGCCCGCACGATCGCCGAGCGGTCGGGCGCGGCCGTGCGGATCGCGGACCTCCGGGAGCGCAGCGCGCGGACCCACAGCTTCCTCGGCATCACCGCGCCGGTCGATGTCGAGCTGCGTCACGTCATCGTGTCGGACCGGATGAACGTGCGCCCGCAGTTCGACGGGCGGCTGCTCGTGCAGGTCCCCTCGGTCGAGCACCGAGCGGCCGAGGAGTCCACGGAGGAGCAGCTCGCCGATGTCCGTGCGGAGATGGACGGAGTGCTCGCGGAGTTCTTCGGCGACCGGGTGACGCTCGAGCGGGTGATCCTCAGCGGTCGCAACCTCCCCGACGACGAGCTCACCATCGCCGGCTTCCTCGACCCCGACGAACGCGTCTACGCGCTCGTCACCCACAGCGGGATCACCCTCGCACCGCATCTGGGTGCGGTCGCGGCCGCCGAGGTCACCGGATCCCCCGACGCCGCTCTCGATCCGTTCCGGCCGAGCCGGTTCGACCGGGCCGACGCACCGGTCACCGGGGAGCGCGAGGAGTTCATCGGCCGGCAGTAGGCGCGCCTGTGCGCAGCGGCCCGCTCTGTCCACAGCCCATGACGAAGGGGGTGCGCCCCGGGGCGGCCTGCACTACGGTGGTGTCCACCCGCTCGATCCCCCGCGATCCCCATCGCGCTCATCCCCGAGGTCACCCGATGCCCGAATCGTCCCCTCTTCGACCGGCCCGTCGTCCGCACTCTGCGGCTCCGGCCGCGATCGCGGTCGCCGTCCTCGTCCTGACCGGGTGCACCGCTCCCGAAGAGGAGCATCCGCTCGCGAGCCCGACGTCCGACACCGCCGCACCCGCAGCCGAACCGACTCCGGCCTACACGACCGAGCTCCAGCTGAGCGAGGAGGAGAAGACGGCGGTGGATGAGGCACTTACGGGTCTCGACGAGTACATCTCCGTCCTCAACGAGGTGTACCGCGCAGGAGGGGAAGGCGTCGAGAAATTCGACGAAGTCGCCCGTGATTCCGTGCTCTTCGCGGCGAAGGACGAAGTCGATCAGATGCAGAGTCAAGGTGTGCAGATGATCGGCGAATATCGCCTCGATTCCAAGGTGATCGAAACCGTTGATCTCAGAATCGACGATGAGACTCAGATTCCGTTTGTCACCGTCCACTCGTGCATTCCACGGCACGAATTTTCATTCAGTGAGCCTGCAGCAACTACCCAACCTAGTCGCGAGGAGTCATTCGGCACATACCGTTTTGTGATTGCCGAGTATGACGACGCTTGGTTCGTATCCGAGCAGGAGTTGTGGGTTTCGGAATGCGACTGATGACATCCGGTCTCGTCCTACTCTTGACTCTGCTAACCATGGGATTCAGTCGCACTCCTGCGAACCCGCTTATTGAATGCCTCCCATTTCAAGATGCGCAGGGTCAATGTAAGGACTCCCGGAACTCGCCGGGCGGGGGCGGCGGCTCCAACCCTGGGGGCGGTGGCAGCGACCGGGGCTCCGGCGGCGGATCCGACCGCGGCCGCGGGGGCGGGAGCGACCGCGGAGGTGGCGGTGGCGGAGGCGGCCCCGCGGGGCCGCCGGGCGGATGCGAGACGGTCAACCTGCCCTCCGCCGGCGAGACCGCCGAGGTCTGCGCCGAGCTCGATCCGCCGGATGCCGGACCGGGAGGCGGAGGCGGCGGAGAGGCCGCTCCGACCCCGGTCGTCACCGAGGAGGACTTCCAGTCCTTCGAGATCCCGCCCTCGACGCTCCACTCCTGGCCGGATTCCTGGGCGGTGACGAACCGACGCACCGCATTCTGGGCCGACGCGTCCGTGCGGTACATCGACCTCACGCTCTTCGACATCCCGGTCCGGGTCCGGGCGACCCCGGTGGCGTATGCGTGGGACTTCGGCGACGGGACCACCGAGCGGACGACCTCGCCGGGCAGCCGACCCCGCTCGGTGCAGGATGCGCGGATCCACCACACGTACAGCGAGCCGGGCATCGTCACCGTCACCCTCACCACGTACTACGCGGGCATGTACTCCGTCGACGGCGGCCCCTGGCTGACGATCCCCGGGCAGGCCGCGGTGCCGAGCGCACCGCTCGAGCTCGAGGTCTTCCGCTATCACCGCTTCCTCGTCGAGGAGGACTGCCTCGACTCCCCCGACAGCCCGGACTGCTCGGCCCCGGAGGGCTGAGCAGGGGTCGGATCAGCGCCGGCGGCCGATCAGCGCCAGGGGGCGATGATCTCGGCGAGATCCTTCCGCGGTCCGGTGAAGAACGGCAGCTCCTCGCGCACATGGAGGCGCGCCTGCGTGTTGCGCAGCTCGCGCATGAGGTCGACGATCCGATCGACCTGCGACGCCTCGAAGGACAGGAGCCACTCGTAGTCGCCGAGCGCGAACGCGGAGATCGTGTTCGCCTTGATGTCCTTGTAGTCCGCGGCCGCCATCCCGTGCTCGCGGAGCATCTGCGAACGTTCCTCGGGCGGGAGGACGTACCACTCGTAGGAGCGGACGAACGGGTACACGCAGATGTAGTCGCCCGGCTCGTTGTCGGTGAGGAAGGCCGGGAGGTGCGACTTGTTGAACTCTGCGGGCCGGTGCATGCCGATGACCGACCACACGGGTTCGAGGATCGACCCAAGAACCGAGTGGCGCACGGCGGCGTAGGCGGCCTGGATCGCCTCGGTCGTCGGGGCGTGCCACCAGAACATCACGTCGGCATCGGGGCGGAACGCGGACACGTCGTAGACCCCGCGGACCACGAGGCCCTGGTCGGCGAGCGCCGCGAGGCGGGTGTCGATCTCCGCGGCGAGCGCCGCGCGATCCTCCTCGCCGATCTCCCCGGCGACGGAGAACACGCTGTAGCCGGCGTAGCGGATCTCCTTGTTGAACTTCTCGATCTCCTCGGGCGTGGGCTGGCGGTAGTTCGACATCGTGTCCTTCTTCCTTCTCTCTGCTGGTCAGCGGGTGATTTCGTGATCGGGGGTATCGTCGTGGGTTCGTGTTCGGTGCGGGGTTCGCGCCGCGGTGCTCAGCCGCCGGTGAGGCGGGCGACCTCGCGGTCGACCCGGGCGATGCATGCCGGGATGCCGACCCCCTCGTAGGCGGAGCCGACGAGGGCGAGTCCGGGGACCCCGGGCAGCCGCGCGTCGATCCCGGCGGTCCGCTCGAGGTGACCGGGCATGTACTGGGGCAGCGCATCCGTCCAGCGCTGGACCTCGCTGTGGAGCACCGGGGCGGACCGGCCGGTGATGCGCCGCCAGTCGTCGATCGCCGCGCGGGCGAGCTCCGCGTCGTCGAGCGCCTGCCAGGTGTCCGGGGCGTCGCCGAACCGGCCGACGCTCATCCGGACTGCCGCAGTGTCCGCGGGCAGCGTGGCCGCGAGCCACGGCCACTTGTTCGAGGCGAAGGTCGAGGCCTTGACCACGACGGTGTCGGCCGGAGGCACGAGGAAGCCCGAGCCCTCGAACGGGGCCTCGCTCACATCGATGACCGCGGTGACGACCGCGGAGCTCGCATACTCGATCCCGGCGAGGGTGCCGGCGATCTCGCCGTCGACGTCGGCGAGCAGCGGCGCCGCGACGAAGGCGGGCACGGCGAGGACGAGCACCTCGGCCTCGATCCGCTCACCGGCGTCGATCGTCCACGTGCCGTCGGCGGAGCGACCGATCCGCTCCACCGGAGCATCCGTGCGGATCGTCGCGCCGAGGTCGACCAGGTGCCGCGCGAGAGCGTCGACGAGGCGGTTCATCCCGCCCCGCAGCGACAGGAACACCGGGGGCGAATCGGAGGTCTGCGATCCGGGGACCTGGGCTCCCGGGGTGGTTCCGCGGCCGCGCGCACGCTGCTCCTGCACCCGCGCCACGGCGTCGAGGACCGAGGTGCCCTCCCGGGCCGCGGGCAGCAGGGCGGGGATCGTCGCGGCGAGCGAGAGGTCGCGGCAGCGTCCGGCGTACACCCCGCCGAGCAGCGGGTCGACGACGGTGTCGACGAGCGCATCCCCGAGCCGGGCGGCGAGGAAATCGCCGACGGACACGTCGGCGTCGCTCGGCGCGGTCGGCTGCTCCTCCGCGACCCGGGCGATCTCGTCGGGGGTGAGGAGGCCGGTGAGGGCCTGCGGGTCCGCGGGCACGCCCATGAGCGTGCCCGCCGGGATCGCGTGCATGACGCCGTGGGCGCGGATCTGCGAGGAGTGGGCCCGAGACGGGAACTCGAGCTCGAGGCCGAGCTCCCGGCACAGGCCGACGGTCTCCGGACGGACGAAGAGGCTCGCCTCGGCGCCGACGTCCGCCCCGTCAGGCGCGTGTCCGCCGAGCGCGGAGCCCCGGAGGCACCCGCCCAGGCGGTCGGCGGCCTCGAGGACGGTGATGTCGTACCCGGGCCGCGCGGCGAGCCGTTGGGCGGCGACGAGTCCGGAGATCCCTCCCCCGACGACGACGGCTCGGGTCACCGGCGAGCGTCCGTTCCGGCGGCGCCGGGGGCCTGCTCGCCGCTGGGCGCCTGGGCGGCCCGCTCGGCGAGGATCTCCCGGGACACCCGGTGGACCTCCTCGACGACGAGGCCGGGGACGGCGGGATCGGTGGCCGGCAGCACGCCGTGGCCGAGGTTGAACACGTGGCCGCCCGGGTGGTCGAGGCCGGCCCGCACGATCTGCTCGACGCGCGGGCGCAGCACCTCCCACGGGGCGAAGAGCATCGCCGGGTCGAGGTTGCCCTGGAGCGCCTGGCCCGGCTGCACACGCGCGGTGGCGTCGGCGAGGTCGACGCGGAAGTCGACGCCCATGACCGTGGAGCCGGCCTCCGACATCGGGGCGAGCAGCTCACCGGTCTGCACGCCGAAATGGAAGCTCGGGACCTCGTGGTGGCCGAGCGCGGCGAACACCGCCTGCGAGTGCGGCAGCACCGAGGCGCGGTAGTCCTGCGGGCTGAGGTAGCCGGCCCACGAGTCGAAGAGCTGGAAGGCCCGCGCCCCGGCGCTCAGCTGCACGTCGATGAAGGTCGCCGACATCCGTCCGAGCTCCGCGAGGATGGCGGAGAACAGCCCGGGGTCGCCGAGCATCATCGCCTTGGTCTTCTCGTGGTTGCGGCTCGGGCCGCCCTCGATGAGGTAGCTCGCGACGGTGAAGGGGGCGCCGGCGAAGCCGATGAGCGGGGTCTCGCCGAGCTCGGCGACGATCCGGGTGACGGATTCGGCGATGTCGGCGAGCGCCTCGGGCTCGAGCTCGGGGAGCCGGTCGAGGTCCGCGCGGGTGCGCACCGGATGGGCGATGACGGGGCCGACCCCCGGCTCGATGACGACGTCCACGCCGGCGGCCTGGAGCGGGACGACGATGTCGGAGAAGAAGATCGCGGCGTCGACGCCGTGGCGCCGGACCGGCTGGAGGGTGATCTCGGTGACGAGGTCGGGGGTGCGGCAGGCCTCGAGCATCGCGTTGTCCTTGCGGAGCTCGCGGTATTCAGGAAGGGACCTGCCGGCCTGACGCATGAACCAGACCGGGGTGTGATCAACCGGCTGCGAGAGAGCAGCGCGTACGAGAGTCGAAGCCATTGCTCCATGGTCTCATCTGCGCGCGGACCGGTGAAACCGGGACGGTGGACAGGACCTCGCGTCTCACCCCGGTGCGGCTCGTCAGGGGATCGGGGTGTCCGCGGTGAGCGCGTGGAACGTCCGGTCGACGTAGACCAGCGGCGGCCGGGGCTCGTCGGCGAGGATCTCGCGGACCGCGGCGACGACGACGGTCGACTCCCCCACCCCGACGTGCTCGAGGTGGGAGCACAGGAGCGCGGCATGGACCCCGGGCAGCACGGGCTCGCCGCCGGGCAGGGTGCGCCAGCCCTGGTCGGGGGTGAAGCGCGGTGCGCCCGGCACCGCGAAGGACCGGGCGATGTCGACCTGGTCGGCGCTGAGGAGGTGGACGACGAACGACTCCGCCGCGAGCACCCGGGAGGCCGAGCCGCGGCGCGTGGTCAGCGAGAACAGCAGCGCCGGCGGAACCGCGGACACGCTCGCCACGCTCGACACGGTGAGCCCCGCCGGGCCGTCCGGGCCGGTCGCGGTGATCACCGCGACCCCCGCGGGATGGTGCCGGAACGCGTGCTTGAAGTCCTCGGGGTCGAGCTGGTTCACGGGTGCGATCTCCTCCGGGTTCGTCCTTGGTCTCCTCCGCCCCAACGCCGCACCCTGGGCCCGGCATTCCCGCCCGCCCCGCCCGGAGGCGCTCGAACCGGTGCGGACGCCGCGGATCCGCACGGCCCGGACATGTCCTAGCGTCCACGCCGGTGCGGACGCCGCGGATCCGCACCGGCGTGGACGCTAGGACATGTCCGGGCCGTTGCCTACCCTGGGAGGCGTGGTAGTCCCGTCTCCGCTCATCCGCACCCCCGAGCCGTTCGCACGCGCCTCGGAGGTGCTCCGTGGGGCCGTGAGCCGCCCCCATGTGTCGATCTCCGAGATCCCCGCCCCGGGCAAGCTCGCACCGTATGCGGTCGCGCTCGGCGCCGAGGTCGTCTCCGCGGAGCATCCGGAGACGACGGGAGCGGACGTCGACGAGCTCGCGACCGGTCGCGTGGTCGTCCTCTACGATCCGGATCGGCCGTCCGAATGGGACGGCGAGTTCCGCGTCGTCAGCTACATCCGCGCCGAGCTCGAGCACGAGCTCGGCCACGAGGCGATGCTCGGCTCCGTCGCCTGGTCCTGGCTCACCGAGGCCCTCGAGACCAACGGCTGCGAGGTCCGCAGCATCGGCGGCACCACCACCCGCGTCCTGTCCGAGAGCTTCGGCACGCTCGCCGGGCGGCCGGCGACGATCGACCTCGAGTTCCGGGGCTCCTGGACCCCGGTGATGGAGGATCCGGAGCAGGTCGGCGACCACCTCTCCGCCTGGATCGACCTGCTCTGCACCGTGGCCGGGTTGCCGCCCCTGCCCGAAGGCGTCACCGCACTGCCGGGGCGCCGCCGGTGAGCTCCCACCACACCGACGAGTCCCTGCCCCTGCTGTCCGCGCCGGCCGACGGGGTGCCCGCCATCGTCGACACGCCGGAATCGCTCGCCGCGGCCGCCCGCGATCTCGCCGCGGCCGCCGGTGCGGTCGCCGTCGACGCCGAGCGCGCCTCGGGGATCCGGTACGGCAGCCGCGCGTTCCTCATCCAGCTCCGGCGCGGCACGGCCGGCACGATCCTCATCGATCCGGAGGCGCTGCCGGACCTCACCAGCATCGACGACGCCCTCCGCGGGGCGGAATGGGTGCTCCACGCCTCCACCCAGGACCTGCCCTGCCTCGCCGAGCGCGGGATGCGGCCCGACGCACTGTTCGACACCGAGCTCGCCGCGCGGATGCTCGGCTTCGAGCGCTTCGGCCTCGCCGCGGTCGTCGGGGAGACGATCGGGGTCCGTCTCGCGAAGGAGCACTCGAACGTCGACTGGTCGAAGCGGCCGCTGCCGGCCGACTGGCTCACCTATGCCGCGCTCGACGTCGAGCTCCTCAACGAGGTGAGCGATCTGCTCCAGGAGCGTCTCGAGCAGGAGGGCAAGGCGGAGTTCGCCCAGCAGGAGTTCGACCACCTGCTCGACTTCGCCCCCGCCGTTTACGCCGAGCCGTGGCGCCGCGTCAGCGGCATCGGCACGGTGAAGTCGCGGCGGGGCCTCGCCCGCGTCCGTGCGCTGTGGACCGCCCGCGACCGCGTCGCCGCCGCCCAGGACCTCGCGCCGAGCCGGATCCTCCGCGACCGTCATCTCATCGAGGTCGCCGGGATCCGCGCCCGCACGCCCGACGACCTGCGGCGGATCCCGGGGGTTCCGGGAATGGACCGGCCCGCCCGGGTGCGCTGGCACAAGGCACTCTCCGACGCCGATGCGCTCCCGGAGTCGGAGCTGCCCGATCGGCGCTCGCCGGACTCCGAGGCCTCCCCCGAGGTCGACCGCAATCGCGTCAAGGTCCGCCTCGAGCTCATGAAGCCCGCCGTGGCGGCCGTCGCACGCGCACACGGGATGCCGCACGACCTCGTGCTCACCCCACGCCACGTCAAGGCGCTCGCCGGCCGCCGCACGGTCGGCGACGCGGACGCAGTCGCCGCGTTCCTCGCGGACCGGGGCGCCCGGCCCTGGCAGATCGATGCCACCGCCCGCGTGCTCGCCGACGCCGCACGCGAAGCGGATTCGGGCGCCTAAGAATGCACTCGGGCGGCCCAGGACTGCACTCGGGCGCCGAGCCCCTCAGCCGATGAGCTCCGACACGGTGACGAACCGGTAGCCCTCCGCCTGCAGCCGGTCGATGACCGGGCGGTGGTTCCACGAATGGTTGCGATCTCGTGCACCTTGCGGCGGCGCCGCCGGCGGGTCTCCGGTCGCGCCCCCGGGTCACGAGGGGTCACGGACCGTCCCGGCGGAGGCGGACCCGGCCGGGTCTCCGAGCTCCGGGCCCGTCTCGGCGGCAGCGGCGTCTCCCGAGGGGTCGAGGACGGCGGCGCGCTTCCAGCGCTCCTCCGCCTCCCTGAGGTCCCCGTCGTCGCCGAGCACGGTGCGCAGCTCGACCTTGTGGATCTTGCTGATCGTCGACCGGGGCAGCGCGGAGACGAAGAACACCTCGCGCGGCACCTTGAAGTCCGCCAGCCGGTCCCGGCACCCGTCGATGATCCGCTCGGCGAGTCCCGGCTCCGGGTCCTCGTCGACGACGAACACCACCGGCACCTCCTCGAGACTCGGATCGGGGCGCCCGACGACCGCGATCTCCGCGGCGCCGACGATCTCCTGGACGACCCGCTCGATCTCCGAGGCGGCGACGTTCTCCGCCCCGACCCGGAGCATGTCCTTGACCCGGTCGAGGAAGGACAGCGTGCCGTCGGGATTCACCCGCACGAGATCGCCGGTCGACATCCAGCCGGCGGCGTCGAAGGCGGCCGCGGTCGCCTCCGGGTTGTTCCAGTACTCGGCGAACAGCGACACCCCGCGGACCCCGCGGATGACGAGCTCGCCGGACTCCCCCACTGCGGCCGGTGTCCCGTCGGCGCGCCGGACCTCGATCTCGTACTCGAGTGCCGGGCGACCCATGTTGCCCGGCACGTCCGAGGGCCGGCCGTCGGAGATCGTGCCGTGGCTCACCGTCTCGGTCATCCCCCACCATGCGACGGTGGCGACCCCGCACTTCTCCTCGAGCAGCGGGCTGCTCGCTCCCCCGCCGAAGACTCGGTAGGAGTGCTCGGCCGGCGGCGTCGAGGCGAGGACCGCGCGGGTGGAGAGCCCCATGAGGGACACCCACGTGCAGCCGTGCGCGACCGAGATGTCCCAGAAGCGGCTCGTCGACCACTTGGGGAGGAGGACGAAGCGGCCGCCCGTCCACAGGCCCGTGAGCACCGAGTAGCCCATCGCATTGGTGTGGAAGAGCGGCATGTAGACGAGGTGCACGTCATCGGGGCGCAGCCCCTCGTGCGCGGCGCTCACCCGGGCCGACCACAGGCCGTTCGCGTGCGTCCACAGCACGCCCTTGGGCCGCGAGGTGGTTCCCGAGGTGCACTGGATGCTCAGCGGCGCAGCCGGGTCGGGCGCCGGGAGCACGGGCCTGCTCGAGGTCCGGGCGAGCGCCTCGAACCCATCGGGACCCGGATCGCCGACGACGCTGATCCAGTCGAGCGCCCCGCCGGCGGTCCGCACGGTGTCGACGAAGCGCTCCTGCGTGATCGCCGCCCGCGCGCCGCTGTTTTCGATGAAGTAGGCGAGCTCGTCGGCCGACGACCGGGCGTTCGTCGTCACGGCGACCGCGTGGATCGCGGCGCAGGCGAACCAGGCGAGGAGGAACTCCGGGCAGTTCTCCATGTGGATGATGACGCGGTCGCCGGCGGCCACTCCGCGTTCCTGGAGGGACGCGGCCACGGCCTCGCAGTCGGTGCGGAACTCCCCATAGGTCCACGTCCGCGCATCGGCGTCGAAGGGCTGCCAGGTCAGCAGCGGGGAATCCGGTGCCGCATCCGCGGTGTCCGCGAGCAGGCCCCACACGTCGGAGCCGAGGAACGGATGGGCGGTCGGCATGGTGAAGCCGGTGGATGCGGGCGTCGACGGTGACTGCATGGGACTCCTCGGTGGGCGGTGGGATTCGCCCAACCAGCCCGCCGATCCCGGGTCAAGGCACGCGCCGCCAGGCGAGACGTCGGGCGCCGCGTCGCCGGGCCAGGGCGGCCGGCGACGGGTCCGGGAGCCGGGGATCAGCCGGTCTGGGTGGCGCTCCGGACGACCCGCCCGGCGATCTCGGCCGGCAGCATGTGGAGGATCTTCTCGACCATGTCGGGGACTGCGAGGCCCGCGTACTCGAGGATCTCCTCGCGGGTGCCGTGGGGCAGGAACTCGTCGGGAACCCCGAGCTCGAGCACCCCGGTGCGCGAGTCGTCGTCGCGCAGGTCCTGGCGGATCTGCGAGCCGATGCCTCCGATCTTCACCCCGTCCTCGATGACCGCGACGAGGGCGTGCGCCTTGCCCATCTCGAGCACCGACTCCGGCACCGGCAGCACCCAGCGGGGATCGATCACCGTGGTGCCGATGCCCTGCGCACGCAGCTCCTCGGACACCGCGAGCGCCCGGTCGGCGAGCGCCCCGACGGACACGATGAGCACGTCCGCGTTGCGGCCGGCGGGCAGCTCGGCGAGGACGTCGACGCCGTCGTCGGTGCGGCGGAGCGCGGCGATCTCGCTGCCGACGGTGCCGCGGGAGAAGCGGACGACCGTCGGGGCGTCGGACACCGCGACGGCCTCCTGGAACTCCTCGGCCAGACGGGTCGCGTCACGCGGGGCCGCGAGCCGGAGCCCGGGCACGATCTGGAGCATCGCCATGTCCCAGATGCCGTGGTGGCTCGCCCCGTCGGGACCGGTGACCCCGGCCCGGTCGAGGACGAAGGTCACCCCCTGCCGGTGGAGGGCGACGTCCATGAGGAGCTGGTCGAAGGCCCGGTTGAGGAAGGTCGCATAGAGGCACACGACGGGGTGGAGCCCGCCGTAGGACAGACCGGCGGCCGAGGCCACGGCGTGCTGCTCGGCGATGCCGACGTCGAACACCCGGTCGGGGAACTCGGCGGCGAACTTCTCGAGCCCCACGGGCCGGAGCATCGCGGCGGTGATCGCGACGATGTCGGAGCGCTCGCGGGCGACCTCGACGATCTCGTCGCCGAACACCTGGGTCCACGAGGTGGCCGACGAGGGCTGGGAGCGGCCGGTGAGCGGATCGATGACGCCCACGGCGTGGAACTGGTCGGCCTCGTCCTCGATCGCCGGGGCGTAGCCGTGGCCCTTCTGGGTGATCGCGTGGACGATGATCGGCCCCTGGTCGTAGTTCTTCGCCCGGGCCAGCGCCCGCTCCATGCTCTCGAGATCGTGCCCGTCGAAGGGGCCGATGTACTTGATGCCGAGCTCGTCGAACATCCCCGTCCGCGGGGACGTGACCATGTCCTTGAGCCCCTTCTTCACCCCGTGCATCGCGGTGTACGCCGCCCGCCCGGGAGGGCCGGACTGCTGGAGGCGGTCGCGGCCCCAGCTCAGCAGCTTCTCGTAGTTCGAGCTCGCCCGCAGCGAGTCGAGGTGCGCGGCGAACCCGCCGACGGTCGGGGCGTAGGAGCGGCCGTTGTCGTTGACGACGATGACGAGCCGACGAGCGGGCTCCGAGCGATCCGCCGCGATGGTGTTGAGGGCCTCCCAGGCCATACCGCCGGTGAGCGCCCCATCGCCGATGACGACGACGACGGTGCGGTCGGTCTCCCCCCGGAGCTGATGGGCCTTGGCGATGCCGTCGGCCCAGGAGAGCGCCGTGGAGGCGTGAGAGTTCTCGATGACGTCGTGCTCGCTCTCGGAGCGCGACGGATATCCGGACAGGCCGCCGCGCTGCCGCAGCGTGTCGAACTGCGCGTAGCGACCGGTGAGGAGCTTGTGGACGTAGGTCTGGTGGCCGACGTCGAAGAGGATCGTGTCGCACGGTGAGTCGAACACGCGGTGGATCGCGGTGGTGAGCTCGACGACGCCGAGGTTCGGACCGAGGTGGCCGCCGGTCCCGGCGACCGTCGTGATGAGCGTGTCCCGGATCTCCTTGGTGAGCACCTGGCACTCGGCATCCGACAGGGACTTGAGATCCGCCGGGGAGGTGATGGTCTCCAGGAATGTCATGCGCGGGTTCGCTCCTTCGGGTGCGCGGGCGCGCACGGCTGTCGAAACATTCGTCCAAGCGTAGCAATCCTACTGCCCGGTCCCTGGGTGAGCTCCCAGAGTGGAGGACCCGGCGGGCACCGGTGTCCGGGCTGGTCGGATCGCGCAGGATCGGATCATCCCCGCACCTCACAGCGGTGCACACTGAGGAGACGAACACGCAGGACGGACGAGGAGATCATCATGCGCTCGGTCATCATCACCCAGAACATCACCGCCGACGGCTCGATCGAGATGCTCGACGACTGGTTCGACCCGGAGCCCCCCGTACCGGGCCGGAGCGAGCTCGCCGAGCTCAACGCCGCCCAGGAGGAGGCCTGCGATCTCGTCGTCCTCGGCCGGCGCACCTTCGAGGACTTCCGCGGGTACTGGCCGGATGCCGACGATGCCGCAGGGATCTCGGATTACCTCGACACGGTCGACAAGGTCGTGGTCTCCCGCACGCTCACCGACCCGGGCTGGCGGAACTCCGCCGTCGTGCGCGATCCGCTCGCCGCGATCCGCGAGCTGCGGGAGCGCGCGGGCGGGGACATCGTCGTCACCGGGAGCATCTCCGTGTGCCACGCGCTGCTGCGCGCCGGCCTCGTCGACGAGATCCGGCTCTTCGACTACCCCTGGCTGCAGGGCCGCGGGCGCCTCCTCCTGCCGGCCGACGCCCCACCGGTGCGGCTGACGCTCACCGACGCCCGCCTCCTCGACGGCGTCATGCCCTATCGCGCCTACCGCCTGCACTGAGGACGCAGCGCTCCGCCCGGTGCCGGGTCGGAGCACGCGAACGGGCCGGGATCCCTGAGGATCCCGGCCCGTTCGGTCCGCTCGATGAGCGGCGGCGCCGGTGCGGCGCTGCGTCGACTCAGTCGACGAGCGAGCGCAGCACGTACTGGAGGATGCCGCCGTTGCGGTAGTAGTCGGCCTCACCCGGGGTGTCGATCCGGACGACGGCGTCGAACTCGACGGTCTCGCCGCCGTCCTTCTTCGCGGTGACCTTGACGGTCTTCGGAGTGGTGCCCTCGTTGAGAGCGGTCACGCCGGAGATGTCGTAGGTCTCGGTGCCGTCGAGACCCAGGGTCTCGGCGGACTCGCCGGCCGGGAACTGCAGCGGCAGCACGCCCATCCCGATGAGGTTCGAGCGGTGGATGCGCTCGAAGCTCTGCGCGATGACCGCGGACACGCCGAGCAGCTTGGTGCCCTTCGCCGCCCAGTCGCGCGAGGAGCCGGTGCCGTACTCCTTGCCGCCGAGCACGACGAGCGGGATGCCCTGCTCCTGGTAGTTCACCGAGGCGTCGTAGATCGTGGTCTGCGGACCGCCCTCCTGCGTGAAGTCGCGGGTGAACCCGCCCTGCACGCCGTCGAGCAGCTGGTTCTGCAGCCGGATGTTGGCGAAGGTGCCGCGGATCATCACCTCGTGGTTGCCGCGGCGCGAGCCGTAGGAGTTGAAGTCCTTGCGCTCCACCCCGTGCTCGACGAGGTACTTGCCGGCCGGGGTGTCGGCCTTGAAGGATCCCGCCGGGGAGATGTGGTCGGTGGTGACCGAGTCCCCAAGCAGCGCGAGCACGCGGGCGCCGGTGATGTCCTCGACCGGCGAGGTCTCCTTGGTCATCCCGTCGAAGTACGTGGGCTTGCGCACGTAGGTCGAGTTCGGATCCCACTCGAAGGTGTTGCCCTCGGGGGTGTCGAGCTGCTGCCAGCGGGCGTCGCCGTCGAAGATCGTGCCGTACTCCGAGGAGAACATGTCGGTGTCGATCGAGGAGTCGATGACCGACTGGATCTCCTCCGGGCTGGGCCAGATGTCCTTGAGGTAGACGTCGGCGCCCTCCGAGTCCTGGCCGAGCGGCTGGTTCTCGAAGTCGAAGTCCATGGTGCCGGCCAGCGCGTAGGCGATGACGAGCGGCGGGGAGGCCAGGTAGTTCATCTTGACGTCCGGGCTGATGCGACCCTCGAAGTTGCGGTTGCCGGAGAGCACCGCGGTGACCGACAGGTCGTTGTCCTGGATCGCTGCGGAGATCTCGTCCTCGAGCGGGCCGGAGTTGCCGATGCAGGTCGTGCAGCCGTAGCCGACGATGAAGAAGTTGAGCGCCTCGAGGTCGTCGATGAGACCGGCCTTGGTGTAGTAGTCGGTGACGACCTTGGACCCCGGAGCGATCGAGGTCTTGACCCACGGCTTCGAGTTGAGGCCCTTCTCACGCGCATTGCGGGCGAGCAGGCCGGCGGCCATCATCACCGAGGGGTTCGAGGTGTTCGTGCACGAGGTGATCGAGGCGATCGCCACCGCGCCGTTGGCGAGGTCGAAGCTGCGGCCGTCGGGCATCGACACGGCCGTCGACTTGTCCTCGTCGCCGGGCTGCGCGTAGTTGTGGATGTCCTTCGCGTACTGCGACTTGGCGTCGGCGAGCTCGATCCGGTCCTGCGGACGCTTGGGGCCGGAGATCGAGGGCACGACGGTCGACAGATCGAGCTCGAGGTACTCGGAGTACTCGACCTCGACGGACGGGTCGTGCCACAGGCCCTGCTCCTTGGCGTAGGCCTCGACGAGCGCGATCTGCTCCGCCGAGCGGCCGGTGAGCTTGAGGTACTCGACGGTGACGTCGTCGATCGGGAACATCGCGGCGGTCGAGCCGAACTCCGGGCTCATGTTGCCGATGGTCGCGCGGTTGGCGAGCGGCACGGAGCCCACGCCCTGGCCGTAGAACTCGACGAACTTCCCGACCACGCCGTGCTGGCGCAGCATGTCGGTGATGGTGAGCACGACGTCGGTCGCGGTCACGCCCGAGGGGATCTGTCCGGTGAGCTTGAAGCCGACGACGCGCGGGATGAGCATCGAGACGGGCTGGCCGAGCATCGCGGCCTCGGCCTCGATGCCGCCCACGCCCCAGCCGAGCACGCCGAGGCCGTTGACCATCGTCGTGTGCGAGTCGGTGCCGACGAGGGTGTCCGGGTAGGCGCGGGTGACGCCGCCGACCTCACGGGCCATGACGACGCGGGCGAGGTACTCGATGTTGACCTGGTGGACGATGCCCATGCCCGGGGGGACGACCTTGAAGTCGTCGAACGCGGTCTGGCCCCAGCGGAGGAACTGGTACCGCTCGCCGTTGCGCTGGTACTCGATGTCCATGTTGCGCTCGATGGCGTCCTCGGAGCCGAAGGCGTCGATCTGGACCGAGTGGTCGATGACGAGCTCGGCCGGGGCGAGCGGGTTGATCTTCGCGGGGTCGCCGCCGAGGTCCTTGACGGCCTCGCGCATCGTGGCGAGGTCGACGATGCAGGGCACGCCGGTGAAGTCCTGCATGACCACGCGGGCGGGGGTGAACTGGATCTCGGTGTCCGGATCCGCGCTCGGGTCCCATTGGGCGAGAGCGGTGATGTGATCCGCCGTGATGTTGGCACCGTCCTCGGTGCGCAGCAGGTTCTCCAGCAGCACCTTGAGGCTGAAGGGCAGCTTCTGAGATCCGTCGACCGCCGACAGGCGGTAGATCTCATAGGACTTGCTGCCGACCTCCAGGGTGCCCTTCGACGAAAAACTGTCGACGTTGCTCATCGTGTGTCTCCTGTTCGTTGGCACGAGATATCGGTTCGCACGGAAACCCGGCCGCTGGACGACCTCTGCGTCGATTTAGGTGACACAAATGTTTCCGAAGATATCTTGACGTCAAGATAAATCCTATCGCATTCGGCCCGCGGTATCCACCGATCCGGGCCGGGTTCCCGCCTGCCGGGACGGGTTCCCGTCTGTGGGATCGGTGGGAATCCCCCGCGCCGGGAATCGCCGGGCCGGTCATCATGGTTGTACGGGACAGAAGCGCATGCATCCCGCAGCGCGCCCCCCGACGCAAGGAGTCGCCATGGACCCGATCACCCTCGGCGCCGGATTCGGATTCGGCGCCCTCCTCCTCGGCCTGCTGTTCGCCTGGATCTGCCGCCGCGTCGCCCGCGGCAAGGCCCGCTCGACGTTCTGGTGGGGGCTGTGGGGCTTCCTCTTCACCTGGGTCGCGCTCATCGTCCTCGCGCTGCTCGAGAAACGCTCGCCCGCCCACACCCGCACGGAGTACGCGGGCACCTACTGACACCGGGGCGGGTCGGACCGCCGGACCCGTCCACCGGGGGCGCGCCTCAGCCGAGGCGCGCCCCCGGTCCGCTGTGCCCGGGCGGCGTCTCAGCGCTCGAACACGCTGAGGAACTCGGTGTGCGCGGTGAGCGGGAACAGGTCGATGCCCTCGGTGCCCGTCATGCGGAACCCGCCGGCGACGAGGCCGGCGGCGTCGCGGGCGAACGTCGCCCCGACGCACGAGACGTAGACGATCCTGCGGGCCGCCGATCCGCACAGCAGCGCGACCACCGCGGCGCCGATGCCGGCGCGGGGCGGGTCGAGCACCACGGTGTCGGCCTCGGGCAGCGTCGTGAGCCGCTCCACGCGAGCGGTGTCGAACTCCGCGTCGAGGCCGGTGGCGGCCCGCCGGGCGGCGTCGATCGCCGCGTCCGAGCCCTCGATGCCGTGCACCGGGACCCCGTGGGCCTCCCCGATCGCCACGGAGAACAGGCCGGCGCCGCAGTAGAGGTCGAGCACCCGCGACGCCCCGGCGGTCGCGTCGACGACCCGGCGGGAGAGCTCGGCGGCCGCATCGACGTGGACCTGCCAGAACCCGTCGGCGGCGATGGCGAACGTGCGCTCGACGCCGGCGACGCGCTGGCGCACCCGCCCGTCGCCCGAGAGCACCCGGACCCGCGCACGGGCGCCGCCGCCCCGGTTGCGACCGGCGCCGCGGGTCCGCGAGAGCAGGCTCCAACTCCCGGAGGCCTCCTGCAGCGCGGCGCCGAGCGCCTCGGCCGACGTCCGGGAGAGCCGGCCGTGGGCGAGAACCGCACCGCCGTCGGTCCCGGCGGCGAGCTCGAGCCGGGTGAGTCCGGGCAGCACGAGGCGCTGGAGCCCGAGCGCGTCGAGTTCGGGCACTGCGAGCGGCAGGGTCCCCACCGGGACCACGGAGTGCGAGCGGGCGGCGTACATGCCCGGTCGCCCGGAGTCGTCGACCGCGAGCTGCACGCGGGTCCGCCAGTCGAGCCCCGTGCCGCCGACGGCCTCGCGGGCGGCTGGGCTCACCGCGGGAACCCGGTCGAGCCCGCCGAGGCGGGTGAACTGGTCGGCCGCAGCCTCCTCCTTGAGCCTCCGGGAGTGCGCGAGCTCGACGTGGGCGAACTCGATGCCGCCCACCCCCGGCGCACCGAGCGCCGAGCGCCGGTCCGGCACCCGGTGGGGCGAGGGATCGAGGACCTCGACGACCTCGGCGCGGAGCAGCCGGGAGCGCTCCTCGGTGATGCGGGCGCGGACGGTCTCCCCCGGGATCGCCCCGGTGACGAACACGACGCGGCCGTCGTGCCGGGCGATCGACTCTCCCCCGGCCGCGGGCGCGGTGACGCGCAGCTCGAGCGTGCGCTCTCCCCCGCCGGCACCGGCGTCCGGGCGGGCTCCCCGGGCGCTCATCGGAGCTCCCGGAAGGACTCGGCGTCGATGTCCCCGGCACGGCGGATGAGCTGGTCGCGGGCGCGGGTGAACGACCGGAGTCGCCACGGGACGCTCGCCACCACGACGTTGGGGACGAACAGCAAGCGGGACTTGAGGCGCAGCGACGTCTGGTTGTGGAGCAGGTTCTCCCACCGGCGGCCGACGATGTACTGCGGGATGTAGACGATGACGAGGTCGCGCGGCGAGCGCCGGCGGAGATTCGTGATGTGGTTCATCACCGGTCGCACGAGCTCGCGGTACGGCGAGTCGAGGATGGTGAGCGGCACCGGGAGGTCCATCTCGTCCCACCGGTCCTGCAGCCGCACGGCGGCGTCCTCGTCGACGGCCACGGTGATCGCGTTGAGGAAGGTCGGCCGGCTCGCCCGCGCGAAGGCGAGGGCGCGGAGCATGGGCTTGTGGATCTCGGTGACGACGACCACGGCGTGCGTGTTCGGCGGCAGCGTGCGCGCGGACTCGTCGTCCTCGTCGGGGGCGAGCTCGGAGTCGACTCGGGTGTAGTGCCGATGGATGAGCCCCATGACGAGGTAGAGCACGGCGATCGCCGCGACGGCGATCCACGCCCCGCCGGCGAGCTTCGTCACGAGCACGACGACGAGGACGAGGGCGGTGAGGACGAAGCCGAGTCCGTTGACCACGCGGTTGAGCTGCATGCGGCGGCGCACTGGTGAGGACACGATGCGACGGATCCGCACCGTCCAGTGGCGGATCATGCCGAGCTGTCCGAGGACGAACGCGGTGAACACCCCCACGAGGTAGAGCTCGATGAGGTCCGGGACCGAGGCGCGGAAGGCGACGACGAGCACAGCGGCGGCCGCGGCGAGGAGGAGGATGCCGTTGGAGAAGGTCAATCGGTCGCCGCGGGAGGCGAGCTGGCGCGGCAGGAAGCCGTCGCGGGCCAGCCGCGAGGCCAGCCCGGGGAACCCCTCGACCGAGGTGTTCGCGGCGACGAGGAGGACGAGCGCGGCCACCGCGGCGACGACGTAGAACATGAACGGGAACCCGGAGAACACCGCCTGCGCGAGCTGGCCGAGGACCGGGTCCTGCTCGAAGTCGGCGCCGATGGGCGATCCGCTGCGCGCCACGAGCTGCTCGCTCGGAGCGGCGACGTATTTGATGCCGATGACCGCCGAGAGCCAGGTCAGGCCGACGAGCATGCACGCCGACAGCGCGCCGGTGAGGAGGAGGGTGGCCGCGGCGTTGCGACCGCGGGGAGCGCGGAAGCCCGGCACCGCCATCGCCACGGTCTGCACCCCGGCGAGCGCGACCGAGCCCGACGAGAATGCGCGGAGGATGATGAAGACCGCGGCCAGCCCCATGAGTGCGGTCTCCTCCTCGGCCATCGGCAGCACGCTGTAGCCGCTCGTCGCCGCGACCGGCGTGTCGCCGGTGACGACCCGGTACGTGCCGACCGCGACCGTCGCGAACACCGCGAGGATGAAGAGGTAGGTGGGGATCGCGAGGAACCGGCGGATGCTCGCGCTGCCGCGCAGCCCGGCGAGGGTGACGAGCACGATGCCGCCCACGGCGATGACGACCTTGTGGGGCTTGAGCTCGGGGATCATCGCACCGATGTATCCGGCGAACACCGTCATCGACACCGCGACAGTGAGGACGAAGTCGACGAGCAGAGAGGCGGCGACGAGCAGCCCGGCGCGGGTCCCGAGGTTCGTGCTCGCCACCGCGTAGTCCCCGCCGCCGGACGGGTAGGCCCGGAGGTTGAGCCGGTAGCACAGCACGATGACGAGGATGACGGCGCCGACGGCGAGCCCGATCCACGGCGACACGGTGAGCGCGACGAGGCCCGACAGGGAGAGCGCGAGGAGGATCTCGTCCGGGGCGTAGGCCACCGAGGAGACCATGTCGGAGGCGAACACCGGCATGGCGAGTCGCTTCGGCAGCGCTTCCCTGCGGAAGTGATCACTGCGGAAGGGCCGTCCGACGAGTAGTCTTTTGACGGCATCGGAGAATCTGCGTGCCACGAGCACCAATGGTAGGCCACGAGGGAAGGGGGTCCGCGCGGATGCATTTCGTCATCATGGGCTGCGGACGGGTCGGCGCCTCGCTCGCGACCGCGCTCGATGCGGCCGGTCACACCGTCGCGGTCATCGATCAGGACCCGGACGCGTTCCGGGCGCTCGGCGACGCGTTCCGGGGCGAGACGGTCACCGGCGTCGGCTTCGACCGCGACACCCTCGAGCGGGCGCGCACCGGCGAGGCCTACGCCTTCGCCGCGGTGTCCTCCGGCGACAACTCGAACATCCTCGCCGCGCGCGTCGCCCGCGAGACCTTCGGGGTGACGAACGTCGCCGCCCGCATCTACGACCCGCGCCGCGCCCAGATCTTCGAGCGGCTCGGCATCCCCACGGTGGCGACCGTGCGCTGGACGGCAGACCAGATGATGCGCCGGCTCATCCCGCAGGGCGCCGTCACCGAGTTCCGGGAGCCCTCCGGCCGCCTCGTGCTCGCCGAGGTCCATCTCCACCCGGACTGGGTGGCCCGGCCGGTCGCCGACATCGAATCCGCCGTGCCCGCCCGCGTCGCCTACGTCACCCGCACCGGGGAGGGCGTGCTCGTCACGCCGACGACCCTCGTGCAGGACGGCGATCTCGTGCACCTCGTCTGCGCGAAGGACGACCTCGACGAGATCACCCGCACCCTCGACCAGCCGCTCACCCAGGAGGACGTCGAATGAAGGTCGTCATCGCCGGGGCCGGCTCCGTCGGGCGCTCGGTCGCCCGGGAGCTGCTGGGCCGCGATCACACGGTCGTGCTCATCGACCGCAGCAGCGAGGCGATCCGCCGCGACCGGGTGCCGGGCGCGGCCTGGGTGCTCGCCGACGCCTGCGAGCTCGGTGGGCTCGACGAGGCCGGGATCTCCGAGGCCGATGTCGTCGTCGCGGCGACCGGCGACGACAAGACCAATCTCGTCCTCAGCCTGCTCGCGAAGACCGAGTTCAGCGTGCCGCGCACCGTGGCGCGGGTGAACAACGCGCGCAACGAATGGCTGTTCGACGACAACTGGGGCGTCGACGTGGCCGTGTCGACCCCGCGCCTCATGACCTCGCTCGTCGAAGAGGCGGTCGAGGTCGGCGGTCTCGTCCACCTGCTCGACCTCGGCCGGGGCCAGGCGGCGCTCATGGAGTTCACCGTCGGCGAGCGCGCCGAGGTGTGCGGTGAGCGGGTGGGTGCGGTGTCCTGGCCCGGCGACACCGTCCTCGTCGCCGTCCTCCGCAATGGGAAGGTCATCGCACCCTCGGCCGATGACGTCATCGAGCCGGCCGACGAGCTGTTCTTCGTCGTCGCGCCGGACCGGATCGAGCCGCTGCGCGCGCTCCTCGGGGCCGACGAGCGGCCCGCCGGCTCATTCGGCCGCTGAGCCGATGAGCCGGTAGGCGGGATTCACGGTCCGCGCCCCGCCGTCCTGGGCGCAGAAGCGGCCCTCGAGGACGATGACGCGACCGGCCGCCACCCCCGGGATCTCCCGCCGGCCGAGGAAGCGCGCCGCGGCCGAGCCGGTGCCGTCGCTGATGACGATGTCGAGGCGCGGGGACTCGTGGGGCAGGGACCGGGTGACCGCGACGACGACTCCGGCGACCCGGGTCGCCTCGCGCAGCGGCAGCTCCGCGAGCGGGATCGCGTCGGGCACCGCGCTCGCGGCGTGGATGTCCTCGTCCGCCTCGACGTCCTTCGAGCCGAACCGGTCGAGGAGCCGACCGAGGGCGCTCATCGGCGGCCCTCCCCGGGCTTCGCCTGCACGCGCACTCAGCGGACCTCGGTGATCTCGGGGCCGCGCTCGAACGGATCGATGTCGTCGTCGCGGCCCGGCTTCTCGGGCGCCGGTTTCGCGGCGGCCTTCGGCGGGGTGAGGACGAGGAGATCGCGCGGGGGCATCGCCTCGGTGCCGCGGTGGACGACGGTCCCGCGGAAGATCGCCACGAGGTCGTCGCGCACCGCCTCGTCGGTGATGGCCTTGCCGGTGAAGACCCCGCGCACGAACCAGCGCGGTCCGTCGACCCCGGCGAAGCGGGCGACGCGGGCGGCGGCCTTCCCGTCCTTCGTGCGGACGGGGATGCGGGTGAGGAGCTCGGTGCCGAGCGCAGTGTAGAGCTCGTCGACGACTCCGCCCTTCTGCGCGACGTTGTCGCGGATCTGGGTCCGCACCGATGTCCACAAGCCCTCGGAACGCGGGGCGGCGAAGGCCTGGAGCTGGACGGCCCCGCCCCGGTGGACGAGGGTCACCGCGAGGATCCGCTCGGTGCCCTCCTCGGCGTCGAGGCGGACCTGCATGCCGTCGCGGACCGGGATCCGGAGGGCGCCGAGGTCGATCCGGTTCTCCTCCCCGAACTTCTCCTCGGAGTCCCACGGCCCCGCGTCGAGGCGATCGAGCGGCGCGGCCTTGGCGAGGTCCTCCTCGTCCTCGTCCGCAGCGTCCTCGGCGGCGGTGTCGGGCTCCTCGTCGGTGAGCACGTCGTCGAGGTCCTCCTCGGTGCCGGGTGCGTCGGTGCGGTCGTCGGCGTCCTCGGCGGGTGCGGACCTGCGGAAGCGATCGAAGAGTCCCATGCTGTCCTTCCTTCGGGTGGGGGTCACGTGGTGGTGCGGGCCGGGCCGGTCAGTCGGCGGCGAAGCCGCCGGTCGATCCGAAGCCGCGCTCGCCCCGGGCCGAGACCTCGAGGCTGTCGACGGGGGTGAAGCGGGCGTGCACGACGCGCTGGATCACGAGCTGGGCGATCCGGTCGCCTCGGCTGAGCTCGATCGGGGTGTTCGGGTCGAGGTTGATGAGCGGGACCTTGATCTCGCCGCGGTACCCGGCATCGATGGTGCCCGGCGCATTGACGATCGACAGTCCGCTGCGGACCGCGAGGCCCGAGCGCGGGTGGACGAACCCGGCGAACCCCTCCGGCAGCGCGAGGGCGATCCCGGTGGGGACGAGCGCGCGCTCGAAGGGCCGCAGGACGACGTCGTCCCGTGCGCATAGGTCCGCCCCGGCATCGGAGTCGTGCTCGTAGGCAGGGACCGGCAGCTCCGGATCGAGGCGGAGCAGCGCGATGGTCTCGTGTTCGATGGTCACAGTGCCGCACTCTATCGGTGCGGAGGCGGCTCGCCCAAGCGCGGACCGGGATTCCCGGCCCGCGGGTCGCCGGGGTCGGCTCCCGGAACCGGCCGGACGGCCCGCGCGAGCGACGCTGTGGGAGGATGGGGGCATGAGTGCTCTTCCCGGATCGGACACCGCCGTGCGCTATTCCGAGCGGCTGTGGCCGCCCGTGTCGTGGTGGATCGTCACCGCCCTCCTGTCAGCGATGACGGCGGCGATGGTGTACCCCGTGTGGGAGTTCGGCGCCCTCGTCGTCCCGATCGTCGTCTTCGTCCTCGCGGCGGCCTGGCTGCGGTCGATGTCCTCCCCCGTCGTCGTCACCGGCGACGCCCTGCGCGCGGGACCCGCCCACATCGACCGCCGATTCGTCGCCGAGGCGATCCCCTACGACGAGCGCGACTCCTTCGTCGCCCGCGGGGCGGAGCTCGACGCCCGGGCCTACCTCATGATCCGCCCGTGGGTGAAGACCGTGGTCAAGGTCGTCATCGACGACCCCGCCGACCCCACCCCGTACTGGCTCGTGTCCTCGCGCCGGCCGCGCGCGCTCGCCGCAGCGCTCACCGAGCGCTGAGGCGCCCCGCAGGACCTCGGCGCATTCCGCCCGACCCGCGCCGGGCATGCGGAAGGCCGCCTCCCCGTGGGGAGACGGCCTCGTGCTCGCGGCGCGGTGTCTGCGGGATCAGCCGGCGCAGTCGGTGCAGATCGGCACCCCGCCGTCCTCGCTCGCCAGCTGCGAGCGGTGACGCACGAGGAAGCATTCCATGCAGGTGAATTCGTCGTTCTGCTTGGGCAGGACGCGCACCGACAGCTCTTCGTTCGACAGATCGGCACCGGGGAGCTCGAACCCTTCGGCGGCGACGGCCTCGTCCTCATCGACCTGGCTCGCCTGCTGCTGCGTGCGCTGGGCCTTGAGCTCCTCGATGGAGTCGTTGCTGAGGTCCTCGTCCTGCTTACGAGGGGCGTCGTAGTCTGTCGCCATGTGGACTGATCACTCTCCGCGAATGGTGGGGGTGGAAGCGCGCCTGGGGTGCAATGTCCCAAGCATTCTGCACTGCGTCCCACGATTTGGCAAGACAGCGTCGCCGGGGAATGTTCCTTGTCATCCGCTGTTCATCCTCCGACGGCGTCGCGGGTCTGACAGGAGTCGGGCTGATCTGGAACAATGGCCGGACGACGATCCCCACCCGGCGATCGGGATCACCCGGTCGCCGGCACCCCGGAAGGAGCACCCATGAGCGAATTCGAGGCCGAGCTCCACCGACACGTGTCAGCCCTGCGGGAGCTCATCGCCACCGCGCGTCTCGAGGACAACGAGCTCGCCGTCGACTCGCTGCTCGGCGAGCTCGAGGGACTCGTGCGGCTCGCGGAGCGCAACGACGTCGACACCCGCGAGCTGCAGCAGGTCCTCGACACCGAGACCGGTGCGATCCCGATCGTCGAGGAGGCGCCGGAGGGCCGCTGACCCCGGCGCCGTCCGCGTCTCAGCCCACCGTCTCCCACTGCGGGAGGACGGGCCTGTCCATCCTGCCCCGGCAGCATTCGATCGAGCACGCCCCGGTGCCGGGCCCCAACGGCCCCTGGCCGGTCACGGCCGGCGACTCGACGGGCTCGCCGCGCCGCTGGGCCGCCCGCTCGAGCGCGAGGTCGATGAGGCCGGAGACGAACTCCCGCTTGACGCCCACCGTCGCCGCCCGGACGTAGGCGAGGCCGAGCTCGGCGGCGGTCTGGGCGGCCTCGGTGTCGAGGTCGTACTTGACCTCCATGTGGTCGGAGACGAATCCGATCGGCACCGCGATGACGCCCTCGACGCCCTCGGCCCTGAGCTCCTCCATCCGATCGTTGACGTCGGGCTCGAGCCACGGGATGTGCGGCGCGCCGGAGCGTGAGCAGTAGACGAGCTCGGAGGGCAGCGGCAGCTCCTCGCCGAGCTCCCCGGCGATCCACTCGATGAGCTCCTCGTGCTGCGCGCGGTAGCCGCGGGTCATCACCGCCGAGGCGTCCTGCATGGTGTCGGGGATCGAGTGCGTGACGTAGAGCACCCGGTGCCGCTCGGGGTCGAGCTCGCCGACCTCGGCGGTGAAGTCCGCGAGCGCCTGCCGCACGCAGGCGAGCTCGGCCGCGGTGAAGCCGGGGTGGTTGTAGTACTGGCGGATCTTGTCGAACTCGACCTCGATCCCCTCCTCCGCGAGCGCGGTCGTCGTCTTCGCGAAGTCCTCCCGGTACTGGCGGCACGAGGAGTAGCTCGAGTACGCCGAGGTGTCGATCGCGAGGAACCGGGTGCGGCCGTGTTCGCGGTGCTCCTCGCGCACGACGTCGGTGAGGTAGGGATCCCAGTTGCGGTTGCCCCACACCACCGGGGTGTCGATGCCGCGCTCCTCGAGCTCGCGGCGGAGCTCGGCGAGCAGCGCGCGGTTCTGATCGTTGATCGGGGACTTCCCGCCGAAGCCGTAGTAGTGCTCGCCGACCTCGACGAGCCGCTCGTCGGGGATCCCCCGGCCGCGGGTGACGTTCTGGAGGAACGGGAGCACCTCCTCCTCGGATTCGGGTCCGCCGAAGGACATGAGGACGAGGGCGTCGAAGGGTGCGAGGCTCGAAGTATTCATCCGCCCAGTCTACTGATCCGGACACCCCGGCCGATCGCGCGGACGAGCCCGAGAAGCCGCGTCTCGCACCGCGAACGCCCGCAGGAGCGTGCCCGGCGCGCGGGTTCTCGCGACTCGCCCGGGCGCCTCCCGCTCCCGTCCGCGACTTCGTGAAACGATCGGACCACGGTCATGACTGGAGGTTTGACGCATATGACGGAGCTGACGCTGCGCGGAGTGCACGACGACGAAGAGCACCTCGTCCTGTCGGACGGTGCCGGCAACGACTATCTGCTCCCCATCGACGAGAGCCTGTATGCCGCCGTCCGTCGCGACCGCAACCGCCTCGCCCGGATCCGCGCCGCCGGGGAACCGGTGCGCCCACGGGAGATCCAGGCGATGATCCGGTCGGGCATGACCACCGAGGAGGTCGCCGAGGCGACCGGCGCCACCGTCGACCACGTGCAGGTCTACGAGGGGCCGGTGCTCGCCGAGCGCGCCCACATCGCCAACCGGGCCGGGCAGTGCCTCGTGTATCCCGAGAACGATCCCGACGGCAGCCCCAAGCAGCTCCTCGGCCTGTGCCGCGAGCGGCTCCGGATGCGCGACGTCGACCTCGACACTATGCGCTGGGACGCCTGGAAGCAGGCCTCCGGCACGTGGTACGTCGAGCTGAGCTTCGTCGCGGCGGAGAAGGAGCGCAGCGCGGGCTGGGAGTACGCCCGCGGGTCGATCTCCCCGCTCGACGACGAGGCCCGCTGGCTGTCCGACGCCGGGCCGAGCGATTCGGGGCCGATCCCGAACTACGGCAGCGGATCCGAGCGCGTCTTCAACATCGAGGCCGAGGACGGCCGCGCCCATCACCACGAGGACTCCCCCCGCGGCAGCCACATGGCCGAGACCGGCCGCATCCTCGAGAGCCTGCGCCGCCGGCGCGGCCGCCGGGGCGCTGCGGCCACCGAGCCGGACGGCCTCGGCGATCTCGACCGTCCGGACTCCTCGGCCGACGCCGTGCACTCGGGTCCCCGCCGATCGCTGCGCGCGGTCACCGACGAGCCGCCCGCCCATCCCGACGGCGCGCACACCGCGCTCAGCGCTCCCGAGGAGGCTTCCGACGCGGGCGTGTTCCCGCTGCCGGCCGAATCCTCGCCGGAGCAGCCGGGCCCGGTGCCGGGCGTGCACGACGATCATCCCTCGCTGCTCGACGAGCCGGGCGTGTCCGATTCCGCCCACGACACCGAACCGATCCCGCGTCCCGCCGAGGACGAGGCCCCGCGCCGCAAGGGCCGGTCCTCCGTCCCCCGCTGGGACGAGATCATGTTCGGCTCCAAGCGCGACTGACGCCCGTCCGCGCACCGCACCGGTCCCGCCCGATTCAGTCGAGGGCGATGCTCACGTCGTGGGCTCCGACGAGCCCGTGATCGTGGGTGACGAGGACGACGGCGAGGCCGTCGAGCCCGCTCCGCAGATCCGCCATGAGGTCCGCGCTCATCTGCGCGTCGAGGTGGGCCGTCGGCTCGTCGAGGACGACGACCTGTGAGCGCGCGAGCAGGGTCCGGGCCACCGCGAGCCGCTGACGCTGCCCGCCGGAGAGGTACGCTCCCCCGGCGCCGATCCGCGCATCGAGCCCGGCGTCGGCGGCGAGATCCGCCAGCCCCACCCGTGAGAGGACAGCGTGGATCTCGGCGTCGTCGGGCGCGTCGTCCACCGGCCGGCTGATGAGGAGGTTCGCGCGCAGGCTCGAGTCGAACACGTGCGCCTCCTGCGGGCACCACGAGACCCGGCCGGCGAGGTCCATCGGCCCGAGATCTCCCGTCGGCCGCCCGTTGATGCGGTACTCCCCCGCGCTCGGATCGAGGAACCGCAGGAGGACGCTGACGAGAGTGGTCTTGCCCGATCCCGAGGGCCCGGTCACCGCGGTCCACTCGCGCGCGTCGATGTGGGCGGTGACGTCGCTGAACACCGGGGTCGCGATGCCCGGCCAGGTGGCGGCGACCGCATCGAGGTCGAGCGCGTCGATGCGCTCCGGACCGGCCCCGGAGCCGAGCTCCGCGGCGGCGTCCGCGTCGAGCTCGTCGACCCGCGCGAGCACCTGCACGAGCGCCGGCCACTGCTGGACGGAGGCGAGCGCGTCGATGAAGCAGTCGATGAGGGCCAGCGGCAGGAGGACCGCGACGGCGAGCAGCTCGCCGCTGAGCATCCCCGCCTCGACGGCGGGCGCGAGCACCGGGATCATGAGCACACCGGTGAGGGTCGCCACCGCGGTGATGACCGCCTCGCCGACCCCGGTCGCGCGCACGGCCCGCGTCTCGTGGGCGGCGGCGCGCGCGTCGGCGGCGAGGAATCCGCGGACGGCCCGGGGTGCCGCCCCGTTGACCGCGAGGTCCTCGCGCGACCACAGGAGCCCGGCGAGCGCGGAGAGCACCGCGGTGCGGGCCCGCCGGGTCGCGCTCGTGGCCTGCTGGTCGGCGATCCGGGTGAGGAGCGGGGCCGCGATGAGGCACAGCACGGCGCCGACGGCCATGAGGAGCGCGGCGGCGGGATGGATGAGGGCGAGGGTGAGGACCGCGGCAGCCGCGACGACGACCGCGACGACGGGCGGGAGGACGACGCGCGGCGCGAGGTCGCGGACGTCGTCGACGTCGGCGATGAGGCGGCTCAGCGCGACCTCGCCGCGCAGCAGGGTGCGGTTCGCGGTCCCCGTGCGCGCGAACGCGAGCCAGATCCGCTCGCGCAGCCGGGTGAGCGAATCGAGGATCGCCCGGTGCAGGGTGAGCCTCTCGGCGTACTTGAGCACCGAGCGGGCGAGACCGAAGAAGCGCACGCCGACGATCGCCACGAGGAGGTACATGATCGGCGGCTGGGAGGCGGCATGGACGATGAGCCAGGCCGACACCCCGGTGAGCGCCGCGCCGGCCGCGACGGCGCCGACCCCGCACAGCACGGACAGGAGGAAGCGCGGCGAGCGCATGTCGACGGCGCGGACGAGGCGGCGGAGCACCGCGCCGAGGGGCAGCCGGGGGCCGGGGGCACCGTCCTCGCGGTCCGCTCGCACCGGGTCCGGCCGGTCGTCGTCCGGCCGGTCGTCGACCGACTCCAACCCGCTCGGGACGTGCGCGGCACCGCGCGCACCCGTGCGGAGGGCGTCGTCCTCCCCGCTCGCCGCAGCGGCGACCGCGGGTGAACCGGTGGGCAGGGCGTCGGCGGCCGCGGCAGGCTGATCGTCCCGGTCGTCTGCGACCGGGGACTCCCCCGCCGGGGCGGTGGTCCCGAGCCGGATCTCGATCCGGTGGTCCGCGGCTGCGATGAGGTCGCGGTCGTGGGTGGCGGCGACGACCGCGATGCTGCCCGCGACCTCGGCGAGGCTGCGCTGCACCGCCGCGGCGGCCTCGGGGTCGAGGTGTGCGGTGGGCTCGTCGACGAGGAGGAGCCCGGCACCGCACCCGACCCGGGCGAAGGCGCGGGCGAGGGCGAGCCGGCGGAGCTCACCGGGGCTGAGCGCGGCGCACGGGGTGAGCGGATCGCGGTCGAGTGCGGCCATCGACAGCCACGCCGCGGTGTCCTCCGGGCGCACGTCCGCCGGCCCGTGGAGGGCGAGCTCCTCACCGATCGTCGGCGCGGTCGTGCGCGGGGCCTGTCCCGCGAGCGCGATGCGTTCGGGCACTCCGGTGACGGTCCCGCGGATCCGGGTGCCGCCGTCCTCGCGGACGAGCCCGGCGAGGACCCCGAGGAGCGTGGACTTCCCGGCACCGGACGGCCCGCGGAGCACCGTGAGCCCGGTCGCGGGGATGTCGGCGTCGAGGGCGCCGAGTGCGGCGCGGGACCGTCCGGGATGACGCACCGAGAGGCCGCGCACGGTCACCGGTCCGGCCGCGGCCGTCGACTCGGCCGACGATCCTGTCACCGCCGCCGGGCGGGCGACGTGCAGCCCGATGAGTGCGCGCACCCGGTCGAAGGCGGCCATCCCGTTCTCCGTCGAGTGGAAGGCCGCCCCGAGCTGGCGCAGCGGGAGGAAGCATTCGGGGGCGAGGATGAGGGCGAACAGCCCGTCGGACAGCTCCATGGTGCCGTAGACCAGGCGCACGCCGATGAACACCGCGACGAGCGCGACGGAGATCGTCGAGAGGAACTCGAGTGCGAGGGCGGAGATGAAGGCGACGCGCAGGGTCTGCATCGTCGTGTCGCGGTAGGTCTCGCTCGTGGCGCGCAGGGCCTTCGTCTGGGCGAGCACGCGGCCGAGCCCGACGAGCACCGGGAGTCCGCGGGCGAGCTCGACGAGCGCGGTGGAGAGCCGGTCGAGGGACGTCGTCGCGTCCGCCACGCGCTCGGCGGTGTACCGGCCGATGAGCACCATGAACACCGGGACGAGCGGCAGCGTGAGGACGATGATGCCCGCGCTCACCCAGTCGGAGAACGCGATCCGCACGATGATGAGGGCCGGGATCGCGGCCGAGGCGGTGAGCGCCGGCAGCACCGAGGTGAAGTAGTCGTCGAGGTCGTCGAGCGAGCGCGTGGCGGCGAGCGTGAGCGCTCCGTCGGACACCGGGAGGTCCCGGGTCGACCCGGCGAAGGTGCGGCGCACGAGCGCCGCGCGCAGGTCGGCCTTGACCCCGATCGCCGCGCGCGCCCCCGCGGTCCGCGAGGCCCACACGGCCGCACCGCGCACCGCGGCGCCGAGCGCACCGACGATCACGGCGCCGGTGACCGGCTCGGACCCGATGAGGCCGACGACTCCGCGGGCGATCCCCTCGGCGACGAGGACGAGGCCGAGGGCCTTGAGGCAGGCGATGGCGCCGAGGAGCCACAGCGCCCGCCTCCCCTGCGGGGAGGCGAGCGCGATGGAGGCGGGGCCGCGGTTCGGAGTCACTGGTGGTGGCTGCGGATCGCCACCGGGACCTGGTGCGCGGCCGGGATGTGCTCGACCGTGAGCCGGCGGGCGAACACCCGGTAGACCCAGATCTGGTAGGTGAGCACGATCGGCACGAAGATCACGGCCACGATGAGCATGACGGTGAGCGTGTAGTCCGAGGACGAGGCATTGCCCACGGTGAGCGAGAACGCCGGATCGACGGTCGAGGGCATGACGTTCGGGTAGACGTTGGTGAAGATCGACGTCACGCCGAGCACGAGGAACAGCGCCTGGGCGATGAACGCCGGCTTCTCGCGGCCCGCCCGGATCATCACCCACATCACCGCGGCGCACGCGGCGGCGGCGACGATGATCGCCCAGCCGAGCAGCTTCCCGTTGAGCAGCTGCACCCATACCACCCACACGACGATCGGCAGGAGGAGGAGAGGCGCTCCGACGGTGGCGACGCGGCGCGCACGGTGCCGGACCGGCCCGTCGGTCTTGAGGGTGATGTAGAGCAGCCCGTGGAGGATGCAGAATCCCACGACGCCGAGTCCGCCGACGATCGCCGGCAGGGTGAGCCACGCGAACGGCCCGCCGACGTTGTCGCCGTTCTCGTTGAGCGGCATGCCCGTGGTGGTGAGGGCGAGCATCGCGCCGACGCAGAACGCCGCGACGAGCGATCCGCCGGAGAGGAGCCAGGTCCAGCCGGCGCGCCAGCGGTCCGAGTAGCCCTTGCCGCGGTACTCGATCGACACCGCACGGAAAATCAGCGCGAGGAGGGCGAGGGTGAGCGGGAGGTAGAGCGCGGAGAACAGCGAGGCGTACCACATCGGGAAGGCCGCGAACGTGGCACCGCCCGCGGTGATCAGCCACACCTCGTTGCCGTCCCACACCGGGCCGATGGTATTGAGGAGCAGGCGGCGCTCGCGCTCGTCCTTGGCGAATCCCTTGAGGAGCATCCCGACGCCGAGGTCGAAGCCCTCGAGGAAGAGATAGCCCAGCCACAGCACGGCGATGAGCACGAACCAGATCGTCGGCAGCAGTTCCATGTCCTGTCCTTCCTCAGTACGCGAACGACAGGACGTCGTCGTCGCTCTGGTCCACAGTGGGCTTGTAGTTGGTGGTGTCGATCTCCGGCATGGCCGAGACCACGCCGCCTCTGACGTACTTGATGATGAGTCCGAGCTCGAACACCATGAGCACGCCGTAGACGAGGGTGAGGGAGATGAGCGAGAAGAGGAGCTCGCCCGGGGTCACCGAGGGCGAGATCGCCGCCGCGGTGTAGAGGAACACCCCGTCGATGCCGGAGGGGTCGGGGTTAGGCGCGACGACGAAGGGCTGGCGGCCCATCTCGGTGAAGATCCAGCCGGCGGAGTTCGCGATGAACGGCGCGGTGATGCCCCACAGCGCGAGGTGCGTGAGGAACGTCGAGCGCGGCACCGTGCCCTTGCGCGTCACCCAGAGCGCGAACGCTCCGGCGGCGGCGGCGAGGACTCCAAAGCCGATCATCATGCGGAAGCCCCAGTAGGTGACGACCATCGAGGGCTGGTAGTCGATCTCCTGGCCCGAGTAGGCGCCGTACATGTCGCCCTCCGGCATGTGGGTGCCGTAGGCCTCCTCGTACTCCGGGATGAGGGTGGAGACGCCGGGCACCTCGGTGCTGAAGTCGCTGTTGGCGAGGAACGAGAGCACACCGGGGATCTCGATGATCGGGACGACGTCGTCGCAGCTGTTGGAGGTGAGGTCGCCGACGGTGAGGACGGAGAACGCGGTGCCGTCGTGGCACGACGCCTCGGCCGAGGCCATCTTCATGGGCTGCTGCTCGTACATGAGCTTGGCCTGGATGTCGCCGGTGATCGCGACGAGCACGAAGGCGATGACGGCGGTCCAGCCGCCGATCCGCAGCGAGCGCCACCACACGGTGTAGTCCTTCTCGTCGCGGCCGGGCACCTCGGGCGCGGATCCGACGACCACGCGGCCGGCGTCGTCGACGGTGTCGATCCCGTCGACCCGGCGGCGCCACAGGTGGTACCAGGAGATGCCGAGGAGGAAGCCCGCTCCGACGGCAGTCGCGCCGGCGAGGGCGTGGGAGTACGCGGCGAGCGCGGTGCTGTTCGTCATCACGGCGAACACGTCGGTCATCACCGGACGGCCGTCGATGAGCTCGACGCCCACCGGGTGCTGCATCCACGAGTTGGCGACGATGATGAAGTAGGCCGAGAGCCACGAGCCGATGACCGCGGCCCACAGGACGCCGAGGTGGAGCTTGCGGCTCAGCCGGCCCCAGCCGAAGATCCACAGTCCGAGGAACACCGATTCGAGGAAGAAGGCGATGAGCGCCTCCATCGCGAGCGGGGCGCCGAACACGTCGCCGACGAAGCGGGAGTACTCCGACCACGCCATCCCGAACTGGAACTCCTGGACGATGCCGGTGGCCACGCCCATGATGAAGTTGATGAGGTAGAGCTTTCCCCAGAACTTCGTGGCGCGCAGCCACACCTCGTTGCCGGTCCGGTGGTACATCGTCTGCAGGATCGCGACGAGCAGGCCGAGGCCGAGGGTGAGGGGGACCATCCAGAAGTGGTAGACGGTGGTGATGCCGAATTGCCACCGGCCGATGAGGACAGGATCGAGTTCCACGTACATCTCCAATAGCGTCGCCGCGGGGCGCAGAGGGGCCGGGCGGAAAGGGTGCTCTACGCCTCGAAGACTACTCCAACTCCCGGGTAACCGGTTTCCCGCTCAGAACTGACACAGAACTGTCTCGTATGCTGGCGCGGTCCCGGGATCCAGGGCTAGAATCCGGTAGCGGAGCGCACCGCCGCCGGGGTCGTCGCACGACGATCGCCGCATGTCATCGGACCCGGTACGGCAGCGCCGCCGGACGACGGATCGGAGAGGACGACGTGGGACATCTGGGCGAGCTCGAGCACAGCGTCATGGACGCCCTGTGGAACCGCTCCGCCGGTCTCACCGCGGCCGAGCTCCGCGCCCACCTGAGCGAGCGCGGACCCGCGCTCACCACCGTGCACACCGTGCTCACCCGTCTTGAGAAGAAGGGGTTCGTCACGCGCGTGCGCGCCGAGCGCCCTCATCGCTACCTCGCGGTGTCGAGCCGGGAGGAGCACGTCGCCGAGCTCATGACCGAGGTGCTCGATCAGGCCCCGGACCGGCACGCGGTCCTCGCCCGCTTCCTCGGGTCGGTGCCGGACTCCGACGCCGCGTTCCTGTCCTCCCTGCTCCGACCCGCGCCCGCGGAGCGCTGAGCGCCGCCCGTCCGGGCGCACCCATGCTCCTCATCGGCTCCCTCCTCGCGCTGCTGGCCCTCGTCCTCGCGTGGCCGGTGCCGCTCCTGCTCGCCCGCCGGCCACGGACGATCGACCCGGTGTCCCGTCTCGTCCTGTGGCAGGCGGTCGGGCTCGCCGGCGGACTGTCCCTCATCGGCACCGCGGTGGTATTCGCCGCCGCACCGCTGTCCGGGTCGCTCGGCGACGGGCTGCTCGAGATCTCCGACATCGCGGCCCTCTCCGCGCGCGCATGGTGGCAGTGGCTCCTCCTCGCCCTCGCAGCGCTCCTCCTCGTCCGCCTCCTCGGCTCGCTCCTCGTGCAGGCCGCCGTCGTGCGGCGCCGCCGGGAGCGGCATCGCACGCTCATCGGGGTGCTCACCGAGCCCTCCGACGAGCTCCCGAACACGCGGGTGCTCCGCAGCGACAGCCCGGTGGCCTACTGCCTGCCGGGGAGGTCCGGGACGACGGTGGTGTCGACGGGTCTGCTCGAGGTGCTCACCGCCGAGCAGCGCCGTGCCGTCGTCACCCACGAGCAGGCGCACCTCGACTACCACCACGACGTGCTCGTGCTGCCCTTCGCGGCCTGGAACCGGGCCCTGCCCTTCGTCCCGGCGACATCGACCGCGCTCCGGGCGGTGTCGGCGCTCAGCGAGCTCATGGCCGACGACCGGGCGCGCGGGTCCGTCGGCGCCGACTCCCTCGCCGAGGCGATCGGGATCGGTGAGCGCGTGCACCTCGGCGACCGGAGCTCCCGGCTCACCGCAGCGCGCCGCGCGCGGCTTTCGCGGGAGCTGCCGCCGACCCGGCGGCGCGTCCGCGCTCTCACCCTCGGCGCGGCGGGCACCCTCGTCCTGCTCCCGGGCCTGCTCCTCGCCGCCGCGCTCCTCGCCTGAGCACGCGGTCCCGGGCAGCGCTCACCGCACGGTCCCCGGTGGCGGTCACCGCGGCCCAGGGATCCGGAGGAACGTCAGGCGTCGATGCGCTCGGCGTCGAGCATCGCCGCGCCGGACACGATGAACTGCTTGCGCGGGGCGACCTCGGATCCCATGAGGAGCCCGAAGGTGCGCTCGGCGGCCTCGGCGTCGGCCATCGTCACCCGGCGCAGGGACCGCATGCCCGGCTCCATCGTCGTCTCCGCGAGCTGGTCCGCGTCCATCTCGCCGAGTCCCTTGTACCGCTGGATCGGCTCCTTGTACGTCTTCTTCGTCCGATCGAGGCGCTTGAGGAGCGCGTGGAGCTCCGCCTCGGAATACGTGTAGACGACCTCGTCGGCCTTGCCCCGGTTGACGACCTCGACCCGGTGGAGCGGCGGCACCGCGGCGAACACGCGCCCGGCCTCGACGAGCGGGCGCATGTAGCGGAAGAACAGCGTGAGGAGCAGGGTGCGGATGTGCGCGCCGTCGACGTCGGCGTCGGTCATGATGATGACCTTGCCGTAGCGGGCGGTCTCGAGGTCGAAGCTCCGTCCCGCACCGGCGCCGATGACCTGGATGAGCGCGGAGCACTCGGCGTTCGCGAGCATGTCGCCGACCGAGGCCTTCTGGACGTTGAGGATCTTGCCGCGGATGGGGAACAGCGCCTGGTGCTCGGAGTCGCGCGCGGCCTTCGCCGTGCCCATCGCGGAGTCGCCCTCGACGATGAACAGCTCGGAGTGCTCGAGGTCGGACTTGCGGCAGTCGTAGAGCTTCGCGGGCAGCGACGAGGATTCGAGCGCGGTCTTGCGGCGCTGGTTCTCCTTGTGCGTGCGCGCCGAGATGCGCGACTTCATCTCCGCGACGACCTTCTCGAGGAGCTGGCTCACCTGCTGCTTGTCGTGCCGCTTGGACGAGGTGAGGACGGCGCCGAGCTCCTGCTCGACGGTGCGGGCGACGATCTGGCGGACGGCGGCGGTGCCGAGCACCTCCTTGGTCTGCCCCTCGAACTGGGGCTCGGCGAGGCGCACGGTGACGACGGCGGTGAGACCGGCGAGCACGTCGTCCTTCTCGAGCTTGTCCTTGCCGACCTTGAGACGGCGCGCGTTGGCCTCGACGTTCTTGCGGACGGTCTTGAGGAGGGCCTGCTCGAAGCCCGCGAGGTGGGTGCCGCCCTTGGGCGTGGCGATGATGTTGACGAAGCTCTTGACCCGGGTGTCGTAGTCCTTGCCCCAGCGCACCGCGATGTCGACCCCGACCTCGCGCGGGACCGCGGTGGAGACCATGTGGCCCTCGTCGTCGAGCACCGGGACCGTCTCGGTGAAGGTGCCCGTCCCGGACAGCCGCCACACGTCGGTCACCGCGGAGTCGTGCGCGAGGTGCTCGACGAATTCGGAGATGCCGCCGGAGTAGCGGAACTCCTCGGTCCGGGAGGCGATGATCTCCCCGGTCTCGTCGCGCTCGACGCCGCGCTCGTCGTGGATGGCGATGCCGAGACCGGGGACGAGGAACGCGGTCTGCCGCGCGCGGTCGAGGAGCGTGTCGTAGGTGAAGTGGGCGTCCTTGAGGAAGATCTGCGGATCGGACCAGTAGCGGATGCGGGTGCCTGTGACCCCGCGCTTGGCCTTGCCGATGACCTCGAGTTCGGAGGCCGACTCGAAGCGGGTGAAGGGATTGTCCGGCGACGGGGTGCCCGAGGAGTCGTCGAAGCGCCCGGGGGCGCCGCGGCGGAACGACATCCGGTGGACCTTGGAGCCGCGGGTGACCTCGACGTCGAGGCGGGCGGACAGCGCGTTGACGACCGAGGCGCCCACGCCGTGGAGGCCGCCGACCGCGGCGTAGGAGCCGCCGCCGAACTTGCCGCCGGCATGGAGCTTGGTCATGACGACCTCGACGCCGGTGAGTCCGGTCCGCGGCTCGATGTCGACGGGGATGCCGCGCCCGTCATCGGCCACGGTGACGGAGCCGTCCGCGTGGAGGGTGATGTCGATGTCCTCGCCGTGGCCGGCGAGCGCCTCGTCCACGGAGTTGTCGATGATCTCCCACAGGCAGTGCATGAGGCCGCGGGAATCGGTCGAGCCGATGTACATGCCCGGGCGCTTGCGCACCGCGTCCAGGCCGGAGAGCACCGACAGCTGTCGTGCGCCGTAGTCCTCGGTCTTCGCCGGCTTGCCTGCCACCCGTCGTCCTTCCGTCGATTGCGCGTCCCAGTCTACGGTTCGCGACGTCCCCCGGCGGGGACGCCATGCCGCCCGCCCCGCGGGTTTCCGGGGGGCGGGCGGACGCGCGAGCGTGCGGGCCCGCGGGTTTCCGGGGGCGGGCGGCTGCGGGAGCATTCCGCCCCGCAGGGCGGATCGACTCCGGCGGGCGGCGGCACCGACTCCGACGGGAGCGCGAGCGGTCCCCCGCCTGCACGGGGGTGGGATACTGAGGGCATGTCCCGCCGGTTCCCCGTCTCCGCTCTCCTCGCCGGCGCGCTCCTGCTCACCGGCTGCTCCGGTGCGGGCGGCGCGGCGTCGGAGGACACCTCGGAGGGTGCGGGCGGTCCCGCGACGAGCGGCACCTCGGCGGCTCCGACGCCCACTCCCACGGAGACCCCGACGCCGTCTCCGGAGCCCGAGCCCCTCGACGGCACCGTCGTCGCGCTCGACCCGGGGCACAACGGCGGCAACGCCTCCCACCCGGACGAGGTCACCGCGCCGGTGCCCGACGGCCGGGGCGGGACGAAGGCGTGCAACACAACCGGCACCGCGACGGGCTCGGACTACCCCGAGCACGCCTTCACCTGGGGCGTGGCCGAAGAGGTGCGCGAGCGACTCGAAGACCTCGGGGCCGAGGTCGTGCTCTCCCGCGAGGACGACGAGGGCGTCGGGCCGTGCGTCGACGAGCGCGGCCGGTTCGCCGGGGATGCCGGGGCCGATGTGCTCGTGAGCATCCATGCCAACGGCACCGAGGACCCCGGGGCCGCCGGGTTCCACATGATCGTCGTCGAGGACTCGCCGCACGACGGCGTGGGCGAGCCCTCCCGGTCGCTCGCCGAGGACATGGTCGGCGCGTTCCGGGACGCCGACCTCTCCCCCAATCCCGCCTACGGCGATGACGGGATCGTCGCGCGGACGGACATCGCCGGCCTCAACCACGCGGAGGTGCCCGCGGTGCTCGTCGAGTGCGGGGAGATGCGCAACCCGGACGAGGCCGCGCTCATGGAGTCGACCGAGGGGCGCGAGCGCTATGCCGCGGCGATCGTCTCCGGGGTCGAGGAGTTCCTCCGCGACTGAGGCTCACGCGCCTCAGTTGCCGAGCGCCCCGTCGTCGAAGCGGACCTCGCCGCCCACGACGGTGGCGCCGACCCCGACGTCGCGGAGCGCCTCGGCGGGCACCTGGAGGAGGTCGTCGCTGAGGACGGTGAAGTCCGCGACCTTGCCGATCGACAGAGTTCCCTTGATGTCCTCCTCGTGGGAGGCGTAGGCGGAGTCGACGGTGTAGGCGCGCAGCGCCTGCTCGACGGTGATCGTCTCCGCCGGCCCGAACTCCGCCCCGCTCGCGGTGCGCCGGTTGACGAAGTCGTGGATGCCGAGCAGCGGGCCGCCCTCGACGACGGGGGCATCGGAGGATCCGGGGACCCGCATGCCGGCGTCGAGGAGCGAGCGGACGCGGTAGGCGAGCTGCGCGCGCTCCGGGCCGAGCGCGCGGGCCATGCCGTCGCCGAGCTCGGTGATGAAGCGCGGCTGCGGGACGCCGATGACGCCGAGCCGCGCCGTGCGCGCGATCTGCTCGTCGGAGGCGACGCCGAAGTGCTCGATCCGGTTGCGGGGGTCCGGGCGCGGGTAGTCGCGCTGGATCCCCTCGATGATGTCGAGGGCGTGGTCGACGGCGGCGTCGCCGATCGCGTGGGCGGCGATCCGGAAGCCCACCCGGTAGGCGCCGCGCACGAGCTCTGTGAGCTCGGCGACGTCCCACGCCATGTAGCCGCTCGACTCCTCGCCGTGATAGCAGCAGGTCATCGCGGCCGAGCGGCCGATGAGCGAGCCGTCGGTGAGGACCTTGACCGGCCCGATCCGCAGCCATTCGTCGCCCATCCCGCTGCGGAGCCCGAGGTCGAGCCCGGTGCCCTCCGCGCCGGCGGCGCCGATGACCCGGTGGAGCGCCGTGAGATAGGGCATGACGGTGGCGCGCACGCCGAGCGCACCGGTCTCCCGCGCGGTGAGGTAGGCGTGGAGGTCGAGCGGGGAGTTGCCCAGGCCGGCGATCGTGCCGATGCCCGGCTCGGTGATCGATCCGATGCCCTCGCTCAGCGCCTGCTCGGACGCGGTGCGGATGTTGTCGACGATGGTGTCGACGGGGAGCGGCTTGTACACCCGGGTGATGAGGTCCATCGCACGCTCCTCGATGAGGCCTGCGGCGGTGCGGCCGTCCGCGGTCCGTGCGACGTGGCCGCCGTCGACGTCGGGGACGTCCGCGAGGTCGGGGAACCCGGCGATCTCGAAGGCCCGCGAGTTGGCGACTCCCATGTGGGCGGACACGTGCTCGAGCCATACCGGGTTGTCGGGGGCCCGCCGGTCGAGCTCTGCGGCGAGCGGGTGCGCATCGCCGAGCTTGTTCTGGTCGTAGCCGGCGCCGTACACCCACTCCCCCGGCTGCGCGGCGGCCGCGGCCTCCTCGACGGCGGCGTAGAGCGCGTCCATCGAGCCGATCGTCGTCGCCCGGAGGTCAACGCCGTTGAGCCGCTGGCCGCGCAGAGAGAGGTGATGGTGGACGTCGTTGAAGGCCGGCACGGCCGGCGCCCCGCCGAGATCTAAGGTCTGCGTCGCCGGGAACCGTGTGACGTCGTCGTCGAGCGCGCGAATCCGGCCGCCGATGACGCCGATCGCGTGCACCTCGGGGCGCTCGGGATCCATTGTGCGGAATCGTCCGTTGGTGAAGACCGCGTCGAAGTGCATGGTTCCGAGCTCCGTTCCCTCGTCCGTCGAGTGCCCCGTGCGAGTGCGCCGCGGGGCCCTCCGCTCACCGTAGCAAAGCGCCGGATTTGGCGATCCCGGATCGGGGCAGAAGACTGGGCGGCATGACCGACACGACGATCTCCGCGAACCACCCGTGCTGGGTCGAGCTCAGCTCCCCCGATGTCGAGAGCGCCCGGACGTTCTACGGCGAGCTGTTCGGCTGGGACTTCACCGAGCCCGGCCCGATGGGCTTCGGCGTCAAGGCGATGCGGCAGGGCGCCGTCATCGCGGGGATCAGCCCGCAGCCCGATGAGGCGCCGGCCGGACAGCCGGCGTTCTGGTCGCTGTACTTCCGGGTGGACGAGCTCACCACATTCCTCTCCCGCGTCGATGAGGCCGGCGGCCAGGCGATGATGGCGATCCCGGAGTTCGACGGGAGTGCGGGCGTGGCGCTCGTCGCGGACTCGGCCGGGACGGCGTTCGGCGTCCTCGAGTACGACGACGACCGGGGCCTCACCGCCGTCGACGCCGCCGGGGCAGCGTGCTGGTTCGAGCTCCACACGAAGGACTTCGCGGTGCAGGACTTCTACCGCTCGGTGTTCGACTGGGATCTGAGCACGACGAGCGACACCGCGGACTTCCGCTACGCGACCTTCGCTCTCCCCGGGACCGAGGCGCCCCGCGGCGGGATCCTCGACACCTCGGGCGTCGGGATCCCCGCCCACTGGGAGACCTACATCCAGGTCGACGACGTCGACGCGGTCGCCGGACGCGTGCGCGAGCTCGGCGGGGACTGGCTCGCGGCGCCCCACGACTCGACGCGCGGTCGGGTGGGCCGCTTCATCGACTCGCAGAACGCCGCCTTCACGGTGATCCAGCCGCGCTGACCCGGCCGAGCACCGGCCCCTCGGGAACGGGTCCGGACGAGCAGGGGTCCGGACAGGCTGAGGTCCGGATAGTGGCACCCGCCCGGTTCCAGTTCTTCCCGGCGCCGAGTTCCCGGTTCCGGTTCTTCCCGGCGTCGAGCTCCCGGTGACGGATCTTCCCGGTGCCTGCCCTTCACTGCGCCGACTGCCCGATTCAGGCTCCTCCACTTCCCTGCACCGACCGAGAATGGTGCTCGAGAACAGGAAGCACGGCCAGATGACGACGAAAACTGCTGTGGCGGGCGGAAACTGTGAAGTTTCCGCCCGCCACAGCAGTTTTCGCTGCATTCTCGCCTGAGGGGACAGCGCACCGAACGTCCGGAACGCGACCGGGAGGCCCGGCCTCGGTCCCGGGGGCTCAGTCGAGGTAGTCGCGAAGCACCTGGGAACGCGAAGGGTGGCGCAGCTTCGCCATCGTCTTCGACTCGATCTGGCGGATCCGCTCGCGGGTGACGCCGTAGACCTTGCCGATCTCGTCGAGAGTCTTGGGCTGGCCGTCGTTGAGCCCGAACCGCATCGACACGACCCCAGCCTCGCGCTCGGACAGGGTGTCGAGCACCGAGTGGAGCTGCTCCTGGAGGAGGGTGAAGCTCACCGAATCCGCCGGCACGACCGCCTCGGAGTCCTCGATGAGGTCGCCGAACTCGGAGTCGCCGTCCTCGCCGAGGGGCGTGTGGAGGGAGATCGGCTCACGTCCGTACTTCTGGACCTCGACGACCCGCTCCGGGGTCATGTCGAGCTCCTTGGCGAGCTCGTCGGGAGTGGGTTCGCGACCGAGGTCCTGGAGCATCTGGCGCTGCACGCGGGCGAGCTTGTTGATGACCTCGACCATGTGGACCGGGATGCGGATCGTGCGCGCCTGGTCGGCCATCGCACGGGTGATCGCCTGCCGGATCCACCACGTGGCGTAGGTGGAGAACTTGAATCCCTTGGTGTAGTCGAACTTCTCGACCGCACGGATGAGCCCGAGGTTGCCCTCCTGGATGAGGTCGAGGAAGAGCATTCCGCGCCCGGTATAGCGCTTGGCGAGCGACACGACGAGGCGGAGATTGGCCTCGAGCAGGTGGTTCTTGGCGATCCGGCCGTCGTGGATGATCCACTTGTAGTCGCGCGTCTCGCGCGCCTCGGTCACCGCGCCCTCACCGAGGAGATGCTCGGCGTACATGCCGGCCTCGATCCGCTTGGCGAGGTCGACCTCCTCGGCGGCGTTGAGCAGCGCGACCTTGCCGATCTGCTTGAGGTAGTCCTTGACGGGGTCGGCGGTCGCACCGGCGGACACGACCTGCTGAGCAGGAGCGTCGTCGTCGTCGGCATCGGAGACGACGAAGCCGCCGGCCTCCTTGACCGCCTCGTCCTTCTTCTCCTCCTGGGAGTTCTTCGTCTCGGTCTGCTCCTTGGCGACGGCCGCCTCGACCTCCTCGGCGGCACCGGCCTCGATGACGGACTCCGCGGTGCCCTTCTTCTCCGCATCGGCGGTGCCCGCGGCCTTCTTCGCACCGGTCGTCGACTTCGAGGTCGACTTCTTCGCCGGAGCGGCCTTCGTGCCCGCCGCGGACTTCTTCGTCGTCCGGCGCGCCGTCGTCTTCGCGGCGGGCGCCTCGGCGGCATCGGGCTCCGCAGCAGACGACTTCGCAGCGGTGGACTTCGCGGTCGTCCGGGATTTCGCGGCGGTCGACTTCGACGCCGTGGACTTCGCTGCAGTCGTCTTCTTCGCGGTCGTGGTCCGCTTGGCCGCGGTGGTCGTCTTGGCCGGCGTCTCGTTCGCCTCGGTGTTCGCGGACTTCGCAGCGGTGGACTTCTTCGCGGCGGTTCCGGACGCGGTCGTCTTCTTCGCAGTCGTCGACTTCGCAGCAGTGGATTTCGCAGCGGTCGTATTCTTCGCCGTGGTCGTCTTCGTCCCGGCCGTCGACTTCGATGCGGTCGACTCCGCGGCAGTGGTCTTCTTCGCGGCGGTCGTCGTCTTCTTCGCCGCAGTGCTCTTCTTCGCGGTCGTCGAGGCCGACTTCGCCGTGCTCGTGCGCGCCGCACTCGCCCGAGTGGATTTCTTGGGAGCAGTCTTCTCAGCGGTGGTTTCGACTGCTGTGCTCGAATCCTTCTCGTCTGTCGGCACGAGTTCACCTTTCGGGGAGTCTGGCGGCGGACCACCGATGCCGTCGCGGCATCAGTAAGACCCAAGTCAAGTGCGGTGGTGCGGGGCGGGCCCGCTCCGGTGCACGACTGGGTCAACGCCCAATTCTCGCACGATATTCCGGCCCGCGCGAATCGTCTACACTCCCTGCGCGGCGACGGCAAGAGATGCCTCTCGTGATCCGCGTCATACGCCGGTCGACCCCGTCACGCGCTCCCGTTCGGCTCACGCCGCCCCTGCGTACGAAACACCCCGGCACACTCCTCCTCAACTCGTATTCGCCCGGCGAGCTCATCCGGCACGCATTCGTCCGGCGCCCGCTCGGCACGCGCTCTCCCGACGTGCACTCGCCCGACGCATGCTCCCCCGGCCCACTCGCCAGAGGCATTCCGCCGCGGCGTCGTCACCCTCCTCCCCGGAGCGCCCGATCCTCGCCCCCTGCGCGCACCATCCACCGCGGCGGCAGACCGCGTGCGATCGCCGCGCGGACGAGAGCGGCGAGCGAGTAGTCCGGATCACCGGCGAGCGCCTGCTGGGCATAGTGGTCGGCGAACGAGTTCCGCGCCCGGCACCATTCCATCCAGGCGAGCATCGCGAGCACCGCCGGCCTGCGCCGCTCGGTCACCACAGGCACGAGGCACGAGAGGTACGCGACGGAGTACGCCGTGCGCGCGAAGTCCGGCCGGTCCGGCGACAGCCCGATCATCTTCTCCGCAGCCGCAGCGGAGCGGCCGATCGGACGCGCGTACTCCGCGAAGCCTCCCGGACTCAGCGCCGCCAGCCGATCCGGGCCGAGGTCCGGATGATCGAACCCGAGGATCATCTCGAGACAGTCCCGGCTCCACAGCTCCCCGGCCATGAGCTCGACCCCGGCGACGCCGGCCCCGGTGAGTGCCGCGGGCACGTCGTCGACGGTGGTGTCCGGGTCGTCGGCGATCCTCCGCAGGCGTTCGAGATCGGCCAGCGCGGCGTCATACCGCTCCCCCGCCGGCACCGCGGACCGGCGCGCTCGCTCCGCGTCCTCGACGAGTGCCGCCGGCGGGACCGGGTGCGCGGTGGCCGCGGCGAAGTCCGCGGCGTGGGAGCGCCCGTCGGCGATGAGCCGGACCGCGACCTCGGAGTCGGTCGTCTCCGCACGGCTGAAGAGGACGTCCGGATCCTCGAGGCTGCCGCAGTACCCCTCGCCGGCCCACAGCGGGTCCGCGACCTCGTACCCGGCTTCGGCGAGCGCGGCGCAGATGAGGAACACCGGCAGCCGGAAGTGGTCGGCGAGCAGCTCGCTGGCCGGCTCGTCGAGGAGACCGAGCGCGTTCGGCAACTCCGCGCTGAAGAGGATCGGGAACACTCCGACGGCGTCCTCGGCGTGTTCGAGCGTGGCGACGATCGCGGTGAGGTCGTCGGCATCGAGATGCGCGGCCTCGGAGAATCCGAAGTCGAAGCGGACGGTGAGTCCGACCTCGCCCCGATCCCCGTGACGCGTCCCGGTCACGAGGACGAGCGAATCGGTCGGGGTGTAGCCGAGGATGTGGGGAACGAGACCGATGAGGTCCGAGGGCTGGGTGACGGTGTAGGCGTTCATGAGGGCAGTCCACCGCCTGCCCGGCCCGGGGCGACAGGCTCCGCCGGGATCCTGTGGATGCCCGGGGGACGGCGGGCACGCCGGTGACCTCAGGTCGGGGTCGGCTGTGACCTGCGGACGCGAATTAGGGTGGGGCCATGGGACGGAAACGCAGGACCTCCGACTCCGAGGCGCTCGAGGTGCCGATCTCGACGGGGATCGCGCGCCTCGAGCCGGTGCCCGGAGAACCCGACTCGTGGGTGCTCCACGTCAACGGGGTGCCGAGCTCCTCGATCACCATCGGCGACCCCCTGCGCCTCGACCTCGAGTACCTCGACTGGATGTCCCGGGTCGTCGACACGGCATTCGCACCCGGGACGACCCTGCGCGCCGTCCACATCGGGGCCGCGGGGTGCGCGCTGCCGCGCTGGATCGATGCCGCACGCCCCGGCTCTCGGCAGACGGCGATCGACATCGACGCCGAGCTCGTCGTCCGCGTCCGCGAATGGTTCGACCTCCCCCGCTCCCCGGCGCTCGCGCTCCGCGCCGGTGACGGCGCCCGGGAGATCCGCACCTTCCGCGACGGAGCGATCTCGCTCGTCGTCCGCGACGCCTTCTCCGGGGACGCGACCCCGGCGGCGCTCCGCACCCCGGAGTTCTTCGCCGAGGCCGCCCGGGTGCTCGGCGCCGACGGCATCTACCTCGGCAATGTCGCCGACCGTCCCCCGCACACCGCTCTCCGCATCGAGCTCGCGGAGATGCGCCGCCACTTCGCCCACCTCGCGATCGTCGCCGACCCCGGACAGCTGCGCGGCCGCCGCTACGGCAACGTCGTCGCCCTCGGCGCGCACGCCCCGCTCGACGCCGTCGCGCTCGCCAAGACGATGCGGCGCGGACCCGCGGTCGCCTCGGTCCGTGCCGGTGCCGATCTCGACGCCTTCATCGGTCCCGGCGCCCGCTCCTGAGCCGGGGCCTTCGGGTCTCCCCGCGGGCCCCGGCCGCGGGCGGACATGAGCACTCGGTGACCGGAACACGAACAATTCTCACCATGTGGGCGTCGAGTCACGCCCCAGGTGCCCCGAGGCGGCATAATTGATTGCCGATCGGAAAGGTGGACGGTGAGCGAACAGGCAGAGATCAATCACGAGCAGTCCCGACTCGACGTCGTCTATGCGCGCCTCGACGAGCTGCGGGCCGAGGCGGAGGACCGGCTCGGCTCGGTGCGACGCTCCCACGTGGGCGGCCACCACCAGAACCGGTCCGAGCGCGATGCCTTCGCGACGCTCTACGAGGATCAGCTCATCCGGCTCACCCACGCCGAGGAGGGCCTGTGCTTCGGCCGGATCGACGCGAGCTCCGGCGAGACGACCTACATCGGGCGGATCGGCATCTCCGACAGCGACCGCCGCCAGCTGCTCATGGACTGGCGCGCGCCGGCGAGCGAGCCGTTCTACCGGGCCACCGCCGCGCATCCCGGGAACATCGTGCGCCGTCGACACATCGCGACCCGCCACCGCACGGTGATCGGGGTGGAGGACGACGTGCTCGACCTCGCGGCCCTCGACGAGTCCGAGATCGGCTCGCTCCATGGCGAGGGTGCTCTCATCGCATCGCTCGACGCCCATCGCACCGGACGGATGGGCGACATCGTCGCCACGATCCAGGCCGAGCAGGACCGGATCATCCGCAAGCCGCTGCCCGGCGTCGTCGTCGTCCAGGGCGGACCGGGAACCGGCAAGACCGCGGTGGCGCTCCATCGCGCCGCCTACCTCCTCTACCAGCACCGGGAGCGGATCGCGAAGTCCGGCGTCCTCCTCATCGGCCCGTCGCCGGTGTTCCTCAAGTACATCGAGCAGGTCCTCCCCTCGCTCGGGGAGACCGGAGCGGTCCTCCAGACCCCCGGTCAGCTCATGCCGGGATTCGACGTCACCGCGCACGACCGCCCGGACACCGCGCGGCTCAAGGGAGACCTGCGGATGGTGCAGGTCATCGCCCGCGCAGTGAAGAACTATCAGCGCGTGCCCCAGGAGCCGCAGGAGCTCGGGGTTGGGCGGCACACGATCGTGCTCACCCCGGACATGGTCCGCGCCGCCCGGGACCGGGCGCGGCGCACCGGCGGTCCGCACAACCGCGCGCGCTCGACGTTCGTCGCGCAGGTCCTCGACCGGCTCGCGCCCCTCCTCGCGGAGAGCATGGGGATCGGAGCCGACGACGAGCGGCTCCCCGAACTCCTCGAGGAGCTGCGCGGCTCCCGGGACGTGCGGGTCGCGATCAACCTGTGCTGGCTGCCGCTCACGCCTCTCGGCGTCCTCGATGCACTCCTGTCGAAGCCGCACAAGCTCGTCGCCGCCGCCCACGGCCTCCTCTCCTACGAGGAGATGGTCCTGCTGCGCCGCTTCGCCGGCGCGGACCCCACGGTCGAGGACGTGCCGCTGCTCGACGAGATCGCCGAGCTCATCGGGGACTGGGAGGACCGCCGGCCGGCCCGCCGCGAGGACACCGACTACGCCGAGGCGGTCATCGAGATGACGGGGACGCACGGCATGGTCTCCGCCCGGCAGCTCGCCGAGCGCTACGACACCGGCGATCCGCTCCTCACCGTGGCCGAGCGCGCCGCCGAGGACCGCGAGTGGACCTACGGGCACCTCGTCGTCGACGAGGCGCAGGAGCTCAGCCCGATGCAGCTGCGGCTCCTGTTCCGGCGGGTGCCGAGCAAATCGGCCACCCTCGTCGGCGACCTCGCCCAGGCCACCGAGGTCGACCCCGACCGCACGTGGTCCTCCGTCCTGCAGCCGCACGTCGGCGACCGGTACGCGCTCGAGCAGCTCACCGTGTCCTACCGGACCCCGGGGCGGATCATGACCCTGGCCAATCGTCTGCTCAGCGAGTACTTCCCCGAGCTCACGGTGCCGACCCCCGCGCGCGAGGGGACGTGGGAGCCGCAGATCGAGGCCCTTCCCGACGTCGCCTCGGTCTGCCAAGCGCTGCCCGAGGTCATCCGCGAGGAGCTCGCACTGCTCGGCGGAGGACGGATCGCGGTGATCGCCACGCCCGGCCACGCCGAGCTCATCGAGCATGCGCTGACCCAGGACGGGAACGTGGACTTCGGCCTCGGACCGGCCGGCATCGATCACACGGTCGCGGTGATCACCCCCTACGAGGCGAAGGGGCTCGAGTTCGACGGCGTCGTCATCGTCGAGCCCGCATCGATCGCGCCGCACGGCAGCCCGGGCGGGATCGGCGAGCTCTACGTCGCGCTCACCCGCTCGACGTCGCGGCTGCGGGTGATCGGGGTCGAACCCTCGGTGCTCAGCCCGTTCCTCGTCGGCTGAGGAAGCGGAGCCGGCTGAGATTGCGAAATCGTGCGGTTCCGTTCTCAGGAACCGCACGAAATTGCTGTCTGGGGGGATGAATGAAGGCCGCCGGCGGCGTCGGCTTCCCCTCCGATGCCGCCGGCGGCGGGCGCGCCTGAGCGCGCAGAACTCATCCTATACCGAAAACGCGCACCTGCGACAAATCGTCTCAGGCATTCTGCGCCGGACCCCCGGCGGCGGGCTTCGCGGGGTCTCCCGACGGGCTCCCGGCGTCCCGGTCCGCCCGCAGCGAGGCGATCGCCTCCTCGAAGTCCTCGAGGGATTCGAACCCCTGGTAGACGCTCGCGAAGCGGAGGAACGCGACCTGGTCGAGCTCCCGCAGCGGCTCGAGGATCGCGAGTCCGACCTCGTCGGCATCGATCTCCGCGATCCCCCGGCTGCGGATCTTCTCCTCCACCCGCTGTGCGAGCTTCGCGAGGTCGTCCTCGCCCACCGGCCGCCCCTGGCACGCCTTGCGCACCCCGGAGACGACCTTCTGGCGGGAGAACTCCTCGGACACCCCGGAGCGCTTGATCACCGCGAGGCTCGTGTGCTCCATCGTGGTGAAGCGGCGCATGCACTGCGGGCACTGCCGGCGCCTGCGGATCGACGAACCGTCCTCGGAGGTGCGGGAGTCGACGACGCGGGAGTCGGGATGGCGGCAGAACGGGCAGTGCATCAGGCGCTCCCCCCGGCCGAGCGGAGGCTCACCGCGGTGCCGTGCGCCGGGAGATCCTCCTCCACCGCGAGGGTGACGATGTGGTCGGCGACGGCCGCGAGTGCGGCCTCCGGGTAGTCGATGACCTGGCTGCCCCGGAGGAAGGACTGCACCCCGAGGGCCGAGGCGTGAGCGGCGTTGCCCATGGTCGGCAGCACGTGGTTCGAGCCGGCGCAGTAGTCGCCGAGCGCCACCGGCGCATGGGAGCCGAGGAACACCGCTCCCCCGTTCGTCACCCGGGCGGCGGCGGCGTGCGGATCGGCGATCATGAGCTGGACGTGCTCCCCGGCATAGGCGTTGAGCACCGCGATGCCGGCGTCGAGGTCGGCGACGAGGACGATGCCCGACTGCGGGCCCGCGAGCGCCTCGGCGATCCGCTCGGCGTGCCGGGCGGCCGGGGCCTGCACCGCGAGCTCGGCCTCGACGGCGTCGGCGAGCTGCGGGGACGCCGTGACGAGGACCGATGCGGCCTGCGGATCGTGCTCGGCCTGGCTGATGAGGTCGGCGGCGACGTAGGACGGGTCGGCGGTGTCGTCGGCGAGGATGATGATCTCTGTGGGGCCGGCGACGGAGTCGATGCCGACGACCGAGCGGACGCTCGCCTTGGCGGCGGCGACGAAGGCGTTGCCGGGGCCGGTGACGAGGTCGACCGGCTCGAGCTCCTCGCCGTCGGAGAAGCCGTAGGCGAAGGCCGCGACGGCCTGCGCGCCGCCCATTGCCCACACCTCCTCGACGCCGAGCATCGCGGCTGCGGCCATCACCGTCGGGTGGGGCAGGCCGTTCGCCTGCGGGGGCGAGGCGATCGCGAGCGAGGCGACCCCGGCCTCCTGGGCGGGGACGACGTTCATCACGACGGTCGAGGGATACACGGCGAGTCCGCCGGGGACGTAGAGGCCCACCCGGTCGACCGGCAGCCAGCGGCTCGTCACGCTGCCGCCGCCGGGGAACGCCGTCGTGACGGGGGTGCGGACGTCGCCGCGGGCCACGGTGCGCGTGCGCCGGATCGTCTCCTCGAGCGCGGCGCGGACCTGCGGGTCGAGCTCCTCGGCCGCGCGCGCGAGCTCCTCGGAGGGGACCCGGAGGGATTCGGGTTCGACGCGATCGAACCGCGCGGTGTACTCGAGCACGGCGGCCCGGCCGCGCTTCCGCACGGCGCTGATGAGCGGGCCGACCGCGGTGACGGCGTCGGAGAGGTCCACCTGGGCGCGCGGCACCGCACCGCGCAGGGTGCGGCGGTCGAGCGGCGAGTCGCGGAGGTCGAGTCGGTTGATCAGTGGTTGATTCACCCGCCCAGTGTACGGCCCGGCGCGCCCGCGCCGCAGGGTGATCTCAGCCGAACGCCGACGACCCCGCCGCCTGCAGGCACTGCGCGCCGAGAAGCGCCTTGAGATCGCCGTAGAGGCTGGGGCCGGGGCTCACCCGGACGCTCGCGTCGAGCCGCATGACGATGCTCCGGCCGGGCTGCGTGAGGTTGAGCCGGACCTCGGTGTGCCCCGCATTGGCCCGGAGGACGTCGCGGAGCTCCTCGACGAGCTCCGGGGTGCACCGCTGGACCGGCATGGTGATGTGGAGCGGCCGGTCGTCGGGGTCGCTGACGTCGGGGATCGTCATCGACTGCGCCATGAGCGAGGTCGGGCGGTCGTCGGAGCGCCGGATGCGCCCGGTGACGGCGACGACGAGGTCGGTGGCGAGCAGCGAGGCCACCGGCTCGTAGACGTCGCCGAAGAACATCACCTCGATGCTCGCCGCGAGGTCCTCGATGGTGACGATGCCGTAGGGCTTGCCGGAGTTCTTCGACCCCCGCCGCTGGACCTGGGTGATCATCCCGCAGATCGTCACCGACGATCCCTCCGGGCGGGAGTTCTCCGGGTCGACGATCTCCGCGATCGAGGCCTCAGCCTCGCTCTGCAGGATGCCCTCGAGACCGTTGAGCGGGTGGTCGGACACGTAGAGCCCGATCATCTCGCGCTCGAACCCGAGCTTCTCCTTCTTGTCCCATTCCGGGCGGTCGGGGATCGCGACGGAGAAGCTCGGCTCCGCAGGGTCGTCCCCGCCGAGCCCGGCGAACAGGTCGAACTGCCCGGCTGCCTCTTGCCGCTTGACGCCGATCACCGAATCGACCGCCTCCTCGTGCACCTCGACGAGGGAGCGCCGGGTGTGTCCGAGCGAGTCGAAGGCGCCGGACTTGATGAGGGATTCGATCGTGCGCTTGTTGCAGACCTGGCTCGGCACCTTGTCGAGGAAGTCGGTGAAGGAGGTGAAGTCGCCCTTGTCGGTCCGGGCGGCGACGATCCCCTCGACGACCTGGCTGCCGACATTGCGCACCGCGCCCATGCCGAAGCGGATGTCGGAGCCGACCGGGGTGAAGTTCTGCGCGGACTCGTTGACGTCGGGCGGCAGCACGGTGATCCCCATCCGACGGCACTCGCCGAGGTAGATCGCGAGCTTGTCCTTGTTGTCGCCCACCGAGGTCAGCAGCGCCGCCATGTACTCCGCCGGGTAGTGCGCCTTGAGATAGGCCGTCCAGTAGGAGATCACGCCGTAGGCCGCCGAGTGCGCCTTGTTGAAGGCGTAGTCGGAGAACGGGAGGAGGATGTCCCACAGCGCCTGCGCCGCACCCTCGGAGTATCCGCGCTCCTGCATCCCGGCGAAGAAGCCGGCCTGCTGCTTGTCGAGCTCGGCCTTCTTCTTCTTGCCCATCGCGCGACGCAGGATGTCGGCCTGGCCGAGCGAGTACCCGGCGACCTTCTGCGCGATCGCCATGACCTGCTCCTGGTAGATGATGAGGCCGTAGGTCGTGTCGAGGATGTCGCGCAGCGGCTCCTCGAGCTCCGGGTGGATGGGCGTGATGGGCTGCTGGTTGTTCTTGCGCAGCGCGTAGTTCGTGTGCGACTGCGCACCCATGGGACCCGGGCGGTAGAGCGCGAGCGTCGCGGAGATGTCCTCGAAATTGTCCGGCTGCATGAGCCGGAGCAGGCCCTGCAGTCCGCCGCCGTCGAGCTGGAACACGCCCAGGGTGTCGCCGCGGGCGAGCAGCCGGTAGGACTCCGCGTCGTCGAGCGCGAGCTGCTCGAGGTCGAGGTGGAAGCCGCGGTTGAGCTCGATGTTCGCGATCGCGTCGGAGATGATCGTGAGGTTGCGCAGACCCAGGAAGTCCATCTTGATGAGCCCGAGGCCCTCGGACGTCGGGTAGTCGAACTGGGTGATGACCTGCCCGTCCTGGAAGCGGCGCATGATCGGGATGACGTCGATGATCGGCTCCGAGGACATGATGACGCCGGCGGCGTGCACGCCCCACTGCCGCTTGAGGCCCTCGAGGCCCTTCGCGGTCTCGAAGGTCTCGCGCGCTTCGGGTTCGGAGGCGACGAGCTCCCGGAACTCCCCGGCCTCGCCGTAGCGCGCCGCCGCGGAGTCCTCGATGTCGGACAGCGGGATGTCGTTGGCCATGACCGGCGGCGGCAGGGCCTTGGTGAGCCGCTCCCCCAGCGAGAACGGCTTGCCGAGCACGCGCGCGGAGTCCTTGAGCGCCTGCTTGGTCTTGATCGTGCCGTAGGTGACGATCATCGCGACGTACTCGCTGCCGTACTTCTGCGTGACGTACTCGATGACCTCACCGCGGCGGCGATCATCGAAGTCGACGTCGAAGTCGGGCATGGAGACGCGCTCGGGGTTGAGGAAGCGCTCGAAGATCAGTCCGTGCTCGAGCGGGTCGAGGTCGGTGATGCGCATCGCGTAGGCGACCATCGAGCCCGCACCGGAGCCGCGCCCGGGACCCACCCGGATGCCGTTGTCCTTCGACCAGTTGATGAAGTCCGCGACGACGAGGAAGTAGCCGGGGAAGCCCATCGAGACGATGACGTCGAGCTCGTAGTCGGCCTGCTTGCGGACCGCGTCGGGGATGCCGCCGGGGTACCGGTGGTGGAGGCCCCGGTCGACCTCCTTGACGAGCCACGAGGTCTCGTCCTCACCCGGCGGGCAGGGGAACTTCGGCATGTAGTTCGCCGAGGTGTCGAAGGACACCTGGCAGCGTTCGGCGATCTCGAGCGTGTTGTCGCACGCTTCGGGCATCTCCTTGAACAGCGCGCGCATCTCCGCCGGGGACTTGAGGTAGTACCCGGACCCGGAGAACGCGAACCGGCTGCCGCCCTGGTCGTAGGTGGGCTCGATGAGCTTGGAGCCGGACTGGATCGCGAGCAGGGCCTCGTGAGCCTTGGCGTCGGATTCGTGGGTGTAGTGGAGGTCGTTCGTCGCGACGAGCGGCAGGTCGAGCTCCTTCGCCAGGCGCAGGAGATCCTTGACGACGCGCCGCTCGATGGACAGCCCGTGGTCCATGATCTCGCAGTAGTAGTTGCCCGCCCCGAAGATGTCCTTGTACTCCGAGGCGGCCCGGAGCGCCTCGGAGTACTGGCCGAGGCGCAGCCGGGTCTGGATCTCGCTCGAGGGACAGCCGGTGGTCGCGATGAGGCCGGAGGCGTGGGTCTCGATGAGATCCCGGTCGAGCCGGGGCCACTTGCCGAACGCCGAGTCGAGGGAGGCGATCGAGGAGGCCCGGAACAGGTTCTGCATGCCCGTGTTGTTCTCCGCGAGCAGCGTCATGTGGGTGTAGGCACCGCCGCCGGACACGTCGTCGCCGCGCTGGCTCTCGTCGGTGCGCCACTTGACGCGGGTCTTGTCGCCGCGCGCGGTGCCCGGGGTGACATAGGCCTCGACGCCGATGATCGGCTTGACGCCGGCAGCGGTGGCCTGGCTCCAGAAGTCGAAGGCGCCGAACAGGTACCCGTGGTCGGTGGTGGCGATGGCGGGCATGCCCATCTCCTTGGTAGCCGCCATGAGGTCGCCCACCCGCGCCGCTCCGTCGAGCATCGAGTACTCGGTGTGGACGTGGAGATGCACGAAGCTGTCGGTCGTCACGGGTCCTTCTCTCCTCCTGCGGTCGGCGCTCGTCCCAGGGTACCGCTCGCCGCGGACACGGTCCGCGCGCCTGCGGGATCAGCCCTGCGCGTCGCGCAGCCGGTCGAGAGCGGTCCGCAGATCCTCGGGATAGGCGCTCTCGAACTCGACCTGCTCGCCGGTCTCCGGGTGCTCGAAGCCGAGCCGCACCGCGTGGAGCCACTGCCGCTCGAGACCGAGCCGGGCGGCGAGCACCGGGTCGGCGCCGTAGGGCAGGTCACCGCAGCACGGGTGCCGGGTGGCGGCCATGTGCACGCGGATCTGGTGGGTCCGCCCGGTCTCGAGCCGGACCTCGAGCAGCGTCGCGGAGCGGTGCGCCTCGAGCACCTCGTAGTGGGTGACGGCGTGCTTGCCGTCGGTGCGCACGGCGTAGAGGCCGTCGCGGCGCGGGTTGCGGCCGATCGGCGCTTCGATGGTGCCGACCACCGGGTCGGGCAGGCCCTGGACGAGCGCGTGGTAGGTCTTGGCGACGGTGCGCTCCTTGAAGGCCCGCTTGAGCACGGAGTACGCGTGCTCGCCCTTCGCGACGACCATGACCCCGGAGGTGCCGACGTCGAGCCGGTGCACGATCCCCTGCCGCTCGGCCGCTCCCGAGGTGGCGATGTCGTAGCCGGCCGCAGCGAGGCCGCCGATGACGGTCGGTCCCTTCCAGCCGGCGGCCGCATGGGCGGCGACGCCCACGGGCTTGTCGACGACGACGAACGCATTGTCGTCGTAGATCACCCGCATCCCCTCGACGGGCTCGGCGACGATCTCGAGCGGCTTCGCGGGCTCGGGCATGACGACGTCGATGCGGGCACCTGCGCTCACCCGGTCGGACTTGCCCACGACGGCCCCGTCGACCTGCACGTCGCCGGCGGCGGCGATCTGGGCCGCGGCCGAGCGCGACAGGCCGAGCATCCGGCTCAGCGCGGTGTCGACCCGCTCGCCCTCGAGTCCCTCGGGCACGAACATCGAACGCTCCCTCACACCTGCTCCTTCGCTGCGTCTTCGGCAGACGCGGTCTGCGTCTCGTCGGAATCGCGCGTGCCGTCGAGCCCGATGCCGCGCAGGGTGGTGACGACGATGACGACGGCGGCGGCGGAGATCGCGATGTCGGCGACGTTGCAGATGAACAGCGAGAGGTCGATGAAGTCGACGACGGCGCCGTGGAAGAAGCCGGGCGGTCGGAACAGCCGGTCGATGAGATTGCCGCTGAGGCCGCCGAGGAGGAGCCCGAGACCCCAGCTCCAGGCGCGCGAGCCGAGCCGGCGGCTGGCGACGAGGATCCCGACGAGGACGATGATCGCGATGACGGCGAAGATCCACGTCGAGTTCGAGCCCATCCCGAACGCCGCGCCCGGGTTGCGGTAGAAGGTGAAGCCGGCGAGCTCGCCGATGACCGGCACGGACGGCCGTCCCTCGAGCACCGCGATCGCGATCTGCTTGGTGACCTGGTCGACGACGACGACGGCGACGGCGATCGCGAACAGCGCACCGATGAGGAGACCTCTCCTGCCGGTGGGGGGTGCAGTGCTCACAGCCGTGGGGTCTCCTCTTCGGGGTCGGGCGGTCCGGCTCACCAGTCTAGCCGCCCGGGCGCCCGGGACTCACCCGGCGTCGCGCTGGGCGAGCAGGAGCCCCTTGCCGATCGCGAGCGTGAGCACGGTGAAGCCCGGCGTGTCGCGCAGCGCCGCCTCGAACTCGGCGGTCTCGTGCTCGTGGGAGATGACGTTGTCGACGACGAGGAGGCCGTCGAGCAGCCGCAGGATCTGCGGCAGGTAGTCGACGTACGCGGTCCGGTCGGAGTCGAGGAAGATCAGGTCGAAGGACCCGCGGATCGCCGCGAGCTCCGTCGCCGCGTCGCCCACCCGCTGCTCGATCCGGGCGTCGAGGCCGACCTCGGCGAAGTGGCCGGCGGCCTCTGCGGCGCGGCCCGGGTGGTTGTCGATGGTGAGGATCGAGCCGCCCGGGGGCAGCGCCTGCGCGATCCACATCGTCGAGTACCCGTTCGAGGTCCCGACCTCGAGCACGTTCTGCGCCCGGAGCCCGCCCACGAGATCGGCGAGCAGCCGGGCGGAGGAGGGTTCGAGGTTGCGGTACCGGCTCTCGTGCGCCTCGGCCCCGGCATCGTGCGCACGGGAGCGCTCGAGGACCGCCGCGCTGAACTCATCGAAGTCGACCATGGGACCACCCTAGGCCGCACGGCCCCGGATGGGAACAGACCGGCAACGGGCCCGGGCGGCGCGGAGCATGCGCCCGGGAACGCCGACGGCGCCGGTGAGACGAGCTCACCGACGCCGTTCGCGTCGTGCTGCGGCCGTGTGGCCTGCGACTCAGATCGAGTGCTGCGGGTTCGAACCCATCTTGTTGCCGCCCAGGGTCTCCGGGGCGAGCGAACCGGAGTTCTCGAGCTCGCGGAGCTGATCGTTGAGGTAGCTCTTGAGCCGCGTCCGGTACTGGCGCTCGAAGTTCTGCAGACCGTCGATCTCGCGCTCGAGGTTGGCCTTCTCGGTCTCGAGGTGGCGGAGCGTGTCGTCGCGCTTCTTCTCCGCGTCGCGGACGATCTCCTGGGCCTTCTTCTCCGCGTCGCCGATGAGCTTGTCGCGGGTGCGCTCACCCTCGGCGAGGTGCTCGTCGTGGAGGCGCTGGGCGAGGGCGATGAGGCCGTGGGCGTCCTGGTCCGAGGAGGACTTCGCGGCGGAGCCGGCCACGGCACCTGCGCCCGCACCGGCGGCGAAGCCGGCACCGGCCGAGGGGCCGGACTGCTGCGGGGCGACGAGCGGAGAGGCCGGCGTCTGCTCCGCGGACTCGCGGCGGTCGTCGGAGGCCTTCGGCTCGTTGCCGGGCACCGCGGCGGGCATCGCCTGGGTGGCCTGCGGGTCGACGGCCGGCTCGGACCGCGCGTCCGCAGAGGACGAAGACGACTGAGCGGATCCGCCCTGCGAGAGCTCATTCACGCGCTGCTCGGCGGCCGAGAGCTTCTGGCGGAGCTCGTCGTTCTCCTGGTAGAGACGGCGGAGCTCGACGACGACCTCATCGAGGAAGTCGTCCACCTCGTCCTGGTCGTATCCGTCGCGGAACTTGACGTGCTGGAACCGCTTGTTTACTACGTCTTCAGGCGTAAGCGCCATGAGGCCACCTTCGGTCGACAATGATGTTCTTCGAAATGCTGTTCTTTACAAGTCTGTTATACAACAGACAACAGAGAAACCATATCCCATCCCCCGCGCCGTTGTCGTGCGCGGCGCGCCTGCGCCGTGCCCGCACCGCGGAGTGCAGCGGTCCCGGAGGTCACGAAACGGTCACGCCCGCGGGCGCGTTCCGGGCCCTCAGACGAAGGAGTTGCCCGCGATGCGCAGCGCTCCGGCGAGGACCTGGACGAGGATGAAGACGACGATGAAGCCGAGGTCGAGCGAGATCTGCCCGAGACGGACCGGCGGGATGATCCGGCGCATGAGCGTGATCGGCGGATCGGTGAGCGTGTACACGATCTCGCACAGGACGAGCACGAAACCGGTCGGCCGCCAATCGCGGGAGAAGACCTGGATGAGGTCGATGATGACGCGGGCCAGCAGCACGTAGACGTACAGGCTGACGATCGTCGCCAGGAGATGGAAGATGATGCCCACGGGCGGATCGAACCTCTTTCGCGAACAGGACGGCGGCGGTCTACCCACCAGGGTAGACCGCCGCCCGAGGAAACACCGAACCGCGACCCGCTGTTCTCAGCGAGCCCGAAGCTCGCGCACGCGGACGCTCAGCTCTGGTTGAAGAAGCTCGCCTGCGTGTCGCCGGCGTCGTCGTTCTCCGTGGACACCTCGATGTTCTCCGGGGTGAGGAGGAAGACGTTGTTCGTGACCTTCTCGATCGAGCCGCGCAGGCCGAAGATCAGGCCCGCGGAGAAGTCGACGAGGCGCTTCGAGTTCGCCTCGTCCATCGCGGAGAGGTTCATGATGACGGGGATGCCGTCGCGGAACGCGGTGCCGATGGCCTTCGCGTCGTTGTAGCTGCGGGGGTGGATGGTCTGGATCCGCTGCATCGCCGAGGCGGGGGCCGACTCGACGGGGCGGACGGAGGCGCGGATGGGGGTCACGGCGGCGGGCTCCTCGTATTCGACGACCTCGTCGAAGTCCTCGACCCCGTAGTCGTCTGCGTAGTCGTCGGTGTCGGCGGCGCGGTGGTGGCGCGCCTGCGGCTCGTCGAGGTCGTCCTCGACGAATCCCAGATAGGTGCCGATCTTCTTGAGCGCGGACATGTCGTCTCCTCGTGGTTCGCGGTTCGGTCGCAGGCGCACCTGCAGGTGAGTCTCCCTCAGTGTCGAAACTACCGCGCCGGGGACCGGGATCCGGGGAGGACGAGCGGGCGTGTCGGCGGGCGCGTATCGCGGTCTCAGCCGGCGGCGGGGTTCGCCCGCAGCCAGATGATCCCGGCGAACCGGCCGGTCTCGCCGTCGCGCCGGTAGGAGTAGAGAGCCGGGTCCTCCGCGGTGCACTCCGGCACCCAGCGGTGGATCGCGACGCCCGCGCGGCGCAGCTGCTCGGCGACGCCCGCGGCGACGTCGAGCGCCGGGGTGCCGTGGGCGGAGACGGAGGCGGTCACCGGCTCGGCGTCCGCCACGGCGGCGCGGAGCTCGGCGGGCACCTCGTAGCAGCGGGGACAGATCGACGGGCCGATGATCGCGGTGACGTGGCGCGCACCGGCGGCGGTCATCGCTTCGAGCGCGGCGGGCACCACCCCGTCGGCCATGCCCTGCCGACCGGCGTGGACCGCGCCGACCACGCCGGCGTCGACATCGGCGAGGAGCACGGGGGTGCAGTCGGCGACCTGGACGACGAGCCCGAGGTCGGTGCTCGCGGTGACCTGCGCATCGGCGGTCACCGGGTCGCCGGGCACCGAGGCGGGGGGGTCGTCGAGCTCGAGCCGGTGCACCGCCGTGCCGTGCACCTGGGACACGTATCCGAGCCGGTCGGCCTGGAGCTCGAGCACGGTGGCGAGCATGCTTCGGTTCGCCGCGACCGTCTCCGGGGCGTCGCCGACGTGGAGCGCGAGGTTGAAGGAGTCGAACGGCCCGCTGCTGTAGCCGCCCCTCCTGTCGGTGAACGCGGCATGCGCGGTGAAGCGCTCACCGGACAGGACGAAGCGGCTGTGCAGCACGGTGGGTCAGCCGATCCGGATCACTTGAGGAAGTCCGGGATGTCCAGGTCCGAGTTGTCGAACCGGGACGGCTTCTCCTCCGGCAGCGACGACGGGACGTCGGAGCCGGGGTGGCCGGACTGCGGGCGGGACTGCGGGTCGGCACCGGGCTGCTGCCCCGGGCCGGGCTGGCCCTGTGATGCCTGGCCGGCGGCGAACTGCCCCTGGCCGGCCGGGGCCTGACCGAACTGGCCCTGGCCCGTCTCGCCGCGGTCGGAATCCTGACCGGCCGAGTCGGCTTCGGGCTCGGCGAAGGCCGGGCGTCCGGTGGGTTCGGAGGACTCGCTGGCCTGCGAATCGAAGCCGGCGGCGATGACGGTGATCCGGCACTCGTCGCCGAGGTTGTCGTCGATGACCGTGCCGAAGATGATGTTCGCCTCCGGGTGCGCGGCCTCCTGCACGAGGCGCGCGGCCTCGTTGATCTCGAACAGGCCGAGGTCGGAGCCGCCCTGGATGCTCAGCAGCACGCCATGCGCACCCTCGATGCTCGCCTCGAGCAGCGGGGAGGCGATCGCGGCCTCGGCGGCCTGCACCGCGCGGTCCTCGCCGACGGCGGAGCCGATGCCCATGAGGGCGGTGCCGGCGTTCTGCATGACCGACTTGACGTCCGCGAAGTCGAGGTTGATCATCCCCGGGGTCGAGATGAGGTCGGTGATGCCCTGCACGCCGGAGCGGAGGACCTCATCGGCCGACTGGAAGGCCTCGAGCACGGACACGTTGCGGTCCGAGATCGAGAGCAGGCGGTCATTGGGGATGACGATGAGCGTGTCGACCTCTTCGCGGAGGGCGGCGATGCCGGCCTCGGCCTGTGCCGAGCGGCGACGGCCCTCGAACGTGAAGGGTCGGGTGACGACACCGATGGTGAGCGCGCCGAGCGACCGCGCGATGCGTGCCACGACGGGCGCCGCACCGGTGCCGGTGCCGCCGCCCTCGCCAGCGGTGACGAAGACCATGTCGGCGCCCTCGAGCGCCTCCTCGATGGCCTCCTCGGAGTCCTCGGCCGCCTTGCGGCCGATCTCCGGGTCCGCGCCGGCCCCGAGGCCGCGGGTGAGGTCGCGGCCGATCTCGAGCTTGAGGTCGGCCTCCGACAGGAGGAGCGCCTGCGCGTCGGTGTTGATCGCGATGAACTCGACACCGCGCAGGCCGACGTCGATCATCCGCTGGACAGCATTGACGCCGCCACCGCCGGTGCCGGCGACTTTGATGTCCGCTCCGGATTGTGGGAATTCAGCCAAGTCGGTTCCTCTTTCGACGCATCGGGCCCGCGCGGGGCGCTCCGGCTTTTGTGCCTTCGGGTCGACGCTATGGGGATCGCCGTCCGGGTGCAACCATCGCACCCGGTGTGTCCGCCGGGGATTGGCCGAAATGTCCCCGCCGCCCGCCGGCGGCCCGGCCTCAGCGGGTGACGGGCACCTCGGGCACGGACACGTCGATCTCGGTGGCGCCGGTCGCCATGAGCGCGCGGGCGACCTCGAACTTCCGGGCGGCGTCCTCCGGCGAGCCGAACAGCACGGTGACCTCGGTGCCCTCGTGGTCGTAGCGCATCCGAAGGTCGCGGCCGGAGCCGGCGCTCATCGAGGTGACCCCGGCGCGCTGCTCGGCGGGCACCGCGTCGAGGAAGGCGACGACGGCGCTCACCGCGCCGGGGACGTCGGCGTCGTCCTCGAGGGCGAGGACCGGGAGGCCCTTCGGCTCGTCGGCGACGGAGTCGATGACCTCGCCGTCGACGTCGTAGCGGTCCCAGCCGCCGTCGGCGGGCACCGCGAGCACGGGCTCCCGATCGGTCACTGCGACCGACAGCGCGTTCGGGCCGGCCCAGCCGACCTCGACGCTCGCCGCCTTGGGGAACGCGGAGACGAGCTCGTCCTCGACGCGGGAGAGGCGGATCTGCGGCAGCGGGGTGCCGCCGTGGGAGGCCAGGACCGCGTCCTCGACCTCCGCCGGGTCGGTGAGCTCGGCACCGGTGACCTCGACGGCGCGCAGCTCGAGCACCGGGGTGAACCATGCCGCCGCCGCGAGCCCGAGGACGAGGGCCGCGACCGCGCCGACGATCGCCCAGGTGCGGATCCGAGCGCGCCTGCGGGCGGCGAGCCGGTCCGCGAGGCTCGCCGTGCTCACGACCCGCCCAGGGCCGCCACGAGCTCGGGGCCGAGCAGGGTCACGTCGCCGGCGCCCGCGGTGATGACGACGTCGCCGGGACGCACGCGATCGCGGACGTAGGGCACCGCGTCGGCGAAGGACGGGAGGAAAGTCACGTTCTCGTGCGGCACCTCGGCGGCGATGATCGCCCCGGTGACCCCGGGGATCGGATCCTCGCGGGCGGGGAACACGTCGAGCACGACGACCTCGTCGGCGATGCCGAGCGCGCGGCCGAACTCGGTCCGGAAGTTCTGCGTGCGGGAGAACAGGTGCGGCTGGAAGATCACGTGCACCCGCCCACCGGGGTCGACCACCGAGCGGGCGGCGGTGAGCACCGCGGCGACCTCCGTCGGGTGGTGGGCGTAGTCGTCGTAGACGCGCACGCCGCTCTCGGTGCCGCGCAGCTCGAAGCGGCGACGGGTGCCGCCGAACGACTCGACCCCGCTGATCGCTGCTCCGAGATCGAGACCGAGCTCAGCGGCGACGCACAGGGCGGCGGCGGCGTTCGCGGCGTTGTACGCGCCCGGCTGGTGGAGGGTGATCGGCCCGTGGACCGTGCCGTCGAGCTCGAGCCCGAACCGGGTCCCGGCGCGGCCGAGCTCGAGGTCGACGATCCGCGCGTCGGCGTCCTCGGAGGTTCCGTAGAACAGGATCGAGGCGCCCGCCGCCCGGGCGCGCAGACCGATCTCGCGCGAGCCCTCGTCGTCGGCGCACACGATGACGGTCCCGCCGCGCTCGGCGGTCCGGGAGCAGAAGTCGACGAACGCTTGGCGCACCGCCTCCCAGGTGCCGTAGTGATCGAGATGGTCGGCCTCGACGTTGGTGATGACCCCGACCGCGGGCTCGTAGAGGAGGAAGGAGCCGTCGGACTCGTCGGCCTCCGCGACGAACACGTCCCCGGAGCCGTCGTGGGCGTTGGTGCCGGTCGCGGTGAGGACGCCGCCGATGACGAACGAGGGATCCGCCCCGCAGGCCTGGAGCACGACGGTCGTCATCGACGTCGTCGTCGTCTTGCCGTGGGTGCCGGCGATCGCGACGGCGCGGCGGTCGACCATGAGGGAGGCGAGCGCCATCGAGCGGTGGATGATCCGCAACCCGGCGTCGCGCGCCGCGGCGAGCTCGGGATTGGACTCCCGGATCGCCGAGGACACCACGACGGTGTCGGCGCCGGCGATGTTCTCCGCGCGCTGTCCGATCGCGATCTGGGCGCCCTGCGCGCGCAGCGTCGTCACGACGCTCGAGTCCTTGGCGTCGGAGCCGGAGACGCTCATGCCGCGCATGAGCATGATCCGCGCGATGCCGGACATCCCGGCGCCGCCGATCCCGATGAAGTGCACCCGGCCGAGCTCGGCGGCCGGCACGATGGCCTCGGTCATGCGTGTCCCTCGCTGCCCGTACCCGCCCGAGCGGCGGACCCGGGCGCGCTCGGCCCGGGTCCGCCGCTCGGGCGGGTACGGGCGGCCGGGGTGGGGCCGGCCGACGGCCTCGTAGATCATCTCCACCATGGTGCGCGCCGCAGCGGTCGGGAAGACCATGCTGCGGGCGGCCTCGGCCATCGCGGCGAGCTCCGCGTCGTCGGTGACGAGCGGGATCACCCGGTCGCGGATGGTCGCGGCGGTGAAGTCGGCGTCCTCGATGACCCGGGCGGCCCCGGCCGTCGCCGCGTCGGCGGCGTTGAGCCGCTGCTCACCGTTGCCGATCGGCAGCGGGACGTAGATCGCGGGTGCCTGCACGGTCGTGACCTCGGCGACGGTGCCGGCGCCGGCACGGCAGATGAGGAGGTCGGCCGCGGCGTAGACGTGCTCCATCCCGTCGACGTAGTCGACGACGTGGTAGCCGTGGTACCGCTCGGCGGCCGCAGCGAGCTCGGCGCCCTTGCCGGCACCGGTGATGTGGAGCACCTGGGCCCCGGCGGCCATGAGATCGGGCATCGCCTCGCGGAACGCCTCGTTCATCGCCTGCGCCCCGAGCGAGCCGCCGGTGACGACGAGGGTGCGGCGCTGCGGGTCGAGGCCGAGTGCGTGCGCTCCGGCGGCGCGCTGGTCCGGAGCGGAGCGGTCGATCGCCTCGATCGCGTGCCGCATCGGCATCCCGACGTGGACCCCGGGCAGCGGGGTGCTCGCGAAGGTGTAGCCGACGCGCCGCTCGGGGGTGAGGCGGGCGCCGAGGCGGTTGGCCAGACCCGGCCGGGCGTTCGCCTCGTGGACGACGATCGGGGTGCCGGTGCGGCGCGCGGCGAGATAGGCCGGGCTCGACACGTAGCCGCCGACGCCGACGACGACGTCGACCCCGCGCTCGCGGATGATCCGGGTGACGGCGGACACCGTGCCGAGCAGCCGGCCCGGGAAGCGCACGAGCGAGGCGTCGATGCGGCGCGGCGCAGGCACCTTGTCGATGGTGAGCAGCTCGAACCCGGCAGCGGGCACGAGTCGGGTCTCGAGGCCCTCGGCGGTGCCGAGCATGATGATCCGCGCCTCCGGATCCTGGAAGCGCAGGTCGTCGGCGACGGCAAGCATCGGCGAGACGTGGCCGGTGGTGCCGCCGCCGGCGAACAGGACGGTCAGGGACATGGTTTCCTCACGTGGAGCGGACGGGGCGACGGGCCAGGACGGCGAGCGAGCTGCGGACCCGCGTGGACTGGGCGCGCATCGCCTCGCGGGCGCCGTCCTCCGTCCGGGCGAAGGAGAGCACCATGCCGATCGCGATGAGGGTGGCGAGCAGCGCGGAGCCTCCGGATGACACGAGCGGGAGCGGGACGCCGATGACCGGCAGCACCCCGGCGACGACGCCGATGTTGACGAGGGCCTGGCCGACGATCCACATGAACACCGCGGCGGTCGTGGTCTGCACGAAGCGGTCGCGGGAGCGCATGACGATCCGGATGAGACCGTAGCCGAGCGCGGCGAACAGGAGGAGGACGACGAACGAGCCGAGGAGGCCGAGCTCCTCGCCGATGATCGCGAAGATGAAGTCGTTGTGCGCCTCGGGCAGCCACGACCACTTCTCGCGGCTCGCGCCCAGGCCGACCCCGAACCAGCCGCCGGAGGCGAGCGCGTAGAGCCCGTGGTTCGACTGCCAGTGCTGGCCGAGCGGGTCGGCGGCGGCCGGGTCGGCGGCGCCGAACATCGCCTTGACGCGGGCCATCCGGTTCGCGCTCGTGACGACGAGGAGGACGACGAGGGCGCCGATCCCAGCGAGGGCGGTGAGGAAGTACTTCCACGGCACTCCCCCGACGAACAGCGCGCCGAGGGCGAGGCCCATGATGATGAGTCCGGTCCCGAGGTCGCGGCCGTAGAGGATGAAGCCGAGCACGAGGCCGAGCACCGCGATCACCGGGAGGAGCGTCCGGAACTCCGCGAGGTGGCGGGCCCGGTTGGCGAGGAACACCCCGAGCCATAGTGCGAGCGCGACCTTGACGAACTCCGCGGGCTGGCCCTGGATGCCGCCGATCGAGACCCAGCTCGTCGATCCGTTGACGGTGCGCCCGAGCCCCGGGACGAACGGCAGCACCTGGAGGCCGACGCCGAGGACGATCGCCGGCACCGCGAGCGCCCGCCAGATGCGCGGCGTGCAGGACGCCGCACTGATCATCGCGATGAGCCCGACGACGGCGAACACCGCCTGGCGCGCGAACACGGAGAAGGACGAGCCCTCCCCGCCGGCGTACGCGGTGATCGACGAGGCGGAGAGCACCATGGTCAGGCCGATCGCGGTGAGGGCGAGCGTCGAGGCGAGGACGAGGTAGAAGCTCGTCACCGGCAGGTCGTGGATGCGGCGCAGCGCCGCGATCAGCCCGTCCTCACGGCGCAGGAAATCCTGCGGTCGAGTGCGGCGGGCGCGGGCGCCGCCGGTCCGCGGTGCGGTCCTCCCCGGGCTGCTCATCAGGCCTCCGCACGCTCGTGCACGGCGCGGGCGAAGGCGTCGCCGCGGGCGGCGTAGTCGAGGAACTGGTCCATGCTCGCGGCCGCCGGAGCGAGCAGCACGGTGTCGCCGGGCCGGGCGGCGGCGAGCGCGAGGTCGACCGCGCGGTCCATCACCGGGCCGCCGCGCTCGGCCGGGGCGAGCTCGGAGACCGGGAGGTCGACCTCGTGGACGGAGACCTCGGGCGCGTGCGCGGCCAGGGCGGAGCGCAGCGGCGCGCGGTCCTCGCCGATGAGGACGACGGCGCGCAGGCGGTGGGCGTGGGCGGCGACGAGGTCCCCGTACTCCGCGCCCTTGGCGAGTCCGCCGGCGATCCACACGATGTCGTCGAAGGCGCGCAACGCGGCGTCCGCGGCGTGCGGATTCGTCGCCTTCGAGTCGTCGAACCAGCGGCAGCCGCGGTGCTCGGCGACGAGCGCGAGCCGGTGGCCGCCCGCGGCGTGGGCGCGCAGCCCGTCGCGCACGGCTGCCGGGGGCACGCCCACCGCGCGGGCGAGCGCGGCGGCGGCGAGCGCGTTGGCGACCTGGTGCGGCGCGGCGGGGGCGTCGGGGGTGCCCGAGGCCCGCGCGACGTCGGCGAGCGCGGCGAGCTCCGCGGCGGCGGAGTAGCGCTGCGGGATGAAGGCCCGGTCGACGAGCAGGTCCTCGACGACGCCGAGCTCCCCGGGGCCGGGGACGGAGGAGGAGAAGCCGACGGCGCGGGCACCGGCGATGACCTCGGCGTCCTCGACAAGCGCCCGGGTCGCCGGATCGTCGACGTTGAACACGCACGCGGTGCGCACGTTCGTGTAGGCGCGGCCCTTGTCGGCGGCGTACGCCTCCGCGCTGCCGTGCCAGTCGAGGTGGTCTGCGGCGATGTTGAGCACGGCGGCGGCCTCGGCGCACATCGAGAACTGCCAGTGGAGCTGGAAGCTCGAGAGCTCGATCGCGAGCACCTCGGCGTCGGGATCGAGCACCGCCTCGAGGAGCGGGGCCCCGATGTTCCCGCACGCGCGCACGTCGAGGCCGGCGACGCGGAGCATCGATTCGAGCATCGTCGTCGTCGTGGTCTTCCCGTTCGTCCCGGTGACGACGAGCCAGGGCGCGGAGTTCGCCCCGCGCACCCGCCAGGCGAGCTCGACCTCGCCGATCACCGGGATGCCGCGGGCGGCGGCCGCGGCGAGCAGCGGCTGGTCGGGTCGCCATCCCGGGGAGGTGACGACGAGATCGGGGGTGCGCCCGGAGCGGCCGGTCGGCACCTCGGAGACGTGCTCGGGCCCGCGCCGGATGTCGACGTCGAACACCGCGAGGATCGCTTCGTACTCGGACCGGTCGCGGGCGGTGTCGCCGTCGACGACGATGACCTCCGCACCGCGCTCGGCGAGGTGGACCGCTGCGGGGTACCCGGACACGCCGAGGCCGGTGACGACGACGGTGATCCCGGCGAGCGAGGATTCGGGGCCGTGGAGCGCGGCGGGGATCGCCGCGGCGTTCGGGTAGTCGACCGGCTCGGCACCCGGCGGGAGCACCGGGGGCGGGCCGTCGGCGGCGGTGGGATCGAGCGTCTCAGTCAAGGTGGGACACCCACTCCGCGTAGAACAGGCCGACGGCGGCGACGACGAAGAGCAGCGCGATGATCCAGAACCGGACGACGATCGTCACCTCGGCCCAGCCGATGAGCTCGAAGTGGTGCTGGAGCGGGGCCATCCGGAACACCCGCTTGCCGGTGAGCTTGAACGAGGCGACCTGGATGATGACGCTCAGGGTGATGAGGACGAACAGCCCGCCCATGATGATGAGGAGGAGCTCGGTGCGCGACATGATCGCGAGCCCGGCGATCGCACCGCCGATCGCGAGCGAGCCCGTGTCGCCCATGAAGATCTTCGCGGGCGAGGCGTTCCACCACAGGAACCCGATGCAGGCCGCGGCCATCGCCGCGCCGACGATCGTGAGATCGCGCGGGTCCCGCATGTAGTAGCAGCCGTCGCGGATCTCGGTCATGAGATTGCAGTTCTGGGTGGACTGCCACGTGGTGATGATGACGAAGCCGGCGAATACGACGGCGGCCGCGCCGGAGGCGAGTCCGTCGAGGCCGTCGGTGAGGTTGACCGCGTTCGACACCGCGGTGACGATGAGGTTCGCCCACACGATGAAGACGATGAGGCCGAGGATCGGCCCGGCGAACGCGAGGTCGAGCGCGGTGTCGCGGACGAACGAGATCGTGGTCGATGCCGGGGTCTGCCCGTACTCGTTGGGGAACTGCAGTGCGAGGACCGCGAAGCTGATCCCGACGAATCCCTGCCCCACGAGCTTGCCGAGGGGCTTGAGGCCGAGCGAGCGCTGCTTGGAGACCTTGATGTAGTCGTCGAGGAACCCGACCGCGCCGAGTCCGGCGGCGAGCCACAGGACGAGCACGCCCGACGGCGTGGGGTGCGATCCGGTGAGGAGATGGGAGGCGAAGTACGAGATGAGCGCGGCCCCGATGATGACGACGCCGCCCATGGTCGGCGTGCCGCGCTTCGTCGCGTGGGTCTCCGGGCCGTCGTCGCGGATGAACTGGCCGTATCCGCGCTTGACGAGCATCCGGATGAAGAGGGGCGTGCCGATGAGCGTGAGGAGCAGGCTCAGGCACGCGGCGAGGATGACGGCGATCATTGCTGCCCCGACACCCCTGCGATCTCGTCTCCGAGGTAGCGCAGACCGGCGTCGCGCGAGGACTTGAACAGGACGATGTCGCCGGGCTGGAGCTCGGCGCTGAGGAGTTCGCGGGCCTCGGCGATGCTCGGCACCCAGACCGCCTCGTTGCCCCAGGAGCCCTCGAGGTTCGCGGCCTGGTAGATCGGCTTCGCCCCGTCGCCGACGGCGATCGTGCGGCTGATGTTGAGGCGGACCACGAGGCGTCCGATCGAGTCGTGCTCGGTCACCGAGTCGTCGCCGAGCTCGAGCATCTCCCCGAGCACCGCGAAGGTCCGGCGCGGGCCGGTGGTGTCGTCCCCGCGGCCCATCGCGGCGAGCGTCTTCAGGCTCGCGCGCATCGAGTCGGGGTTGGCGTTGTACGCGTCGTTGAGCACCGTGACGCCGTTCGGGGAGTCGATGAGCTCCATCCGCCAGCGGCTCGCCGCGCCCGAGGTGCCGAGCGTGGTGACGATCGACCGGGCGGGCACGCCGCAGCGATGGGCGACCGCGGCCGCGGCCAGCGCGTTGCCCACGTGGTGCTCGCCGAGGAGCGCGAGCTCGACCGCGGCCGGCTCCTCCCCCGGGAGGTGGAGGGTGAAGGAGGTGCGTCCGGAGGCATGGGCCTCGACGTCGGTGGCGCGCACCGCGGGCGTGCGGTCCTCCCCGCCTGCCGCGCTGAACCACAGGGTGTCGACTCCCTCGGCGAGGACCTCGGCCATCGCCGCGACCCGCCGGTCGTCGGCGTTGAGGACGGCGGTCCCGCCGGACTCAAGGGACTCGACGAGCTCGGACTTCGCCCGGGCGGTGTTCTCGATCGAGCCGAACACCCCGCCGTGGGCGCTGCCGACGTTGAGCTCGACGGCGATGTCGGGCCGGACGAGCGAGGTGAGGTATGCGAGGTTGCCGATCGAGCGGGCGCCCATCTCGAGGACGAGGAAGCGGGTCGATTCGTCGGCGCGGATCGCGGTGAGCGGCACCCCGACCTCGTTGTTGTACGAGTTCGGCGGCCACACGGTCTCCGCGTGACCGGCGAGGAGGTCCGCCGTGAGGTCCTTGACCGTGGTCTTGCCCGCCGACCCGGTGATCGCGATGACGGTGAGGTCGCCGGAGGCGCGGAGCGCTTCGACGTTGAGGCGGGCGAGGTGCCCGAGCGCGGCGGTGGGGTCGGCGACGTGCACGGTGGGCAGGTGCTCCCCGTCGACCGTCGGGACCGCCTCGGCGATGATGAGCACGGCTCCGGCCTCGAGGGCGGCGGGTGCGTAGTCGAGCCCGTCGGCGGTCTCGCCGCGGCGGGCCACGTAGATGTCGCCCGGCGACACCTCGCGGGAGTCGGTGACGACTCCCCCGCTCAGCTCCTGGTCGGGGGATATCCCGTAGATCTCGCCGTTGAGGGCGGTGGCCACCTCGTGCACAGAGAATCGCTTCATATCACTTCCGAACTCTACCGGTTCCGGTCTCCGCGCCTCGTGATGCGAGCGCGGCGCGTGTCTGCTCGCGGTCGTCGAAGTCGTGGACGACTCCGGCGATCTCCTGTCCCGTCTCGTGCCCCTTCCCGGCGATGACGAGCGTGCCGCCGGCACCCGCCGCGGCGATGCCCGCGGCGATCGCCTCGGCCCGCGGGCCGATCTCGCGCACCGCCGTCCGGGGGACGCGGGCGCTGCCGTCGGCGAGGGCCTGCTCGACCCCGGCGAGCACCGCCGCCCGGATCGCGGCCGGGTCCTCGCTGCGCGGGTTGTCGTCGGTGACGATGACAACGTCGGCCTCGGTCGCGGCGGCCCGGCCCATCGCCTGCCGCTTCCCGCGATCGCGGTCGCCGCCGGCGCCGACCACGATGGCGAGCGGACCGGGGCCGCCGTCGAGGCCGGCGAGCACCTGGGCGATCGCATCGGGGGTGTGGGAGTAGTCGACGATGACCCGCGGGTCGGCCGGGTGGACGACCTCCATCCGGCCGGGCACGGGGGCGCCGAAGGTGCGGGCGTGCGCGGCGAGCGCGGCGGGCTCGATCCCGGTCCGGAGGAGGAGCACGAGGGCGAGCGCGGTGTTGAGCACGTTGAAGTCGCCGGGCAGCGGGGAGCGGGCGCGCAGGCTCAGCCCGGCGCCGGTCAGGGTGAATGCGCCGTCGGCCTCGTCGGTGATGCGGTAGTCCGGGGCGTCGGCGGGATCGCGGCTGATCGTCACGACCGGGATCTCCGCCCGGTCCGCGAGCCTCCGGGCCCAGTCGTCGGCGAGCACGATGACCCCGGAGTCGGCGAACTCGGGGGTGAACAGCTGCGCCTTCGCCGCGAAGTACTCCTCCATCGACCCGTGGAAGTCGAGGTGGTCCTGGGAGAGGTTGGTGAAGCCGACGACGCGGAAGTGCGCCCCGTCCACCCGGTGCTGGCTCAGCGCGTGGGAGGACACCTCCATCGCGCAGGTGTCGACGCCGGCCTCCCGCATCCGCGCGAACAGCGCATGGAGCTCGGGCGCCTCCGGGGTGGTGCGCACGCTCGACTGCCGGCGACCGGCGATGAGCGTCGCGACGGTGCCGATGACCCCGGTGGTGTGCCCGAGCGCGGTGAGGAGCCCGTCGACCATGTACGTCGTCGTCGTCTTGCCGTTCGTCCCGGTGATCCCGATGAGCTGCGGCGATTCCCGGTCGGTGCCGCGGACCTGCGCGGCGATGTGCCCGAGGTGCGCCCGCGGGTCGGCGACGACGAGGAACGTCGTCCGCTCGGCGAGCGCGTCCTCGCCGGACTCGGCGAGCGCGGCGCGGATCGCGGCGAGCCCGGCGTCGTCGGTGAGGACGGCGCGGACGCCGGACCGGAGGAGCTCGGGGGCGAACCGCGCACCGTGGACGTTCGCTCCGGGCAGCGCCGCGTAGAGGTCGCCGGGCGCGACGGTCCGCGAGTCGTGGGACACCCCGCTGACGTCGAGGTGCGGGTCGCCGAGGACGCGCACGGCGGCGGGCAGTTCGAGCTCGGAGAGCAGCATCAGTTCCATTCCTCCGGCGGGAGTTCGGGTGCGGTGGTCGAGGGCGGGACCCGGAGGTGCCGGAGGGTGAATCCGGTGACGTCGGAGAACACGGGTGCCGCAGCCGATCCACCGTAGTAGCCCTTGCGCGGTCGCTGCAAGGTCACCGACACCGCGATGCGGGGGTCCTCGATCGGGGCGACGCCGACGAACGACGCGGTGTAGCCGTCGTAGCCGCCGCCGGAGTCCGCGGGAGCCTGCGAGGTGCCGGTCTTGCCGCCCACGCGGTAGCCCGGCACTGCGGCGTTGGTGCCGGTGCCCTCCGCGACCGTGGCCTCGAGCATGGAGAGCACCTGCTCGGCGGTGTCCTCGGACACCACCCGCTGGCCGGAGCCCTGCGGCACCGGGGTCACCGTGCCGGAGTCGTCGACCATGCCGGACACGAGCTGGGAGGGCATCCGCACTCCCCCGTTGGCGATCGTCGCGAACGCCGAGGTGGTCTGGAGCGCGGTGCCGGACATCCCCTGACCGAACATCACCGTGTACTTCGTCCGGCCGTCCCACTCGTCGTACGGGTGGAGGATGCCGCCGGTCGATCCCGGGAACTCGACGGCGGGGTCCTCCCCGAATCCGAAGTCCCGCATGTAGTCGTGGCGCTGCTGCAGGGAGAGCTTGTCCCCGGCGAGGATCGTCCCGGTGTTCGACGAGTTCATGAGGATGCCGGCGAAGGTGAGCTGCTGATCGGCGTGCGCGCTCGAGTCGCGGAACTCCTCGCCGTTGGGCGCCGTCCAGCGGTCGGGGACGGTGAATTCGGTCGTCGGGGTGACGAGGCCCTCCTCGATGAGGGCTGCGGCGGTGATCATCTTCGCCGTCGACCCGGGCTCGAACATCCCGGTGAAGATCCGCGACCCCCGGTCGTCGGCATCGACGGCGCCGGGGTGGTTCGGGTCGACGCTCGGCGCCTCGGCCGCGGCGAGGATCCGGCCGGTGCCGACCTCCTCGACGACGATCGAGGCCCATTCGGCCTCGTGCTCCTCCGCCTGGTCGGCGATCGCCTGCTGCGCGTAGTACTGGATGGTGGGGTCGATGGTGAGCCGGAGTCCGGTGCCGTTGCGGGCCGGCACGAGGTTGCTGTCCCCGAGCGGGATCATGTCGCCGGCGAGTCCGCGCTCGTACTGCTGCTCGCCGTCGCGCCCCTGGAGGGATTCGTCGTACTCGAGCTCGAGGCCGGCGAGCGCCTGCCCGTCGGTGCCGATGAATCCCATGAGGTTGCCGCCCACCGCGCCGGCGGGATACGTGCGGATGGAGTACTCCTCCATGCTCACCCCGGGGATGTCGAGGGCGTCGATCTCGTTCCACACCTCGCTCGTCAGGCCTTCGGCCACGGGGTTCCACAGCCGATCGCCGGCGAGCTCGGGCAGCAGGAGGCCGGGATCGGTGTCGAGCGGCCCGGCCATCGCCTGCGCCGCGCCCCAGGCGCCGATGAGCTCGCCGTCGGCATCGGTGTAGCGCGCGATGTTCTGCTGGTCGACGACGACCCGGTAGCGCATCGCGTTGTCGGCGAGCACGGTCCCGTCCGCACCGGTGATGACCCCGCGGGCGGCCGGGAGCGGCTTGGTGACGAGGCGGGAGTCGAGCGCCTCCTGCGCGAGCTTCATCGTGTCCATGCCCTGGATCGCGACGAGCTTGCCCGCGATGACGAGGAGCACGATGACCGCGGCGAGGACGAGCAGCCGCATCCGGCGGCGCGGGTCCGGCGGGCCGCCGGCCGGACGCCGGGCACCGGAGCGCGGCGGGCCCGGGCGCAAGGAGCGGGAGGAGGTGCGCGAGGAGCGGGAGGACGACGCGGCGCCGGAGGTGCGGCGCTGGGGGCTCACCGTCGTCATCCGCGTCCCTCTCCTTCGTCAGTGCATCGGTCGTGTCATTCCGGGCTGCGCTGGCTCGGCGCGGTCATGTCGGGCGACCCTCCCCCGACCGCGGGGAGCGTCTCCTCCGATCGTAGGTTCGGACGGACGTCCTGGCGGGCATCGGCGCGCGGGCCGGGCACGGTTGAGGGATTTCGCAGGCGGTTGCCGGGAACCGAACCGGGCGAGAGCACCTCCCCGTCGGACAGCCGGATGTACTCCGGCGTGAGGTCGCGCTCGAGACCGAGCTCCTCCGCGGCGGCGGCGATGTTCTGCGGGCTCTCGCGGTAGGAGATGTCCTCGGTGAGGCGGTCGCGCTCCTCGTGGAGCCGGGACTGCTCGGCGGTGAGCTGCTCGACCCGGTAGGTGCTGTGGGAGATCGCGATGTTGAGGAGGAGGACGCCGAAGATCCCCGCTGCGACGAGCAGGACGCACACCGCGGAGAACGACACCCGGCGCCGGGCGACCTGCGGGACGACGAGGCGCAGCCGGGCGACATCTTCGTCGCGCAGCGGGGTCGCGGCGCGCTTCCGGGCGGGGGCGGTGTGGACGGCCTGGGCGAGTGGACTCATGATGCCGGCTCCCTCGTCTTGCGCACGGCCCGCAGGCGCACGCTCGCGGCCCGGGGGTTGGACTCGATCTCCGCGGCGTCGGCCTTCTCGGCGCCGCGGGTGATCTCGGACAGCCACGGCTGCAGGTGCTCGGGGACGACCGGCAGCTCGGGCGGGGCCTGGGAGGTCGTCCCGGCCCGGAACACCCGCTTGACGATGGCGTCCTCGAGCGACTGGTAGGACTCGACGACGCACACCCCGCCGACGTGGAGGGCGGCGAGCACGGCCGGGAGCGCCTCCTCGAGGATCGCAAGCTCGCGGTTGACCTCGATGCGCAGCGCCTGGAAGGTCCGCTTGGCCGGGTGGGAGCGCTTGCGCGCGTTCCGGGGCTCGGGGATGACGCGCTGGAGCATCGCGGCGAGCCGGTCCGAGGTGCGCCACGGGTCCTCGTCGCGGTCGGCGACGACGACGCGGGCGATCTTCCGCGCGAAGCGCTCCTCCCCGTACTCGGCGAGGATGCGGGCGATCTCGGCCTCCGGATAGGTGTTGAGGACATCGGCCGCGGTGAGCGGGTCCTCCGGATTCATCCGCATGTCGAGCGGGGCGGGACGGGAGTAGGAGAACCCGCGCTCGTCCTCGTCGAGCTGCAGCGAGCTCACGCCGAGGTCGAACAGCGCTCCGGAGATCCGGTCGTACCCGTGCGCGGCGAGCGCCTCGGGGATGATCTCGTCGGTGCCGTGGACGCCGATGAAGCGCTCTCCGAACGGGGCGAGGCGCGCACCGGCGAGGGCGATCGCCTCCGGGTCGCGGTCGATCCCGAGGAGCACGACGTCCGGGTGCGCGGCGAGCACCCCTGCGGCGTGCCCGCCCATCCCGAGGGTCGCGTCGACGACGACCGGGGTGCGCCCGGCCTCGCGGGCGGCGGCGATGCCGATGCCGAGGAGGTCGACGCAGCGGTCGAGCAGCACGGGGGTGTGACGGGCCTCGGCCACGGACTCCTCCTCACGGCGTTCGCGTGCCTCGCGGCACTGTCGGTCCGGCGATCCGTCACTCGATCCAGAACCTCGCCCGCCCGCTGCCCTGGCACCGGGGAAGTGTGACAGGACCCGTGGCTCTGGAACCGGGGAAGTGCCCCAGAACCGGTGGCGGACGAGGATCTCGACCGAGTGCTCAGATCACTCCGGGAATCACCTCGTCGGTTCGCTCGGCGAATCCCTGCTCCGTCTCGGTCAGGTACCGCTCCCAGGTGGGGGCGTCCCAGATCTCGACGCGGTTTCCCATGCCGATGACCGCGAGGTCGCGGTCGAGCGAGGCGTACTGCCGCAGGATCTGCGGAATGGTGATCCGCCCCTGCTTGTCCGGCTGCTCGGCCGAGGCCCCGGAGAGGAACATGCGCAGATAGTCGCGGGCGTCCTTGCTGGTCATGGGCGCCGCGCGCATCTGCTCGTGGACGGATTCGAACTCCCGGGCGGAGAACAGGGTGAGGCAGTGCTCCTGACCCCGGGTGAGGACGAGTCCGTTCGCGAGCTCCTCTCGAAACTTCGCGGGCAGGATGAGCCGGCCCTTGTCATCGAGCCGCTGCATATGCGTGCCCAAGAACATGCCGTCTCACCCCTCTCGAAACCCAATCGGCTCCGATGCCTCCCACTGTACTCCACTTTCCCCCACCTTTCGCCTGACTTTTCCCTGAATGCCGTAGAAAAGTTGAGTTTTCCCAGGTCACATATGTGGAGGAAAGTGGGGTGATTTATCCGACCCAGCGGCCTCGGGCCCTCCCGGGACGCTCCGGAGCGGCCGATCGGAGGGCCGGCGGGCGCGGTGGAGGGAGGTGGGGAGCGCCCTCGACGGCGGCCCGCCGGGAGGGCGGCCCGGCGCCCGGAGTGGAGCCCGCGGGCCGGGTGCGCGACAATGGACGGATGAGCTATCCGAGTGATCCCGCACAGCCCCTCTCGCGCCGCGCCGCCCGCACCGAGGGCTATCCCTCCGTCGCGCCGCAGCAGTCGGCCGCGACCGGCGACACCCGCTCCCTCGTCGGCGTGGGCTCCCAGACCGCCGATCCCGCGCTCGCGCAGGTGCAGCAGATCGCCGGCGAGGCCCGCCAGGCGATGAACTCCGTGCTCGAGGGCAAGGACCACGCGGTGCGTCTCGCGCTCATCACCCTGCTCGCCGGCGGCCACCTCCTCCTCGAGGACGTGCCGGGCGTGGGCAAGACGCTGCTCGCGAAGTCGCTCGGCCGGGTGGTCGACGGCTCGGTGCGCCGCATCCAGTTCACCCCCGATCTCCTCCCCTCCGACGTGCTCGGCGTCAACCTGTTCAATCAGGAGTCGCGGCACTTCGAGTTCCGGCCGGGACCGGTGTTCGCCAACATCGTCATCGCCGACGAGATCAACCGCGCCTCGCCCAAGACCCAGTCGGCGATGCTCGAGTGCATGGCGGAGTCGCAGGCGAGCATCGACGGCACGACCTACCGGATGCCCGACCCGTTCATGGTCGTCGCGACCCAGAACCCCATCGACATGGAGGGCACGTACTCCCTCCCCGAGGCGCAGCGCGACCGCTTCATGGCCCGGATCTCGATCGGCTACCCGAGCGCCCGGGCGGAGGTCGACATGCTCGACCACCACGTCGACCACGACCCGCTCGCCGGGCTCCGGGCGGTGACGAGCCTCGACTCGATCATGCAGGCGCGCGACACCGTGCGCCGGATCACCGCGACCCCCGAGCTGCGGACGTACATCGTGGCGCTCCTCGAGGCGACCCGGCGCGATCCGGGGGTCGCGCTCGGCGCCTCCCCGCGCGGCGGCGTCCAGCTCCTGCGCGCCGCCAAGGCGCTCGCGGTGCTCAGCGGCCGGTCCTACGTCACCCCCGACGACGTCCAGTCCCTCGCCGTCGACGTCCTCGCCCACCGCGTCATCGCCCGGGACGACGACGATCCGCGGGCCTCGGCCCAGATCGTGTCCGAGGTCCTGTCGCGCACCCCCGTGCACTGATGCGCCTGACCACTGCCGGCATCGTCTTCACCCTGGCCGGGATCACGCTGTGCGTCGCGGCCTACCGCTTCTCCCTGCCCGGCCTCCTCCCGGCGGGGATCCTCCTCCTCGGGCTCGTGCTGCTGAGCGTCGTGCTCGCGTTCTTCTCCGGTGCCCGTCTCGCCGCCTCCCTCGACGCCCGCGCCCGCCGCGTCGACGGGATCCCGGTCGCCGAGCTCGGCACCCCGCTCGACGTGCGCGCCACCCTGACCAACCGGACCCCGCTGTCGCTCGGCGCCTTCGACGTCGAGCTCGAGCCGCAGGAGGGCTTCGGGGAGACCCGGGGGCTGCGGGTCCCGGGCATGGCGCCCGGCGGCACGATCACCATCGACGCCGACTTCCTCCCCACCCGGCGCGGCATGTCCGGCGTGCAGGCGGTGCGCTCCGTCATCGACGGCCCCTTCGGCCTGTGCAGCGTGACGAAGACCATCCACCGCGAGCACCCCGTCGCGGTGTCGACCCCGATCCAGCACGTCGGCCTGCCGGTGTCGGCCGGGATCGCCCGTCCGATGAGCGACAGCCCGCAGGTCGTGCGCGGGGACACGAGCCGTGATTTCCACACCCGCGAGTACGTCCCCGGCGACGACCTGCGCCACATCCACTGGGCCTCCACCGCCCGCACCGGGGAGCTCATGGTCCGCCAGGAGGCAGAGGAGGAGACCCCGTTCGCCGCAGTCGTCCTCGACACCGCGGGGCTCACCGCCCACGAGCACCCCACCGAGGTGCTCGTGTCCGGCGCCGCCTCGACGACGCACGCCTATCTGCGCGCCGGGTACGACGTCATCCTCTACCTCGGCGGGCACCGCGAGGTCCTGTCGGGTCGCCGCGGCGAGGACCGCCTGCGGCTCGCCACCGCGCGGTACGAGGTCGGCGGCCGGGAGCTGCCCGCCGAGCTCGGACGGCTCGGCTCGGTGGTGTCGGCGATCGTGTGCGCCCCCGACGGCGCACGCGCCGACGAGATCGCCGGCCGCCTGCCGCGCACGACCTCCGTGCGCCGGCTCACCGCCGACCAGGTCGAGAGCCCGGCAGGTCTCGATTGCGAGCTGTTCGGCCACGACCTCGCCCTGCCGGCCCCCTGGACCCGATCGCGAAGGAGCCGCCGATGACCGCCGCCCCCGCCGCGGACCCGAGCGCCGGGCACGCTCCGCCCGTCTTCCTCCCCGGCCTCGTCGTGCTCGTCGCGATGCTGCTCGCCGCGACGAGCATGAGCGCCGTGTTCACCGACACCGCGTGGCTCGTCCAGGTGATCGTCATGGTCGCGATCGTCGTCCTCACCGGCGTGCTGTTCCGCGCCGTCCCGGCCCTGCGGGCCTCCGGCCTCACGGTGATCGCGCAGTTCGTCGTCGCCGTGCTCGCGGCGGTCTACCTGTGCGTGCCCGGCACGCTCGCCGCCGGCGTGCTGCCGACCGGCTCCTCGTTCGGGGCGCTGTTCGGCGAGCTCGCGACCGGCATCGACGACATCTACCGGACCACCGCGCCGGCGGAGAGCACCCCGGGGTTCCGGACCATCCTCACCGTCGGGTTCGGTCTCATCACCATGCTCATCGACGGCCTCGTCTCCGACATCCGAGCGCCCAAGGTCGCGGGCATCCTCCTGCTCCTCGTGTACATCATCCCGGTGCTCCTCGCTCCGCGCGAGCTGCAGTGGTGGCACTTCGCGACCATCGCCGCCGCGTTCCTCATCCTCATGCTGTCCTCGTACATCGGGTCGGCGCACCTGCGCTCCCCGGTCACGGCTATCACCGCCGGGGCGCTCGCGCTCGCGCTCGGCGTCGGGCTGCCCGTGCTCCTGCCGGACATCTCCGTGCGCCCCGACCAGCCGGTGAGCGCCCAGGGCGATCTCACGGTGATCAACCCGTTCCTCGATCTCCGCTCCGATCTCACCTCCGACGACGAGACCGTCGCCTTCACGTACACCACCGACGACCCGCTCGCCCCGCCGGTCCGGCTCACCTCGGTGAGCGATTTCGACGGCACGACGTGGATGCCCGCCGAGTTCGACCTCGACCCCTTCGCGGTGGCCGTCGAGGGCCTGCCCTCGGCGCCCGGGGTGTCGCAGGACACCCGCACCGCCGAGCGGCGCGCCGACATCGACATCGTCGACCTCGACCAGCAGCACCTCCCCGCGCCCTATGCGCCCACCCTCGTCGACGGGGTGTCCCGGCGCTGGATCTACGACCCGCAGACGCTGACGATCGTCGGCAACGGCGAGATCACCGCCGGCGCGCAGTACGGTGTCGACTATCTCTCGGTCGAGCCCACCGCGGAGTCCCTGCGCGACGCGGCTCCGGTGTCGTCCACCGAGTTCGCCGACCTCCTCGCCCTCCCCGACGACACCCCCGAGGTCATCGCCGACACCGCCGACGAGGTCACCGCCGGCGCGGAGAACGAGTGGGAGAAGGCCGTCGCGCTCCAGGAGTACTTCCGCTCCGATGAGTTCACCTATTCCACCGATGCGCCCGAGGACGCCTCGGGCGACGTGCTCGCCGACTTCCTCGAGGACAAGCAGGGTTACTGCGTGCAGTTCTCCGGCGCGATGACCGCGATGGCCCGTTCGCTCGGCATCCCCGCGCGGATCGGCGTCGGCTTCACCGGCGGCACCGCGACCGGCGAGGGTGAGTACGAGGTGCGGATCAATCAGGCGCACGCCTGGCCCGAGCTGTGGTTCGAGGGCACCGGCTGGGTGCGCTTCGAGCCCACCCCGGGCGGCCCGGCCGGCACTCCCCCGCCCTGGACCGAGTCCGGCGGCGAGGAGGACGCCGAGGAGACCGCATCCCCCGAACCGACCGCGGAGCCCACCACCGAGGAGGCCGGCGACGAGGGAGAGGACGCCGCTGGGCCCACCGCCGAGCCGACCGAGGAATCCACCGGCGGCACCGACGCGGATTCCGGGGTCTCCTGGCCGCTCGTCGTCGGGCTCATCGGACTCGCGATCCTCCTCCTCGCGCTCCCGGCCCTGCTGCGCCTGGTCCTGCGGGGCCGCCGCCTCCGCACACCGCTCGATCCCGAGCGGGTGTGGGAGGAGATCCGGGCGCTCGCCCGCGATCACGGCAGGCCGCTCGCTCCCGCGACCACCGTCCACGAGCACCTCACCCGGCTCGGCGAGCACGTCCCCGGTCCGGAGCGGGACGGGCTCGCGGCGATCGGTCGCGCGGTCGACGAGTCGCGCTACGCCGGTGAGGTACGTACGCCGCTCGATGCGGAGCAGGTCCGCGAGACCCTCCGTGCGCTGCGGAAGGGCCTCGCCGAGGACGCCGGCTCTGCGGCCGCCGTGCGGTCGCGCCTGTGGCCGGCGAGCGTCTTCGGACTCCGCTGACCCGGTGCACACGCACGTCGACCTGTCACCACTGCTCGATCCCCCGTCGAGCTGCCAGCAATGCTCGAATCCATGCCCGGGTCTCGAGCAGAATCGGCAGTTCGACGGGATGATCGAGCAGACGCGGCAAGTCGACGGAGCGGCTCGGCTCCCAGCGGTGGGATGACGCAGATCGGCCCCGGACGGATGTCCGGGGCCGATCGGGAGTCAGGCAGTGCGCGGGATCAGCGGCAGGGGCCGGAGGTGATCACTCGCCGCCGCGGCGACGCTTGTCCCAGCGATCCTCGAGGCGGTCCATGAAGCCCGAGGAGCCGGCTCCGGCCGACGCGCTCTTCTTCTTCGCTGGGCCGGCGGCGGATCCGCCCGCGCTCCCGGTCGCGGACCGACCGGCGTCGCCGCCGGCGACCGCCCAGTATCCGCCGAAGACCATGACGGCGAATCCGAGGACTCCGCCGATGATGTTGAAGGGGAGCTCGAAGAGGTAGATCGAGGCGACGACCACGGCCGCACCGGCGAGGAGCGCCAGCGCGCCGCCGACGAACCGCTTGGCCGAGATCGACGAGTCGGCCTCATTGCGCGGCTGGGCGATGTTCTGGGCGAAGCGGGGATCCTCGCTGCGCAGCTGCTTCTCGAGCTGATCGAGCAGCTGTTGTTCATGATCCGAAAGCGGCATGCCGGCCCCCTTGAGCACATGCGGAAGACTGAGTACATCCATCATAGTCGGCGAACGGGCAGAAGAACATTCGTCCGCCCGCATTGTGCTCGTACTCTGACGAAGCACACAGGCCGGGATCGCGGCCTGTGCCCGCGGCGTCGCATCCGCGCCGATCAGGGGCTCGTCGGCCCCGGCGGACGTCCTGCGCCGCGACCGGACGGCGGGGCGGGATCCGGCCCGCGACCGGGTCGGGGCCGCATCAAGGACGCTTGACCGATCGCGGCGGTCCCGAAGCGGCGGCGGACCGCGTCGAGCGCGAGCTCCGCCTCGCGCGGGGAATGCTCCGGCTCGTCGAGCGCGGACTGCCGTCCCGCGGCGGCGAGGTCGACGAGATCCGCCGCGCGCAGACCGAGCAGCCGCACCGGCTGCCGGTGGTCGTCGTGGAGCTTCCGGAGCGCGGGCAGCAGCGCCGCGTGGAGCTCGACGGCAACGTCCGAGGGGGCCGGGAGCGTGACGGACCGGGAGAAGGTCGTGAAGTCCGACAGCCGGTACTTGAGACCGACCGAGCCGGCCGCCTTCCCCTCGCCGCGCAACCGGGAGGCGACGGTGTCGGCGAGCCGGAGGAGCTCGAGCTCGAGGACGGCGGGATCCGCGATGTCGTGGGGGAAGGTGTGCTCGCCGCTGATCGTGTGATCGCGCGCCGTGCTGTGCACGGTGCGCCCGTCCCGGCCGTGGGCGTACCGGTGGAGGGCGGGCCCGGCGGAGCCGAGGATGCGCTGGAGCCACGCGGGGTCGGCGTCGGCGAGCTCGGCGATGCGCCGGATGCCGTAGCGGGCGAGCACCGACTGCGTGCGCGCGCCCACCCCGGGCAGCGCCTCGACGGGCATGGGGCGGAGGAACGCGGCGACGTCCGCGACGGGGACGACGAGGAGGCCGTCGGGCTTCGCCCGGGCCGAGGCGAGCTTCGCGACGACCATGCTGTCGGCGACCCCGATCGAGGCGGCGAGACCGGTGCGCTCACGGATCTCCCGCCTGAGGTCGGAGGCGATCCGCGCCGGGCTGCCGAGGCGCCGCAGCGCGGAGGTCACGTCGAGATAGCCCTCGTCGACGCTCACCTGGGCGAAGTCCTCCGTCACCGCGGCGACGACCTCGAACACGCGGCGGGAGAACGCTCCGTAGCGCCCCTTCGACGGCGGGATCACCGTGGCGTGGGGGCACAGGCTCACCGCGCGGGACATCGGCATCGCGGCGTGGACACCGAACTCGCGGGCCTCGTAGCTCGCGGACACGACGACGCCGCGACCGCTCCGGCCGCCGACGATGACCGCGGTGCCGATGAGCTCGGGCCGCTCGAGGAGCTCGACGGACACGAAGAAGGCGTCCATGTCGAGGTGGAGGATCGTGCACCCGGTGTCGTCGGTGCCGAGCGAGGCCAGGTCGCCGCCGGAGCGCGACAACTGCTTTCGACTCATCTCACCCCTGCCCGGTATCCTCGAGTGCATGATACAACGCATCGCTCTCGCGGGCGCCGGCCTCGCAGCGGCCGTTGCGCTGACGGCCTGCACCGCTCCGGAGTCCCCGGCCGAGGAGTCCTCGCCGCCGCCCTCGGAGGCCGTCGCCGACTCCACCGAGGACGCTCCGACCCCCGGGGTGATGACGACGCAGGGCGCTATGCTCCCCGACTTCCCGGCGGCCATCGAGCCGCTGCCCGACAGCGAGATCATCTCCTCCTCCCTCGGTGAGGTCACCGCAGGCGAGGACGCCGGTTCGGCCTCTGCCGAACCGCCGGCCGAGGGCGAGGGGGCCCCGGCTGAGGAGGAGACGCCCGCCGAGGAGGCCGGCGCCGGCCAGGTCAACGCGGCGCTCGTCATGCGCACTGCGAGCTCGGAGGACGACATCCTCGCCTTCTACACCGAGTCCCTCGAGGGCCACGGCTTCCGGGCCGTGGGCGAGGCCGGCACGCAGGACGGCGTGACGACCCAGGCGTTCCACGCCGAGGGCGACGGACAGACGGTTTCGGTGTCGATCGGACCCGACCCGGACGACGAGGCGCAGCGTCTCGTCACCGTCGGCGGCGTGGTCAACGGATGAGCGCACTGAGCGCGCCGACGGAGATCATCGAACGGGTCGACGCCGCCCTCGCCGAGGTGCTCTCCGCGAGCGCCGCGGATTTCGCCCGGATCTCGCCGAGCGCGGCCGAGCTCATCGAGCCGATCCGCTCCTTCACTGCGAAGGGCAAGCGGATCCGGGCCCTCATCGCCTGGTGGGGCTTCGAGCTCGCCGGGGGCAGCGCCTCGGCCGAACCGGGGATCGCGCGGGTCGCGGCCTCCGTCGAGCTCCTCCACGCGGCCGCGCTCATCCATGACGACATCATCGACGACTCCGACACCCGGCGCGGCCGGCCGGCGATCCATGCCGCCTACCGCACCGGGCATGCGGAGCAGGGCTGGACCGGCGACTCCGAGCTCTACGGGATCGGCGCCGGCATCATCGCCGGCGATCTGTGCCTGGTCCTGAGCGAGCAGGTCTACACCGCGTCCGGCCTCGCCCGCCTGACGACGCCGTCCGTGATCCGGCACCACGACGACTTCCGCCGCGAGGTCATGGTCGGCCAGTTCCTCGACATCCGGCTCCAGGCCGCTCCCGTGGCCGCCGAGGAGGTCAGCGAGCGGGCCCGCGAGGTCCTCACCTACAAGTCCGCGAAGTACTCCGTCGAGCATCCGCTGCTGCTCGGCGCGGCGCTCGGCGGTGCCGACGACGCTCTGCTCGGCCGGCTCGCGGGGTTCGGACTGCCGCTCGGCCGGGCGTTCCAGCTCCGCGACGACGAGCTCGGGGTGTTCGGCGATCCGGAGGTCACCGGCAAACCCGCCGGCGACGACCTCCGACAGGGCAAGAAGACCGTGCTCGTCGGCTCGGCGCTCACCCGGCTCGATGCGGAGACCGCGGACTGGTTCTCCTCCCGTCTCGGCGCCCCGGATCTCACCGACGCCGAGATCGTACGGATGGAGGAGCTGCTGCGCTCCACCGGAGCGCTCGCGGCCTTCGAGCAGGAGATCGATTCCGAGATCGCCCGCGCCGAGGCCGCCCTCGGCCGCCTCGACATCGCGGACGCGGACCGGGACCGGCTCGCGGAGTACATCCGCCGGCTCACCCGCCGCAGCGCCTGAGCGCGGGGACGGGACTCAGAAGGCGAGCGCCTGCGCGCGCCGTCGGACCTCGCCCTTGTTGCCGGCGCGCAGCAGGTCGATGGGTCGTCCGGGCAGCGTGTCGTCCGGGGTGAACAGCCAGGCGATCGCCTCCTCGGCGTCGAACCCGGCGTCCTCGAGCAGGATGAGGGTGCCCTTGAGAGCGGGCACCGGCCCGTCCGCGTCGACGAACAGCACCGGCACGCGGAACACCGCGGGAGTGCCGTGCTTGTACCCGAGGATCGCGCGGTCCTCGACCCAGCGCCGCACCTTCGAGATCCCCACCCCGGTCGCCTCGGCGATATCGGGCAGGGTCGTCCATTCCTCCACGAGGTTCTCTGCATCGCTCACGGATCCAGCGTACTGCCCGACACGCCGGACGCGCACGCTCCCCCGGGTTTGACCCTCTCCCTCGCTAGGCTGGTGCCGACTCCACGTGCAGGCTGTCTTCCCCCTATGAACTGCAGGTCATCGCATGAGCACACCAGCGACGCGTCCCGGATCGCCGCGGGCACGCCGGGCGTACACCGACGCCGCCTCGGCGCCGCTCATGGTCGCCGCCCTCCTCGCGTCCTCGGCGCCCGCTCGTGAACTCCCCGCGCCCGCCGACGGATCGCCGAACGGCCCGGAGCTCCCGCTCCTCGACGACGGACCCGGATTCACCTCCGGGACGACGACCGACGCCGTCCCGGTGTCGCACGGCGGCCGGACCTACCGGGTCCGCACGGGCGACACGGTGGTCTCGATCGCCGCCCGGCACGGGGTCTCCGCACCCGCCCTCGTCGAGCTCAACCGGCTGCGCGGCCGCGCTCTCGTGAGCCCCGGCCAGATCCTCTCGCTCCCCGAGCAGAGCGCTCCTCCCGCCCCCGCCGGGCACCGCGTCCGGCCCAGCGACACCCTCGCCTCGATCGCCGCCCGCCACCACACCACCGTAGCCGCGCTCCAGCGCGCCAACGCGATGGGCGATTCGACGATCATCCGCACCGGCGAGGTGCTGTCACTCACCGGCACCGGTGCGAGCAGCCAGCGCCCGGCCGCACCGGTCGAGAGCGATCTGCCGTTCCTGCCGCGGTCCTACAAGGGACGCGCCTACCCTGCCGCGGTCCACACCGCCGCCCGGATCAACAAGCGTACGCTCGGCGCGCGACCGGCTCCCGGCCGCGCGGAGATCATCGCGCTCATCCGTCGGATCGCCGACGAGCTCGAGGTGAGCGCGGACCTCGTCCTCGCCGTCGCGCAGCAGGAGTCCGGCTTCCACCAGAAGGTCGTCTCGCCGACCAACGCGATCGGCGTCATGCAGGTCTCCCCCGCAGCCGGGGAGTGGGCCGGCCGGATCGTCGGCCGCGAGCTCGATCTCCTCGACGCCGCGGACAACATCACCGCCGGCACCGCGATCCTCCGCCGGCTCCTCGACACCGCCGTTTCCGAGTCGGAGGCGCTCGCCGCCTACTACCAGGGGCTCGGTTCGGTGCGCGAGAACGGACAGCACCCAGACACCCGGCGCTTCGTGCGCGCCGTCCAGGTCCAGCAGGACCGCTTCAGGACACAGGAGCAGAACTCATGATGGCCCTCCAGGACCCGCTGCTCGGGATCGTGCTCGACGAGCGCTACCGGGTCGACTCCGTCGTCGCCCGCGGCGGCATGGCGATGGTGTACCGCGGCACCGACCTCCGGCTCGATCGCGAGATCGCGATCAAGGTCATGCACGGTCACCTGCTCGGCGACGAGACCTTCGTCGAACGCTTCAAGCGCGAGGCGATCAATGCCGCGAAGCTCAGCCACCCGAACCTCGTGGCGGTCCACGACCAGGGCCGCGACGGCGACATCGTGTACCTCGTCATGGAGTATCTCGAGTCGGTGACCCTGCGCAAGGAGCTCAAGCACCGCGGCAGGCTCAGCCCGCGCCAGGCGATCGTCGTCATGGACTCCGTGCTCTCCGCGCTCGAAGCGGTCCACGCCGCCGGGATCATCCACCGCGATCTCAAGCCCGACAACGTGCTGCTCGGCACCGACGGGCAGATCAAGCTCGCCGACTTCGGGCTCGCCCGCGCGGTGACGAGCGCGACGACGACGAAGACCCTCATCGGCACCGTCGGCTACGTCGCCCCCGAGCTCGTCACCCGCACGGGGGCCGATGCGCGCACCGACCTCTACACGCTCGGCATCATGTTCTACGAGATGCTCACCGGGTCCCAGCCCTACACCGACGAGGTGCCGATCCAGGTCGCGTACCGGCACGTCCACGACTCGGTGCCGCCGCCGTCCGAGGCGCGCGACGGGCTCAGCCCGCTGCTCGACGCGATCGTCCTGTGGGCGACCTCGCGCGAGCCCGACGACCGGCCCGAGAGCGCCACCGCCCTGCGCACCGCGCTCACCGAGGCCCGGATGTCGCTGTCCGAGGCCGAGCTCGATCTAGACGCGGGCACCGCTACCCCGGATGCAGTCCACTCCCCCGTGCTCACCGCGACGATGGTCATCGACGAGGACCCCGAGCAGCCGGAGCCCAAGGAGCCGCGCGCCCGGACGGACGAGATCCCCTACCTCGCCGAGGACGACGAGGACGACATCGCACCCGCGGCCGTCGCAGGCGTCGGGGCGGCCACGGGCGCCCGCACGGCGCGCCCGTCCCCGGGCACCCGCGGCGATTCCGCCGGGCCTGGACGGACCCGGCGCACCCGGCTGTTCGCCGGCGGGTCCGGAGTGGCGGGCAGCCGCCCGGACGGACGGCGCTCCGGCGGCAAGCGGGTCACCGGGGTGCTCGCCGCCGCGGTCGCTCTCGGACTCGTCGCCTGGGGAGTGGCGCCCAAGGAGGAGCCGCTGTCCGCCGTGCCCGCCGCGATGGCCGGCGAGGACCAGCAGGACGTGTCCCGCACGATCACCGATGCGGGGCTCGAGGTGCGCACGCACGAGGTCTTCAACACCGTCGTCCCCGCGGGCAAGGTCGTCGGCACCGAACCGGGACCGGGCACCGAGCTCGCCCCGGATTCGGTCGTCACCGTGCTCGTGTCGAAGGGCGAGGAGCTCTTCGGCACTCCCGAGGTCACCGGGATGACCGAGGACGAGGCGCGGGCCGCGCTCGAGCAGGCCGGTCTCACCCCCGGCAGCGTCTCGCGCGAGCACTCCGGCACCGTTGAGGACGGCACGGTGATGTCGCAGTCGGTGAGCGCCGGCGACCAGGTCTCCCCCGGCACCGCCGTCGACCTCGTCGTATCGAAGGGCATCGCGCCGGTCACCGTGCCGATCGTCACCGGGCTCGAGTACGACACCGCGTTCGGGAAGCTCACCGGACTCGGATTCCTCGTCGCGAAGGAGGAGGCCTACGACGACACCGTCGAGAAGGGACGGGTGATCTCACAGTGGCCGCGCGGCAAGAAGCAGGTCGGTCCGGGCGAGCTCGTCATCCTCACGGTGTCGAAGGGCGCTGAGCGCGCCGACGAGGGTGACGACGCCGCGGACGAGGAGAAGAAGAGCGAGGACTGAGCGCCGCGCTCAGGCGTTCTCGTCGACCGCGCGGGCGAGGATCTCGCCGGCGCGGAGGGCGTCCTCGGCCGACACGTCGAGGTGGGTGACGATCCGCACCGAGTCCTCGTCCATCACCGACACCCGCACCCCGGCCGCCTCCGTCGCGGCCGCATAGGCCTGCGCGTCGAGTCCGGTGGGACCGAGGTCGATGAAGACGATGTTCGTGTCGACCGTGTCGGGTGCGACGGAGGCCGGTGCGACCTCCGCGATGGCCCGGGCGATCTGCCATGCCCGCTCGTTGTCCTCGGCGAGCCGCTCGAGGTTGTGGTCGAGCGCCCACAGTCCGGCCGCGGCGAGGATCCCCGCCTGCCGCATGCCGCCGCCGTAGCGCTTGCGGAGGATGCGCGCCTCGGCGATGAGATCCGCCGACCCGACGAGGACGCTGCCGACCGGCGCCCCGAGGCCCTTCGAGAGGCACAGCGAGACCGAATCGGCGAGGGCGCCGTACTCGCCGAGGCCGATCCCGGTGGCCGCCGTCGCGTTGGCGAGCCGCGCGCCGTCGACGTGGACGGCGACGCCCGCCTCGCGGGTGCGGGCGCGGAGGATGCGGAGCTGCTCGATGTCGGCGATCCGACCGCCGCCGAAGTTGTGGGTGTTCTCGACCGAGATCACCGCGGTGCCGACCTGGTTGTAGCCGCGGGGGCGGCTCACCATCGACAGCGCCTGCGCGGCGTCGAAGGTGCCGTCCGGGGACACCCACGTGCGCGAGGTGACTCCGGCGAGCGCGGCGTGCCCGCCGCACTCGGCGCGGAGGATGTGCGCCCGGTGGTCGCTGAGCACCTCCCAGCCGCGGGGCACCTGGGCGGCGATCCCGAGCATGTTCGTCATCGACCCCGAGGGGCAGAACAGCCCGGCCTCGTGCGACAGGAGCCCGGCGACCCTCTCCTCGAGGGCGTTGACGGTGGGATCCTCGCCGTAGACGTCGTCGCCCACCTCCGCCGTCGCCATCGCACGGCGCATCTCCTCCGACGGGCGGGTGACGGTGTCCGAGCGCAGGTCGATCATCATGTCTCCGGTTCTCAGCCCTGGGCCTTCTGGTGGTCAGTGAGGAACTCGGCGACCTGGAAGGCCATCTCGAGCGACTGGTCGTGGTTGAGCCGCGGGTCGACGAGCGTCTCGTAGCGGCGCCGCAGGCCCTCCTCGTCGATCTCGGAGGCTCCGCCGAGCACCTCGGTGACGTCGTCGCCGGTGAGCTCGATGTGGAGACCGCCCGGGATCGTCCCGGCGTCGTAGTGGGCGTCGAAGAACCCGGCGACCTCACCCATGACGTCCTCGAAGCGGCGGGTCTTGTACCCGGTGTTCGAGGTGATGGTGTTGCCGTGCATGGGGTCGCACACCCAGGTCACCTGCGGGAGCCGATCGCCGATGTCGCCGAGGAGCTTCGGCAGCTGCTCGCGGATGACCTCGGCACCCATCCGGGTGATGAAGGTCAGGCGGCCGGGCTCGCCCTCGGGGTCGAGCTTGTCGGCGAGAGCGAGCGCCTCGTCGGCGGTCGCGGTGGGGCCGAGCTTGACGCCGATCGGGTTCTTCACCCGCGACAGGAAGTCGACGTGGGCGGAGTCGATCCGGCGGGTGCGCTCCCCGATCCACAGGAAGTGGCCGGACACGTCGTAGGGGTCGCCGGTGCGCGAGTCGATGCGGGTGAGCGCCCGCTCGTACTCGAGGAGCAGCGCCTCGTGGGCGGAGAAGAACTGGACGGAGCCGATCGCGTCGAAATCCGCACCGCACGCGTCCATGAACTTGAGCGCGCGGTCGATCTCGCGGGCGAGCTGCTCGTAGCGGTGGTAGTTCGGGTTCGAGGCGAGGAAGCCGCGGTTCCATTCGTGGACGAGCCGCAGGTCGGCGAAGCCGCCGGTGGTGAAGGCCCGGATGAGGTTCAGAGTCGAAGACGACACGTGGTAGGCGTCGAGCAGCCGGTGCGGGTCGTGGCGGCGGGCCTCGGCGGTGAACTCGTGGTCGTTGACGATGTCGCCGCGGTAGGACGGCAGGGTGACGCCGTCGCGCGTCTCCATGTCCGAGGAGCGCGGCTTGGCGAACTGCCCGGCCATGCGCCCGATCTTCACCACCGGCAGGGAGCCGCCGTAGGTGAGGACGACCGCCATCTGGAGCACGGTCTGCACGCGGCGGCGGATCGCGTCGGCCGAGGCGCTCGCGAAGGACTCGGCGCAGTCGCCGCCGGCAAGCACGAACGCCTCGCCGCGGGACGCCTGGGCGATGTGGTCGCGGAGGCGGTCGGCCTCTCCGGCGAAGATCAGCGGGGGGACCTCGCGGAGCGTGTCGAGCACCCCGGCGAGCTCCTCGGCGTCCTGGTACGTCGGCTGCTGGAGGGGGTCCATCGAGCGCCAGGCGTCGAGCCCGGCGATGGTCTCCGCGGTCGCCTCGGCGTGTCCGGCGGCCTCGTACAGTCGGCTGGTGTTCAAGCTCACGGGTGTCTCACCTGGTTCGATCGTCGTGGCGCGCCGGTGCGGGTCGGTTCAGGGTCGGCCCTCGAAGTCCTCCGGCGACACGTGGTCGAGGAACTCGCGGAACTGCGCCACCTCGTCCTCGTCGGGCGCGGGCGCGTCGATCCCGTTCTCCTGCACGACCTCCTCGGCGGCGTACACCGGGCTGTCGGCGATGAGCGCCATCGCGATCGCATCCGACGGGCGGGCGGAGATCGTCTTGCCGGCCTCGGTGCGGAGCTCGGCGAGAAAGGTGTGGTTCTCCCGGCCGGTGATGACGACCGCGGAGAGGCTGTCGCCGTGCGCCTCGAGGATGTCGACCATGAGGTGGTGGCTCAGCGGACGCGGCGGGGTGAGCCCCCGCTGGACAATGCCGATCGCCGTGGCCTCGGCGGTCCCGATCCAGATCGGCAGGAACCGGGGCAGGTTCACCGCCTTGAGCAGCAGGATGGGCTGGTTGGCGGGGAGCTCGATGCGCACCCCGACGACCTCGACTTCGACTTCGGCCATGGACGGATCGACCTCAGGCGTTCCGCGGGCGCTGCTGGAAGATCATCCGGAACTTACCGATCTGCACGTCCGCACCGTTCTGCAGCTCGACGGAGTCGATGAGCTGCCGGCCGACGTACGTGCCGTTGAGCGAGCCGGTGTCGCGCAGGGTGAAGCCCGACGGGGTCCGCACAAACTCCGCATGCTTGCGCGACACGGTGACGTCGTCGAGGAAAATGTCGGCGTTCGGGCTGCGGCCCACGGTGACGACATCGGTGTCGAGGAGGATCTGCGCTCCGGCGTCCGGCCCGGACACGACGACGAGCAGCGCATCGGACTCCTGCAGGTGCTGGAGGTCCGGCACCGGGTGAATCTCGCCGGTGTGCGGATCGAGGAAGCCCTGGAACTGCTGCTGCGGCTGCTGGGCCGCCGGCGCCTGCGGCTGGGCCGAGGTCGGGGCGTAGGACCCCGCCGACCCGCCGTGCTGCGGGGCCGACTGGTCGCCGTACGGCTGGCCCTGGGAGACGTGCTGCTGCCCGGGCGCCTGCTGACCGTAGGCCTGCGGGGCGCCGTACGGCTGGCCCTGGGAGCCGTACTGCTGCTGCGGCTGCTGCCCGTAGGCCTGGCCCTGCGAACCGTACTGCTGCTGCTGCCACGACTGCTGCTGCGGCTGGCCGTGCTGCTGATCGCCGTACGGCGCGCCCTGGGAGCCGTAGGCCTGGCCCTGCGAACCGTACTGCGGCTGGGCCTCGTGCTGCGGCTGCTGCCAGGACTGCTCCTGCGCGGTGTAGGGCTGGTCCTCGGTCATCGGCTGCGGGTCATGGGCGGCACCGGTGCCGCCCTGCTGTGCGTCGTGCGCTCCGGGCCCGGCCTGCGGATCGCCGTACGCCTGGCCCTGCGACCCCGCCTGCTGCTCGCCGAACGGGAAGGTCTTCGGGGCCTGCTCGGCCCGGGAATCGCCGTACCAGGGCGCCTGCGGGGTACCGGATCCGTTCCGGGGGTCGTGCTGCTGTGACATCAGGCTCCCTCGCTCTCCACGTTCTGGCGGTAGCTGTCTGCGTCCATGAGGGCCTCGGCCTCGGCCGGGTCGCTTATGCGCACCTCGAAGAGCCACCCCGCACCGTACGGGTCGGTGTTGAGGGTCTCCGGGGTCTCGACGACGTCGTCGTTGACGGTGACGACCTCGCCGCTCACCGGAGCGACGACATCGGACACGCTCTTCGTGCTCTCGATCTCACCGCACGTCTCGTTCGCGGTGACGGTGTCCCCGACGGCAGGCAGGTCGACGTACACGACGTCCCCCAGGGAGTCCTGGGCGAAATCGCTGATCCCGACTCGGACCACGGCGTCCTCCCCCGCCTCGGCGATCCATTCGTGGTCGCGCGAGTACTTGAGGTCGGCCGGGAAGTCCAACTGAGCCATGTCATCTCCTGCATGTCGTGGTGGTGCACCCAGCATAACCGTTCGACCACGCCGGATAACATTCGGGCAACGGATTCGTCACAGTACAGCCGGACAGCGTCCGCGGCTCGGACCCGGGCACGTCATCCGGACCGTCCGCCGGACCCCTCGGGGGCCGGAGCGACCACGCTGTCGATGTCGACCGCGTCGCGCGTCTCGACCTCGAATCGGCCGCCCCGCTGCTCGATCGTGTCCGCCGCACCGCCGGGGATCCGCATCGCCGTCGCGATGGTGTCCGGCTCGCCGATCACGGTGATGGTGAGCGGCAGGGTCAGCTCGGTGCCGTCGACGAGCAGCCCCCCGTCCTCGCTCTCCGTGAAGTAGGTGTCGACGACGACGCGCGTGCCGTTGATGTCGATGGCCTCGGCCCCGGCATCGCGGAGCTCCTGGACGAAGGTCACGAGGTTCGCCGCGGTGACGACGCCTGCGGACCCGTCGATCTCGGCGACGATCCCCGGCCCGGTGACGGCCACCGTGCCGGCGAGGATCGAGAGCGCCGCGGCGCGGTCGCTCGCCTGCTGACGGGCCGCCTCGCGCTGGTTGGATCCGGACTGCAGCTCCTGCTCGTCGCGGGTGAGCTGTGAGGCCTCGGCCTCGAGCCGCTCGTTGCGGTCGTCGACGTCGGCGAGCACGCGGACGAGCTCGGTCTCCGACAGCTGGTCGAGGCCGGACTCCTCCGTCTGCTGGATCTGGGCGACGAAGGCGAAGCCGAGCAGAGCGCAGATCGCGCCCGCGAGCAGCTGCGAGCGCCACGCACGGGTGGTGAGCGCGTTGCGCAGCCGTCTCCAGGCCTGCTCGCGGGTGCCGGCGTTCTCCGGTTCGGGATTGGGGCCGGGGAGCCCCTGCCGCGGGTCCGCGGGAGCGCGCTCCCCCTCGTCGGAGTCCGGGACGCTCGCCGCGGGAGAGGAGTCGACGGGGGACGACGCGGGTCCGGACCGGTCCGGGCCCGCCTCGCTCTCGGTGCGGTGCCGTCCGGACGAGCGGGCGTCGGCGCCGGTCTCGCGCGCGAGCGCCTCGCGCCGTGTGAGGGGCTGCTGATCCGCTGCGCCGGGCGGGCGGTCGCGCGGGTCCGGGGCGGTCGGGTCGCTCATGCCTTGAACAGCTGCCTGCGGATGGCCGCCGCGTTGGTGAAGATCCGGATGCCGAGGACGACGACGACGCCGGTCGACAGCTGGGTGCCGACGCCGAGCTTGTCGCCGATGAACACGATGAGGGCGGCGACGAGCGTGTTCGAGAAGAACGAGATGACGAAGACGCGGTCGTCGAACCTGCCGCTGAGCACCGCGCGGACACCGCCGGCGAGCGCGTCGAGGGCGGCGACGACGGCGATCGGGAGGTAGGGCTGGATGACGGCGGGGACGGACGGGTCGAGGACGATCCCGAGCACGATGCCGATGATGAGTCCGAGGATGGCGATCACAGGACGGCCTCCGGTCCGGGGTCGGCGGGGACGGCGAAGCGGGGCGCCGGCGGCTCACCACCGGGTACGGTGCGCTCCTCGCGGGCGAGCGAGGACCGGATGCCGTACTCGGTGCGGATCGTGGTGAGGTAGCCGGCCGCCGGGGAGTCGAGGAACCGGTCGCCGAGGTCCTCGTCGCCGATCGCGACGACCTCGTAGGGCGGGACGAGCGGATCGAAGTTGACGAGGATCGCGCTGCCGGCGGAGCGGATCGCGGACACGGTGGTGAGGCGGTGCCCGTTGATCGCGATCGCCTCGGCACCGGCGGCGAACAGTCCGTTGACCACGGTCTGCAGATCGATGTCCTGGACCCGGTTCTCCGCGGCGGCGACCTGCCGGGGGTCGTCCTCGGCCTCGGCGGCGTCCTGATCGTTGAGGGTGATGACGGCGCCCGGACCGGTCACCGGTTCCGCACCGGCCGCGACGGCGAGGGCATCGAGTGCGCGGCTCTGCTCGTCGCTGAGCGCGGAGCGCTGGGCGGAGCCGAGCTCGCCGGTGCGCCGCTCGTTCTCCGCGGCGAGGGCGTCGTTGGCCTCCTGGCGCGTCTCGATCTGCTCGACGAGGAACTCAGCGGTGCCGCGCTCCCCCTCCTCGTCCCCGGTGAGCTGGACGACCGCGACGGTGAAGGCGAGGCCGAGGACGAGGGCCATCGTGCCGAACACGATCCGGGATCCGGCGGAGCGCTGCTCGTCCTTGAGCGCGGCGATCTCGTAGTCGGGCTCCGGGGTGCGGTTCCACAGGGACTCGAGGAGCGATTCGGAGTACGAGGTGCGCGGACGGTCGGATTCGCGGGAGGAGATCCGGCGCTCGGCGACGCGGCGGGCGCGGGCGGGATCCCCGCGGCGGGGGCTGCGCCGATCCGGAAGGGAGCGGCGGGATCCGTTCGAGCGGGTACGGGAGGATTCGGTGCGCGTGCGGGGGGCGTCACGGTGCTCGACTGCCACGCGTCCTCCTCCCCCGTTTCGAACCGGTGTGAAATGTCCATCGTGGCACACCGGGCGCGGCCGCGCACTCAGGTTCGGGGCGTGCCGCCCGGTCGGTTCAGACCTCGAGCGCGGCGGTGCAGATTCCGCAGGTCTCGAACTCGCGGCGGTTCCAGCGGGCGACCGGGATGAAGAACAGGGTGAACTGCCGGAACTCGCGCATCCGGGTCCACTGCGTGGTGTTGTGGCAGCGCGGGCAGGTGCGCGTCGCCCCGGGTCCGAGGTGCTTCTGCCGGCGGCCGAAGCCGAACAGGATGAACATCGGGTCAGTCTACTGCCGGGTCGGTTCGCCGGAACTGCGGGCAGGTCCGGCGTTTTTGCCCGTGCGGCGACCCGGGTATAAGGTTGTCCAGGATCGATCCGCCGCCGTGCGGATCGGCCGGGCTATGGCGCAGCTTGGTAGCGCGCTTGACTGGGGGTCAAGAGGTCGTGGGTTCGAATCCCGCTAGCCCGACGTTCTTCGTGAGGCGACGGCCCCGGATCTGCGGATCCGGGGCCGTCGCCGTTTCGCATCGGGTCACCACCCGGAATACCGGGGGCGTCGACGCTGTTGGGATGGGTGGACAACCACCGCCCCCGGGGATTCGACGTGCCCGGGCACAGTATTCCGGACGAAGGGACCCCCATGGGCTTCAGCATCGCCACCACCGCTCTCCGCGCCATCCCCGGCGCCTTCATCCTCAATGCCGGCATCGGCAAGCTCGGCCTGCCGCGCGAGGTCGCCGAGGGCATGCAGGGCATGGCCGCCACCGGAGTGCCGAAGCTCGGCGAGCTCACCCCGGAGCAGTTCGCGAAGTTCGTCAGCTACGGAGAGATCGCGGTCGGTGCGGCGCTGCTCGCCCCCATGGTCCCCAAGCGGATCGCCGGCGCCGCGCTCGGCACCTTCGCCGCCGGCATGCTCGCGATGTACTTCCGCAACCCGGCGATGACCGAGGACGACGGCGTGCGCCCCAGCCAGGACGGCACCTCGCTGGCCAAAGACGCCTGGCTCGCCGCGATCGCCATCGCGCTGATGTTCGGTCGCAAGTGACCTGCTGACCCGCACGGAGGCGGGGCACCCGGATCCCGGGTGCCCCGCCTCGCCGCATTCACCCAGCGGAGGCGTTCACCCGGCCCGCACGAACGCATCCGCCTGCCGCATCCCGGGCAGTGTCATCCCGCAGTCGAGACGCCCGAGGCAACCCGCCGCGCGTACCGACGGATCGCCTTGTCGATCTCGACCGTCGCGAACACGACGATGCCGACGACGAGCGGCAGCACCCAGCCCGTGAGCGGAACCGCCGTGGTGTCGAAGGCGGTCTGCATGAACGGCACGTACCCGAAGGCGAGCTGGAGGGCGATCATGATCCCGACGCACAGCCACGAGACGCCGTTCGTGGTGAACAGCTCGCGGCGCAGGCTGCTCGTCGTACTGAAGCGGCTCGCGAACAGGTAGAAGATCTGCCCGACGACGAGGGTGTGGACCGCGATGGTCCGGGATGCCTCGAGGCCGAGGCCGCCGGACTGGGCGAGGAGGAAGGCACCGATCGTCGCTCCGCCGAGGAGCAGGGACACGTAGGCGATCCGCACGATCGCCTCGCCGTCGAGGAGCGAGGCGCGGGGGTCCCGCGGTGGACGGTCCATGATGCCGGGCTCGGACGGCTCGAAGGACAGGGCGAGCGACAGCGTCACCGCGGTGATGAGATTGACCCAGAGCACCTGGAGCGGAGTGATCGGCAGGGTCATCCCGGCGAGCATCGCGACGAGGATGACGAGGCCCTGCGCCCCGTTCGTCGGGAGCATGAAGATGATCGCCTTGCGGAGGTTGTCGTAGATCGTCCGGCCCATCTCCACCGCGGCGGCGATCGAGGCGAAGTTGTCGTCGGTGAGGACGATGTCGGCGGCCTCCTTGGTCGCCTCCGTGCCCTTGATGCCCATCGCCACGCCGACGTCGGCGCGTTTGAGCGACGGGGCGTCGTTGACGCCGTCGCCGGTCATCGACACGACATCGCCGTCGGCCTGGAGCGCCTGCACGAGCCGCAGCTTGTGCTCCGGGCTCGTGCGCGCATAGACGTCGTGCTCACGGACGATCTCCCGCAGCTCCTCGTCGGTGCTCGCCTCGAGCTCCGCCCCGGTGATCGCGCGATCACCGATCCCCATCTCCCGGGCGATCGCGGTCGCGGTGCCGGCGTGGTCACCGGTGATCATCCGCACCCGGACGCCGGCGCGCTGCACGGTGCGGATCGCCTCGATCGCCTCCTCGCGCGGCGGATCGATGATCCCGAACAGGCCGAGGAAAACGAAGCCGCCGGCGTCGACGTCCGCGGTCGTCAGCTCGTCCGTCTCCGCACTCGCGCGGCGCTCGGCGGCGGCGAGGACGCGCAGGCCCGCGGCGCCCAGCCGGTCGACCTCCGCCTCCCACCGGGCGCGGTCGAGGGGCTCGGAGGAATCGGGCCCGCTCCCCTGGCGGTCGCACCGGTCGAGCAGCCGATCGGGTGCGCCCTTGAGGTGGATGAGCCGGGTGCCGTCCGGCGCCGCATCGAGGGTCGCCATGTACTTGTACTCGGAGTCGAACGGCACCTCCGCGATCCGCTCGGCATCCGGTTCGAGACCGGACTTGAGCGCGAAGGTGCGGATGCCCCCGTCGGTCGGTTCGCCGCTGAGCACCCATTCGCCGTCCCGCTCGAGCACGCGGGAGTCGTTGGCGAGCGCGGCGACCTCGGCAACGGAGGCGAGGTCGGGGTGGGAGGCAGCGTCGATCGGCTCGGCCTCCCCCGCTCCCAGGCGGCGGAGCTCGCCGTGCGGCGCGTACCCGGTGCCGGTGACCTCGAAGCGTCCGGAGACGGTGACGACCTCGCGCACGGTCATCTCGTTGCGGGTGAGCGTGCCGGTCTTGTCCGAGCAGATCGTCGTCACCGAGCCGAGCGTCTCGACCGAGTTCATTCGACGGGTGATCGCATTCCGGGCGGCCATCGCCTGCACGCCGAGCGCGAGCGTGATGGCGAGGACGGCGGGCAGGCCCTCGGGGATCGCCGCGACCGCGAAGCCGATCGCGGACATGATCAGCTGCGCCCAGGGCCGGTCGTGGAGGAGCCAGGACACGAGGATCATGAGCACCGCGAGCACGACGGCGATGACCGCGAGTGCCGAGGAGAACCGTCCCATCGAACGGGTGAGCGGCGTGTCCATCGTCTCGACCTCGCTGAGCATCGTGGTGATGCGGCCGATCTCGGTGCGCGTCCCCGTCGCGGTGACCACACCGCGGCCGGTGCCGGCGGCGACGACGGTGCCCGAGAACGCCATCGAGGTCCGGTCCCCGACGCCGGCGTCCGGCTCGACCGGGGCGACCGATTTCTCCACGGGGACCGATTCGCCGGTGAGCGCGGACTCCTCGACCCGCAGATTCACCGCGCGCAGCAGTCGGATGTCAGCGGGCACCTTGTCGCCGGCACGCAGACGGACGATGTCCCCGGGGACGAGGTCCTCTGCGTCGATCTCCCTCCACTCGCCGTCGCGGAGCGCCTCGCTGTCGAGCGAGAGCATCTCCCTGATCCCCTCGAGCGCGTCGGCCGCCTTGCCCTCCTGGAAGAACCCGACGAGGGCGTTGATGAGGACGACGGCGAGGATGACGATCGTGTCGACGACCTCGCCGAGGATCGCGGTGAAGACCGCCGCACCGAGCAGCACGTAGATCATCGGATCGCGGAACTGGCGGAGCAGCCGCTGGAGCGTGGTCTCCTGCTCGCCCGGGGGCAGCGCGTTCGGCCCGGTCTCCGCGAGGAGGTCGCCCGCCCGGCCGGAGTCGAGGCCGGAGTCGTCGGTCCCGAGCGCGTCGAGGACCTCCTGCTCCGGGAGGGCGTGCGGGGGACGGTCGGCGGCGAACAGCTGCGCCGGCGATGATGTCATCGATGCTCCTGACCGGCGGGTGCCGGAATCGCTTCATGGTCCTGCACTGCGGGTCCGGTGCATCCCGGACCGGCATTCCCGACGACAGGGAACCTTCCCGCTCACACGACGGTGACCAGCGGTTCTCCACCATCGGATGGCCTGCCCGTCCATGCTACGCCGCGGTGTCGACGGCGGTTCCCACCGAGGTCACAGGCCGCCGTTCGGTGACTCCCCCTGCCGCGGTGGGCTAGCGTGGACGCAGACCGGCGAAAGGACGAACGATGACCGATCCCACCACCCGCACCCCGGCGCCGAGCCCAGCGCCGAGCCCGGCGCCGACGGACCGCTCCCGTGCGGCAGCCGTCCCCGCCGACGCTCCCCCGACCGTGGTCGCCTGGGTCGATGCCGACCGCCGGCAGGAGACGACGGCGATGCGCGCCCAGCTCGCGCAGGCGGTCGAGCTCGTCTCCCCGCTCACCGACCGGTTCCGCTTCACCGGACCCGACGAGGTCATGGCCGTGCTCGAGTCCGCGTTCGAGCTGCTCGACGACATCGAGATCACCGCCCTCACCGGCACGGGCCGCGACTGGGCACTCCACGGGACGAGCACCCTCGACGGGAACAGCCTCGAGGAGATCCGGTGGCTCCACCTCGACGCGGACGACCGGATCGACCGGATCACCCTGTTCATCCGCCCGGCACCGGCGGCGATCTCCCTGCTCGCGAAGATCGGGGCTCCGCTCGCCCGGCGCGGTGCGCTGCTCCCGGCCGCCGCGCTCGCCTCCCGGGCGGCGGCGCCGGTTGCTGCGGTGCTGCGCCTCACCGAGCGATTCGTCATGGGCCGCCTCAAGCGGAACTGACGGTCGTCAGCTCCGGAGGACGTCCGCGAGCCCGGTGAGCAGCCGATCGACGTCACGCTCATCGGTGTAGGGCGCGATGCCCATGCGCAGCCCCACCCGGTCCGGCAGGCCGAGCCTCCCGACCGCCTCCCAGGCGTAGAAGTCGCCCGCCGGGGCGAGCACCCGGTGGTCCGCGGCGAGCCGGCGATAGACGTCGCGGACATCGCGGCCGGGCAGGGTCACGCACACCGTCGGCGTCCTCTCCCGCGCCTTCGACCAGGACACCACCCGGTCGCCGAAGCCCTGCAGACCGGATTCGAGCCGGTCGAGCAGCGCGTGCTCGTGCGCGGCGATCGCAGCGTAGGAGCGCGCGAGGCGCTCGCGGCGCCCGGTCTCCTTGCCCGGCGCGATCCCGGCGAGGAAGTCGACGGCGGCGCTCACCCCGGCGAGCAGCTCGTAGGGCAGGGTGCCGCGCTCGAACCGGTCCGGCACGGCATCGGTCTGCGGGGCGAGGCGGTCGGGGACGATCGCGGCCAGCAGCGCGGGGTCGGCGGCGAGAGCGGCGCAGTGGGGACCGAGGAACTTGTACGGCGAGCACACGACGACGTCGGCTCCGAGCGCCGCGCGGTCGACGAGGACATGGGCGGCGAGGTGCACCGCATCGACCCAGACGAGGGCACTGTGGGCATGGGCGAGATCGGCGACGTCGCGGACCGGCGGAATGGTGCCGAGCAGGTTCGAGGCGCCGGTGACCGCGACGAGCACGGTGCGCTCGCCGATCGCCAGCCGGGCGGATTCGAGATCGAGCTCCCCGGTGTCGGGGTCGAGATCGATCCAGCGCACCGTCGAGCCGGAGCGGCGCGCAGCCTGGAGCCACGGCCGGATGTTCGAGTCGTGGTCGAGTCGGGTGAGCACGACCTCGTCGGCCGGGCCCCAGTCCCGCGACAGGTGGGCGGCGAAGTCATACGCGAGCGAGGTCGCGGAGCGCCCGTGGACGACCCCCTGCGGCTCGGCACCGACGAGGTCGGCGATCGCCTGCCGGAATGCGGCCATCGAGTCGAGGGCATGGCGCTCGGACGCGATGCCGGAGCCCTTGTTCGACAGCGGTCCGGTGAGGGTGTCGGCGACGGCCCGACCGACCTCGGCCGGGGTCTGGGTGCCGCCGGGACCGTCGAAGTGCGCGATCCCGCTGTCGAGCGAGGGGAAGTGATGACGCAGTGCCGCGACGTCGTAGGTCATGGGATCCTCCTCGGGGATCGGGCCGACCCTCGACCCACGCTAGGCGTCCCGGTCCCCGGAGGGAAGGGCCGCGAACAGGTCCGGACCGTGCGCGAGGCTCACGAGGACGGGTGCGGTGCTCGGCCCGGCGGTGCGATCGGCGAGCTCGACCTGCGGGTGGCTCGTGCAGCGCGGGTCCTCCCACGGCGGCCCGAGGACGATCGCGGCGGGATCGAGCCCGCCGCGGGCGGTGTCGAAACCGGTGCCGAGCGCCTTGAGCACGGCCTCCTTGCGCACCCAGGTGCGCAGCAGCCAGTGCAGCCGATCGCTCTCCGTCGCCGACGCCGCAGCGCGGAACCATTCCCGCTCCTCGGCGGAGAGGACGACGGCGGCGAAGTCGCTCGCCCGGGTTCCGGAGTCGCGGAACGGCACCCAGGTCTCGGCGTCGATGCCGACGGCGCCGGACTCCCCCGGCGCGCTGCACGCCGCGGCGATCCAGCCGGGAGTGCGGGACAGGGAGACCTCGACGGGGGTGGAACCGGCCCGGGCTCGGCGCCCCCGCCCGCTCCGCTCGACTTGGACCGCCTGCGGTGCCACGGCATGGGTCCGGGACACGAGAGCGATGATCACATCGGCGCCGGGGTCGCCTTCTCCGACTGCGCGCTCGATCGTCCACTCCACTGCTCGCCGCTCCCCTCCGCTCCGGGTTCCGTCCAGTATCGCCGAAGCGCTCCCGCCCGGCACCGGCCCGGCGCACGCATGCGGTGCGGACACCGCGCACCGGGCCGCGCGCGTGCGACGCCTCGGACCGGCCTCCCGGCCTCCGCTCTCCGCGCGGCGTAGACTCCTCCTGATCCACCGCTGTCCGCACGAGATCGAGTTCGAGGCCTGTGACACCCCATCCTCCGCAGTTCCCCGGCGCCCACCGGACCCCGCCGCCGCGCACCCTCATCGACATCATCCTCGAGGTCGCCGCCGCCCATCCCGAGGCGCCCGCGATCGACGACGGACAGCGGAGCCTGAGCTACGCCGAGCTGCTCACCGCGATGCGGGATCTCGGACTCGAGCTCCATGCCGCCGGGGTCGGCCCCGGCGATGCGGTCGGGGTACGGGTGTCGAGCGGCACCCTCGACCTCTACGTCTCGATCCTCGCCGTGCTCATGATCGGCGCGGCCTACGTCCCCGTCGACGTCGACGATCCCGAGGAGCGGGCCCGCACGGTCTTCGCCGAGGCCGGGGTCGCCGCCGTCATCACCGACCCCGCCGCACCGAGCGAGGAGATCCGCCCGACGATCACCCGCACCATCGATCGGCCGCTCTCCGCCACCCCGGATCTGCGGGCCCCGGAGCCGGGCGACGACTGCTGGGTGATCTTCACCTCCGGTTCGACCGGCACCCCGAAGGGCGTGGCGGTGAGCCACCGGTCAGCCGCCGCGTTCGTCGACGCCGAATCCCGGATCTTCTGCCGCGACGAGCCGCTCGGGCCCGGTGATCGGGTCCTCGCCGGGCTGTCGGTGGCCTTCGATGCGAGCTGCGAGGAGATGTGGCTCGCCTGGGGGCACGGCGCCTGCCTCGTGCCCGCCCCGCGCGCCCTCGTCAAGTCCGGCATGGACCTCGGGCCGTGGCTGTCGAGCCGCCGCATCACCGTCGTGTCGACCGTGCCCACGCTCGCCGCGCTGTGGCCGGCGGAGACGCTCGACAACGTCCGACTGCTGATCTTCGGCGGCGAGGCCTGCCCGCCGGAGCTCGCCGCCCGGCTGTCCGACGGCACCCGCGAGGTGTGGAACACCTACGGTCCCACCGAGGCGACCGTCGTCGCGTGCGCCGCTCCGCTCGGGTCGACCGGGCCGGTGCGGATCGGCCTGCCGCTCGACGGCTGGGACCTCGCCGTCGTCGACGCGGCGGGCGTCCCGGTGGCCGCCGGCGGGACCGGCGAGCTCATCATCGGCGGGGTGGGGCTCGCCCGCTACCTCGATGCGGCGAAGGACGCCGAGAAGTACGCCCCGATGCCCACCCTCGGCTGGGAGCGCGCCTACCGGTCGGGGGACCTCGTCGTCAACGATCCCGCCGGCCTCGTGTTCGTCGGCCGCGCCGACGAGCAGGTTAAGCTCGGCGGGCGGCGGATCGAGCTCGGCGAGGTCGACTCCGCGCTCCAGGCGCTGCCCGCCATCGCCGGCGGTGCGGCCGCGGTGAAGACGACGCCCGGCGGCACCCAGCTGCTCATCGGCTACCTCGCACCCTCCCGGCGCCCGGCGCCGGAGGAGGAGGCCGCCTTCCTCGCCGCCCGCGCCGAGCAGCTCCGCCAGGTGCTCCCCGCCGCCCTCGTCCCCCGCCTCGCGATCGTCGACGACCTGCCGACGAAGACCTCGGGCAAGGTCGACCGGAACGCGCTGCCGTGGCCGCTCGACTCCCTCGCCGAGGTCGACGCCGCGGGCCCGCTGCCCGCGCACGCGGAATGGATCGGACAGCAGTGGGCGGCGGTGCTCGGCGGCACGCCGGGCATGGACACCGACTTCTTCGACGCCGGCGGCGGATCGCTCGCCGCCGCCCAGCTCGTGTCGCGGCTGCGCGCCGAGCACTCCCGGATCACCGTGGGCGACATCTACGCCCACCCGCGGTTCGGCGCCCTCGTCGAGCTGTGCACCGGGGCCGACGCTCCCGCGGAGGTGCACCGGCGTCCGCGCCGGGTGCGGCGGACGGCGCGCTCGATGCAGCTCCTCCAGACGGTCCTCGGGATCCCCCTCCACATCCTCTCCGCCATGCGGTGGGTCGTCCTCACCCTCGTCCTGTGCAACCTCACCGCCGCGGTCGGGGCACCGCTCGTCACCACCCCGTGGTGGTTCGTCGCGGTGCTCTACCTCGTGTTCGTCACCGCGTGGGGCCGGATGCTCATCTCCGCCGGCGCGGCCCGGCTGCTCCTGCGCGGAGTGGGTCCGGGCGTGTATCCGCGCTCCGGCGGCGTGCACCTGCGGCTGTGGCTCGCCGAGCACATCGCCGGCCTCGCCGCCGCGGTGTCCGTCGCCTCGGCGCCCTGGGTGACGTGGTACGCGCGGCTGCTCGGCAACCGGATCGGACCCGACGTCGACCTCCACTCGATCCCGCCGGTGACCGGCCTGCTCACCCTCGAGGAGGGTGCGGCGATCGAGCCCGAGGTCGACCTCAAGGGGTGGTGGGTCGACGGCGACCTGCTGCGCATCGGCGCCGTCCACGTGGGTGCCTACGCCACCGTCGGCGCCCGCTCGACGCTCATGCCCGGGTCCCGGGTGGGATCCGGCGCCCACGTCGAACCCGGTTCGGCGGTGACCGGGAAGGTGCGGAAGAACCAGGTGTTCTCCGGATCCCCGGCGGTGCGGATCGGACGGTCGAAGAGTACGTGGCCGGACCCGCCCACCCGCCGGCGCCACACGCCCTTCCTCCTCTACGCGGTCGGGTCGATCTTCCACGCCGCGATCCCCTACGTCGCAGCCGTGCCCGGGATCGCCCTCGTGCTCGCCGTGTCCGGGCCCGAGGTGCTGGCCCGCCCGCTCGTCCTCCTCGCCTGGTCGCCGCTGCTCGCCGCCTCGTGGTTCCTCTGCACCGCGCTCCTCGTCGTCGCCGCGGTGCGCGGGCTCGCACTCGGACTGCGCGAGGGGACCTATCCGGTGCGTTCGGCGATGGGCTTCCGGGTGTGGGCAACGGAGCGGATCATGGACATGGCCCGCGACCTGCTGTTCCCGCTCTACGCGAGCCTGCTCACCCCGGTCTGGCTGCGGATCCTCGGCGCCCGGGTGGGCCGCGGGGTCGAGGCGTCGACCGTGCTCCTCGTGCCGTCGATGACGCAGATCGCCTCCGGGGCATTCCTCGCCGACGACACCATGGTCGCCTCGTACGAGCTCGGCCGCGGCTGGATGCGGATCGGCCGCGCGAAGGTCGGCAAGCGGGCGTTCCTCGGCAACTCGGGCATGGCCGCGGCCGGGCGCCGGGTGCGGAAGAACTCGCTCGTCGCCGTGCTGTCGGCCGCCCCGCAGAAGGCGAAGAAGGGCAGCTCGTGGATCGGCTCTCCCCCGGTCGAGCTCCGCCGCTCCGAGGTCGCCGCCGACGAGTCGCTGACCTACGATCCGCCGCTCCGGCTCAAGGCGCTGCGCGGCACGTGGGAGACGCTGCGGATCCTCGCGGTGCTCACCGCCGGGATCCTCGTCACCGCCGTGGTCCTCACTCTCGCCGGATTGCTCGCCGCCGCTGCCGAGGCGACGGGCGGGGTGTGGCCCGCGGTCATCATGACCGCCGTGTCCGGTGTGGTGATGATGCTCGCCGGGGCGGCCGCCGCCGGCATCGCCGTCGTGACGAAATGGCTGTTCGTCGGTCGCGTGACCCCCGGCGAGCACCCCCTGTGGTCCTCGTTCATCTGGCGCAATGAGGTCGCCGACTGCTTCGTCGAGCTCGTCGCCGCCCCGTGGTTCGCGCGCTCGGCCGTCGGCACGCCGGCGCTCGTGTGGTACCTGCGGGCGCTCGGGGCGCGGATCGGACACGGCGTGTGGTGCGAGACCTACTGGCTGCCGGAGGCCGACCTCGTCGAGCTCGCCGACAACTCGACGGTCAACCGCGGCTGCGTCGTCCAGACCCACCTGTTCCACGACCGCGTCATGGCGCTCGACACGGTGACCCTCGACACCGGCGCGACCCTGGGCCCCAACAGCGTGATCCTGCCGGCGGCCTCTCTGGGCCGCGCCGCGACCGTCGGCCCCGCCTCGCTCGTCATGCGCGGCGAGTTCGTCCCCGCGGACGCCTATTTCGCCGGCAACCCGGTGGTCCCCTGGGTCGACGCCCCCGACCTGCCGGAATCCGCTTTCGCCGAGCCCGCGCCCACGAACGCCGAGGAGGAGGTCCGATGACGTCGACGCTCGACAGCTACACCCCGCACTCCGGGACCCCCGGGGTCCGGATCGAGCACTACGATCTCCACCTCGACTACAAGATCCTGCCGAACCGGCTCGCCGGGCAGGCGATGCTGCGCGGCTGGATGCTCGAGGACGCCCGGACCATCGAGCTCGATCTCATCGGCCTCGCAGTGAGCCGGGTCCTCGTCAACGGGCGCCGGCACCGCTTCAAGCAGACGCGGACGAAGCTCGTCATCAAGGCGATCGACAGGTTCGTCGTCGACGAGAAGCTCGCGCTCACCATCCACTACTCCGGCACCCCGGGACCGGCGATGGGGACCTGGGGCGACGTCGGCTGGGAGGAGCTCACCGACGGCGTGCTCGTCGCCGGCCAGCCGACGGGGGCGGCGACGTGGTTCCCGTGCAACGACCACCCGAGCAGCAAGGCGACCTTCCGGGTGACGGTGCTCGTCGACTCCGAGTACACCGTGATCTCCAACGGCGAGCTCGTCGGGACGCGACGGCGCGCGGGTCGGACGGCGTGGACGTGGGAGTCCGCCGAGCCGCTCGCGACGTATCTCGCGACCGTGCAGATCGGCCAGTACCGGCGCGGTGCGATCGAGAGCGGATCCCACGCGCCGTCGCGCGTGGCGATGGCGCTTGCCTGCAGCGAGACGCTGTGGGACCGGGCGCAGCAGGCGCTCGCGGTGCAGCACGCGATGATGGCGGTGTTCGAGCGCCGGTTCGGACCGTACCCGTTCGGCCACTACGGGATCGTCGTCACCGACGACGTCCTCGAGATCCCGCTCGAGTCGCAGCCGCTGTCGATCCTCGGTCGCAACCACCTGAGCCGGACGTGGAACTCCGAGCGGCTCGTCGCGCACGAGATGGCGCACCAGTGGTTCGGGAACGCGCTGACCCCGGCGACGTGGTCCGACATCTGGCTCAACGAGGGCTTCGCCTGCTACGCGGAGTGGATCTGGTCGGAGGACTCGGGCCAGAAGCCCGCACAGCGGCACGCCCGCGAGCAGCACGCGCGCCTGGCCGGGCAGCCCCAGGACCTCGTGCTCGCCGATCCGGGCGCCGCCGACATGTTCGACGACCGGGTGTACAAGCGCGGTGCGCTCACCCTCCACGCGCTGCGCCTCCACCTCGGCGACGAGGACTTCTTCGGGATCCTGCGGCGCTGGACCGATCAGCATCGGGGAGCGAATGTCACCACCGCGGCGTTCCTCGCGCTTGCGGAACAGGTGTGCGGCCGCCCGGTCGAGCCGCTCATCCACGACTGGCTCTACGCGAAGCCGCTCCCGCCGCTGCCCGTGCAGTGGTGAGCGCCTGGACGCTGCCTGCCGGGACGTCCCCGCTGTGACGTCCCCGCGGGGACGCGTCGTGCAGCGGTGAGGCGGTGCGACCGTTACCATGAGAGCATGACCGACCCGACTCACGTTGACCCCCTCGCGCTCGAATCCCTGCTCGCCCTCGAGCACCGCGGGTGGGACGCCCTGTCCAGCCACCGGGGCGGCGCGTTCTACGGCGCTCTCATGACGCCGGAGGCGGTCATGGTCCTCGTCAACGGGATGGTTCTCGACCGGGAGACGATCGTCGCCGGCCTCGACGACTCCCCCGCCTGGGACTCCTACACCCTCACCGAGGCCCGGGTGGTGCCGACCGGCGAGGACTCCGCGGCACTCGTGTACCGGGCGAGCGCGCGGCGCGCTGCGGACCCTGCCCCGTTCGAGGCCCTCATGGCGAGCCACTACCGGCTGGTCGACGACGAGGTGCGACTCACCTTCTACCAGCAGACGACGATCACGCACTGAGCGCTGCACTCGGCGGAGTGGATTCGGCCCTCGGGCAGTGCGATGCTGAAGACTCCGTCCGAGCACGCGAGCCGCGCGGCTCGGTTCCGATGAACGAGGTGGCAGTTCGAATGATGGATCCGTCGCGCGCGCAGCAGGTCGCCAACCCGCTCGAGGAGCTCGGGCTCGATGAGCTCCGGCAGCGGACGAGCATGAAGTGGCGCGCCCACCCCGCTGACGTGCTGCCGCTGTGGGTCGCGGAGATGGACGTCCGACTCGCCCCGCCCATCGCCGAGGCCCTCCACCGCACCATCGATGCCGGTGACACCGGGTATCCCGTCGGCACCGCGTACGCCGAGGCCTTCTCCGCGTTCGCAGCGGAGAACTGGGCGTGGAACGACCTGGCCGTGGAGCGGACCGCGATCGTCCCCGACGTCATGATGGGAATCGTCGAGGTGCTCCGGCTGTTGACGGAGCCCGGTGACGCCGTCGTCGTCAACTCCCCCGTCTACGCGCCGTTCTACGCCTTCGTCACCCATGACGGCCGGCGGATCGTCGAGGCGCCCCTCGGTGCGGACGGCCGGGTGGACCTCGGCGTCCTCGAGGACACGTTCCGCCGGATCAGACAGGGCGGGCGCGGGGCCGCCTACCTGCTCTGCAACCCGCACAACCCCACCGGAACGGTGCACACCCCGGGGGAGCTCGCGCGGATCGCGGAGCTCGCCCGCACCCACGGGGTCCGGGTGGTCGCCGATGAAATCCACGCCCCGCTCGTCCTGCCCGGGGCCCGCTTCACCCCCTATCTCAGCGTGCCCGGGTCGGAGGACGCCTTCGCGCTGATGTCGGCGTCGAAGGCCTGGAACCTCGCCGGTCTCAAGGCCGCGCTCGCGATCGCCGGGGAGGAGGCCGCCGCGGATCTCGCCCGCATGCCCGAGGAGGTCAGCCACGGCCCGAGCCACCTCGGCCTCATCGCCCACACCGTCGCGCTCCGGGAGGGACAGGAGTGGCTCGGCGCGCTGCTGCGGGGTCTCGACGCGAACCGGACGCTGCTGCGCCGGCTCGTCGCCGAGCACCTGCCCGAGGCCGGCTTCCGCGTGCCCGAGGGCACCTACCTCGCATGGCTCGACTGCAGCTACCTCGGCGCCGGGGCACCCGCCGCGCGGGACGGACTCGCCGTCGTGTCCGATCTCGCGGGACCGGCGCAGCTGTTCCTCGACGAGGCCCGGGTGGCGCTGAGCTCCGGTCACGTGTTCGGCACGGGCGGTGCCCAACACGTCCGGCTCAACTTCGCCACCTCACCGGCGATCCTCACCGAGGCCGTCGAGCGGATGGGTCGCGTGCGGCCGGTCGGCTGAGACCGGCCGGCCCACCGTGAGCTGAGGCGTCGCCGCTGTGACGTCCTGGTCCATTGCCGAACGGCGTCGGACGTCACAGCGGGGACGTCGGTTCCGCGGGACGAGAGGGGTTCGCCAGTGCATAGGCGGAACAGCTCTCGCACCGTGTGATGAAGTTGTGCCGGCACTCTCGGACGTGCTCGAGGAACGCTTCCGCGGCGTCGAGCTCCGCCCGCTGCCTGCGGATCGCCTCGAGACGAGCGGCGATGACGCCGTCGCGCCCCTGCTCGTCGCGGTGCAGGATGAGGCGGATCTCCTCGAGACCCAGCCCGACGGACCGGCAGGATCGGACGACCTGCAGTCGGCGCACATGCTCCTCGGTATAGTCGCGATACCCTGCAGGGGTCCGGTCCGGCGTGATGCCGCACGCGTCCTCCCAATGACGCAGGACGTGGGTCGCGACGCCGAGGCGCCCTGCGGCCTCCCCGATCCTCATGACACCGTGCTCCTCACGTTCCCGCACCTCTTGCCTTCATGTCGACATGAAGGTCTAGCGTAGCGCGCATGACCGACCTCCCCGCCCCGCCCGAGCGCATCCCGATCCTCGGCACCGAGATCGCGACCTCCGTGCTCGAGCCCGAGACCGGCAACCCCGCCGGTGACGTCGTGCTCTGCCACGGGACACCGTGGTCGGCGGAGACCTGGCTGCCGGTGGCCCGAGCGCTCGCACGGTCGTTCCGGGTCTTCCTGTGGGACATGCCGGGGTACGGGAGGTCGATCCGCGGATCCGATCCGCCGGTCGACCTCGTCCATCAGCGCCACCGTCTCACTGCGCTCATCGATCACTGGGATCTCGATCGACCCCACGTCGTCGCGCACGACATCGGCGGTGCGGTCGCTCTCGGATCCCATCTGCTCGACGGCGCCGCCTCCGCCTCGCTCTATCTCCTCGATGTCGTCGCACTCGACCCGTGGGGCTCGCCGTTCTTCCGACTCGTCTCCGAGCACCACGAGGTGTTCGCCGCACTTCCGGAGAATCTGCACGCCGCCCTCGTCCGGGAGTACATCTCCGGCGCCGGCGGCGACACCCTCACCCCCGCGCGGGTCGAGGAGCTCGCCCGACCGTGGTGCTCGCCGCGCGGACAGGTCGCCTTCTACCGGCAGATCGCCGCACTCACTCCGGACCACACCGCGCCCATAGTCGCCCGACTCGCTGAGACCCGATGCCCGGTGCACATCGGCTGGGGCGCGGACGATCCCTGGATCCCCGTCGCCCAGGCGGCCGAGCTCGCCGGCCGGTTCCCCGGGCAGCCCGGCGTCACGACCTTCCAGGGGACCGGCCACCTCGTGCAGCTCGAGGCGCCGACCGAACTCGCTCTCGACCTCCGGCGATGGCTCGGGACCCTGCCGAGCTGACCGTCCGCCGTGAGCCGAGACGTCCCCGCTGAGACGTCCCCACGGGGACGTCGCAGCGGGCCTCCCCACCCGGACCGGATCACCGTCCCCGTGCGTTCGCGATGCCGGCGGCTCCGCCGGGCGATGGGCGTCACCCCCGCCGCCTATCGGCGTGCGTTCGGACACTGATCGTTCGCACACCGACCGGCCCCGCGCGCCCCCGTGCCGCACGCGCCGGAGGATCTCCGCCTACGCGGCGGACCCGCGCGCCCGGATCCGCGGGTACACCCGGCGGAGGAGCCGGACCCACGGCGACCAGCGGGGCGGGCCGGTGACCCCGGCTGCGCGATCGAGGAGGTCCTCGAGCACGGCGTCGTGCAGCGGACCGACGAGCACCGCCCATTGCAGACGCCGCCACGGGCCGATGCGGAGCTCGAGGTCGTGCACGAGGCGGCTGCCGCGGGCGGAGGGGACGACGACGAACCGGTGGAAGCCGCGCCAGTGCCGCGAGCCGAGGATCGAGTCGAAGGCGAAGGTCACCGCATCCGGTGAACGCTCCGTGCAGTGGTAGCGCACCGGGCCGTGCCCGCCCGCCGCACCGACGAGGGGCGGGCCGTCGAGGCGCATGGGGAACCACAGGTGCACAGGCCACAGCCCGTCGTCCCGGGTTCCGAGCGTCGACAGCAGCGCCGCGACCTCGGCGGCGGGCCGGTCGAGGTCGCGGGAGTGCCGGTTGCGGACCCGCACGGTCTCAGCCCTCGCGCGCCGCGAGGTCGAGCAGCATGACGTCGGAGCTCCCGTTGCGGCCGATGACCGCGAAGCCGAGCTCCTCGTACAGGTGGCGGGACCCGTTGCCGTCCTCGACGGCGAGGCTGATCGCCCGGACACCGGTGAGCCGCGCCATCTGGAGCAGCGCCTGCATGAGCCGGCGGCCGAGCCCCTCGCCCTGCGCCTCGGGCAGGACCGCGATCGAGAGCTCGGGGATCTCGTCGGCGACCCAGCCGTAGCCCGGCTTCTCCCCCATCGTGCGGAGCCAGGCCGCCCCGAGCACGCGGGGATCCGCCTCGGGTCCTGCGGCACTCGAGTCGGCGTCGCCGTCACCCGTTTCGCCGTCACCCGCCTCGCTGTCGGTCTGCCCGGGTCCGTCGTCCTCGCCCACCGCCATGACACCGAGGTCCCCGGTCCTTCCCCAGCCCTCGATGTAGCGGTTGAGGTGATCGTCGGCGCGGACCGCCTTGGCGTCGAGCGGCGGGCGGTCCATCGACCAGTTGCAGCAGAGCTCGAGGAACGGCAGGAGGATGTGCTCGCCGTCGGACGGGACCGTAACGATGCGCATGCGGGGACTCCTCGGGACTGGGTGCGAGTACGCCCATCATCGTATCCGCGCCCGGGGCCGGGGTCCGTGCGAGCGGGCCGCGCCCGCTCTCAGCTGCGCGCTTCGGCGCGCCGAATCCAGCCGTCGTCGCGCACCCGCCAGCCCAGGCTGACCGCGCGGAACGCGACGAAGCCGATCCCGAAGCACGCCCACAGCACATGGACGGTCGGCCACTGCGTGAACACGAGGAGCAGCAGGACCGCGTACCCGAGCAGCGCCCCGAACTGGGCGAGCGCCAAGTAGCGGGCGTCCTCGGCTCCCATGAGCACACCATCGAGGGTGAAGACGTACCCGGCGATCGGCATCCCGGCGGCGAGGATGAGAGCGAGCGTGCCGATGAGGGCGGCGACCTCGGGATCGCCGGTGAACACCGCACCGAGGACCGGGGACGCGGCGGCGAGCAGCACGCCGACGACGACCCCGAAGCCGATCCCCCACTGGATGAGCCGCCGGTTGATCGCCGCCACCCGCTCCCGCCGGCGGTGCCCGAGCTCGAGGCCGATGAGCGCCTGCCCGGCGATCGCGAGCGAGTCGAGGACGAGGGCGAGCGCGTTGAATAGCGTCTGGATGACCTGGATCGCGGCGAGCTGCACGGTGCCCAGACCGGTGGCGAGCACGATGAGGAGGATCATCGCAGCGCGCAGCGAACCGTTGCGCACGAGCAGCCAGCCCGAGGTGCGGGCCGCCCGGATGACGCCCGCCCAGTCCGGGCGCAGCGAGGCCCCGGTGCGGCGGGCGGCGCGGACGGCGATGACGAGGTAGATCGCGCACATCCCGAGGTGGGCGATGAGCGTGCCGAGCGCGGACCCGGCCACGCCCATGTCGAGACCGTAGATGAAGAGCGCGTTGAGCCCGATGTTGGAGAGGAAGCCGCCGGCGGCGACGTAGAGCGGGGTGCGCGTGTCCTGCAGCCCGCGCAGCAGCCCGGTCGCGGCGACGACGGTGAGCATGAAGGGCAGGCCCCACCAGGAGATGGTGAGGTAGGCCGAGGCGCCGGCGGCCACCTCGGGCGTGGGATCGAACCAGCCGATACCCGTGTCGATGAGCGGCAGCCCGATGACGAGCAGGACGCCCGAGGTGATGAGCGCGAGCCAGATCCCGTCGAAGCCGGCGCCGATCGCGCCCGGGGTGTCACCGGCGCCGAGCCGGCGGGCCACGCGCGGGGTCGTCGCGTAGGCGAGGAAGATCATGAGGCCGAGGACGGTCTGGAGGATCGTGCTCGCGATCGCGAGCGAGCCGAGCGCCTCGGGCCCCAGGTGCCCGACCATCGCGGTGTCGGCGAGGAGGAACAGGGGTTCGGCGGCGAGCGCCCCGAGTGCCGGGACGGCGAGCCTGAGGATGTCCCGGTCGAGTGCACGCATGACCACCATCGTAGGACCGGGACACCTGGACGGGCACGTCAGGCCGGACTGTTAGGGTCGCCCCCGTGAGAACGGTCGACAACGCACGCACCACCGACACCCGGGCCGGTGCCTTCCAGCGGCACCTGCCCCTCCTCGCCACCGAGGTGATCTGCCTCGCCGCGGTCGTGGTCGCCGTGGTCACCCGGCAGTGGTCCGACATCATCATCCCGGCGCTGCTGATTCCCGCCGGTCTGGTGCCGCTCCTCCTCGAGCGCTGGGCGCGCACCCCAATCCCCGCGTGGCTCCAGGGGCTCTACGCGGCGCTGCTGCTCTCCGGCCCGTTCCTCGGCAGCCACCTCCACTTCTATGCGGTGTGGGGACTGTGGGACACCGTGGTCCACTTCTACTCCGGCATCCTCATCGCGCTCGGCACGGTCTACGCGCTCGGCATCGCCTACCGGCGGACCGATCTCACCCCCCCGCCGTGGTTCGAGGCCGTCGTCGTCATCGCCGTGAGCGGCCTCGTCGCGCTCCTGTGGGAGATGTCCGAGTTCACCGCGGACATCGTCGTCGGGACGAACGCGCAGCGGAACAACACCGACACGATGGTCGACCTCGTCGCGGGCACCTCGGCGGCCGTCCTCGTGGCGATCCCGCTCCTCCTCCGACGGCGGCGCGGGGCGTCCGCGGACACCGACGCTCACGCCTGACGAGCGATCGGGGCCACGGCCGGCGGAATATCTCGCCGTGACCGACGTTGTGCGGAGTGGAAGCCGCAGCCCGACGGTCCGCGGCACCCGCTTCACGGGTGACGGGACGACCGGGCGCGGAGGACCCCGGCGCCGGCTCCGGCGCGGAAGGAGCACCCCATGTCAGACACCGATCGCATCGTCATCCTCGGCGGACACGGCAAGATCGCCCTGCTCGCCGCACCCCGACTCACCGCGGCGGGATTCGCCGTCGACTCCGTCATCCGCAAGGAGGACCAGCGCGATGACGTCAGGGAGGCCGGCGCGAATCCCGTCGTCCTCGACATCGAGACCGCGACCGAGGAGGACCTCGCCAAGCAGTTCACCGGGGCGAAGGCCGTGGTGTTCTCCGCCGGCGCCGGCGGGGGCGACCCGCAGCGCACGCACGCAGTCGACTACGAAGCGGCCGTGCGCGCGATGAAGGCCGCGCAGCAGGCCGGCGTGCAGCGGTTCGTCATCGTCTCCTACGTCACCGCGGGGATCGACGTCGACCGGCTCGAGGAGGACAACTCCTTCTTCCCCTACGCCAAGGCCAAGCACGACGCCGACGCTCACCTGCGCGAGACCGAGCTCGACTACACGATCCTCGGCCCGGGCCGCCTCACCCTCGACCCGGCGAGCGAGCAGATCCAGGTCGTCGATTCCCACGGCGAGGCCGAGGGCCGCACGCCCTCCGACGAGGAGAAGGTCACCTCCCGCGACAACGTCGCAGCCGTCATCACCCACGTCCTGCGTGAGGGTGCCGGAGTCCGGGAGACCGTCAACTTCTTCGACGGGTCCACCCCGATCGCCGAGGCGATCCGCTGAGACCGGGCGTACGAGTGCAGGACTTCCGGCGGAGGGTGGTGGCGTTGATGCCACCACCCTCCGTCGAAAGCCCCACAGTTCGGTCGGACGCCCGGCCGGGCACTGTCAGAACAGGGTGCTGATCCAGCGGCGGGTCTCGGCGGGGTCGATGACGTCGTCGACGTCGAAGAACATCGCCGCGGTCATCGCCCGGCCCTGCTCGTAGGACTCCGCGACGAGCTTCTCGTAGAGCGCCTCGCGCTCGGCCGGGTCCTCGACCGCGGCGAGCTCCTTCGAGTAGCCCAGGCGCACCGCGCCCTCCAGGCCCATCGGTCCCATCTCCCCGCTCGGCCAGGCGACGGTGAAGCGGGTGGCGTGGAAGGAGCCGGCGGCCATCGCCATCGCGCCGAGCCCGTAGCCCTTGCGCACGACGACCGCCCCGAACGGCACGCTCAGCCCCGCCCCCGTGGTGAAGAACCGACCGAACGCGGTGACGCCCGGCTCGTGCTCGGCCTCCGGGCCGACCATGAACCCGGGGGTGTCGACGAAGGACACGACAGGGATCCCGCGCGCCTGCGCGGTCTCGAGCAGCCGCACGAAGGAGTTCGCGGCATCGACGTCGACCGCCCCGCCGAGGTGGTGGTTGTCGTTGGCGATGATCGCGATCGGCCGGCCGGCGACGAGCGCGAAACCGGTGATCGCGCCCGGTGCGTGATCCGGGCGCAGCTCGAGGAACGTGTCCGCATCGACGACGCTGCGGATCACCTCGCGCATCTCGAAGGCGCGCAGCCGGTCCCCGGGGACCACGGCCCGCGCGCGCTCCGGATCCGGGGCACCGGAGTCCGCGGCCGAGGCGCCCTGCTGGGTATCCGGGGACACGGCACCCGGCCCGGCACCGCCGCTCTCCCCCGTCGGCACGAAGTAGCGCAGGTACTGCTGGGTGACGGAGACGGCCTCGGCGTCGTCGGCGACGAGCACGTCGATGACACCGCTCGCGGTGTGGACGCCGACCGGGCCGATGTCCTCGGGCCGGTAGCGCCCCAGGCCGCCGCCCTCGACCATCGCCGGCCCGCCCATCCCGAGGTTCGCGTCCTCGGTGGCGATGATGACGTCGCACACCCCGGCGAGCGCGGCGTTGCCGGCGAAGCACCGCCCGGACACGATCGCGACGAGCGGCACCCGGCCCTTGAGCCCGGCGAGCGCGGCGAAGGTGTGGACGTTGAGGTGGGCGCCCGGGGCCCGGTCGGTGTCGCCGGGCCTCCCGCCGCCGCCCTCGGCGAACAGCACCACCGGCAGCCCCTTGGACGCCGCGACCTGGATGAGCCGATCGGTCTTCGCGTGGTTGCGGGAGCCCTGGGTGCCGGCGAGCACCATGTAGTCGTAGCTCATGACGACGGCCTCGAGCGGACCGCTGGGCGTGTCGACGAGTCCGATCCCGCCGATCAGCCCATCCCCGCTCGTGCGCGCGATGAGTTCCTCCAGCGAGCGCCTGGCCATCTGGGCGGCGATGACGAGCGGCCCGTACTCGACGAACGAGCCGGGCACGAGCAGGTCGTCGAGGTTCTCCCTGGCCGTCCGCCGCTGCCGGGCGTGGATCTTCTCCACCGCTTCCGGCTTCGCCTCGTCGAGCACGTCGGCATGCCGCTGCACGACCTCGTCGACGAGCGGGTGCGCCTCGTCACCGGCGGCCTCCGCCTGGGCGGCGGGGTCCTCGGAGGTCCGCACGAGGAACACCGGATCACCGGCTGCGACGGTGTCGCCGACCGCCACGAGGGCGCGCGCCTCCGAATGGGCCGGTGCCGGGATCGGGTGGTGCATCTTCATCGCCTCGATGAGCCCGAGCTCACCGGGCCGCGCCTCGAGGGACACGATCGTGCCGCTGAGCGGGGCGGCGACGAGCTCCTCCCCCGGCCCGGGTGCGGGCGCGGTGCGAGCCGCAGCCGAGGCGCCCTCGGCCGACGAGGCGCCCGCACCTCCCGGCGCACCACCGGAACCGGTGCCGGCGCCGTCCGCGCCACCGTCCCCCGCCGCGAGCTCCGCGGCCCGGGCGACGAGCGCTCCCATGTGCTCGTCGATCCATGTCGTGTGCGCCTGGCCGAGCTGCGCGCGCTCGAGGACGGCGCGGAGGAAGGCGGTGTTCGTGTCCAGCCCGGTGCAGCCGAGCTCGGCGAGCGCGCCGACGGACCGGCGCTCGGCGGCCTCGAGACTCGGGCCGTGGGCGATGACCTTGGCGATGACGGTGTCGTAGAGGGCGCCCACGCGGGTGCCGCCGCGCACCCAGGTGTCGACGCGGATCCCGGGCCCGCTCGGCAGGTCGAAGCGCTCGATCGTGCCGGTGGCCGGGTGCACGGTGCCCTCGGCGGCGAGGGTCTCCGCGGCCACCCGCACTTCGATCGCGCTGCCGGCAGGCTCCCACGTCATGTCCTCGGCCACGCCGTGGACGGCGAGGTCCTCGCCCAGGCCGAGCGCGATCTGGCAGGCGACGAGGTCGAGCCCGGTGACCGCCTCGGTGACGGTGTGCTCGACCTGGATCCGCGGGTTGACCTCGAGGAGCACCCAGTCGTCGTCGGCGACGAGGAACTCGACGGTCGCGAGCGACAGGTAGTGGAGCGAGTCGAGGAGCTTCTCCGCCGCCCGGTGGAGGTCCGCACGCAGCTCTGCGGACAGTCCGGGTGCCGGGGCGAGCTCGACGAGCTTCTGCCGGCGGCGCTGCAGCGAGCAGTCGCGGTCGCCGAGCGCGTACACGCCGTCGGGGGTGCCGATGCACTGGACCTCGATGTGGCGGGCTGCGGGGAACCAGGTCTCGGCGAACACGCGCGCGTCCCCGAATCCGTGCTCGGCCTCCGCCGCACAGCGCGCGATCGCCGGTTCGACGTCCTCCGGGGAGGGGACGACGGCGATGCCGCGCCCGCCCCCGCCGGCGAGCGCCTTGATCGCGATGCCCGCCGGGTGTCGTTCGAGGAGCTCGAGGGCCGGCGCGGCGGTCTCGAGGACCCCGGTCGCCTCGGCGACGGGGATGTCGAGGGCGGCCGCCCGGTCCTTCGTCGAGGTCTTCGTCCCGGCGATCTCGAGGACGTCGGCGGACGGGCCGAGGAAGGTCAGTCCCGCCTCGTGGCACGCGTGGGCGAACGCGGCGGATTCGGCGAGGAACCCGTAGCCGGGGTGGATGAGCTCGGCCCCCTCGTCGACGGCGATCCGGATGAGCTGCGCGATGTCGAGATAGGCGCGCGGACCGATCCCCTCGAGCTGCCGGGCCGAATCGGCGAGCCGGACGTGGAGGCTGTCGGCGTCGTCGGCGGGGTGGACGGCGAGCGTGCGCAGCCCCTGGTCCTGAGCGGTGCGGATGATGCGGGCGGCGATCTCGCCCCGGTTCGCGACGAGCAGCGTGGTCATGCGGTGGGCAGCTCCTTGAGCAGGTCGACCTTGCGGATCTTGCCGGTCGCGGTCATCGGCATCGTGTCGACGACGACGACCTCGGGCACCTTGTACGACGACATCTGCTCCCGCGCCCAGTCCCGGATGCTCTCCGGCGTCGCCGCGGAGCCCTCCGTGAGCTCGACGAAGGCGACGGGCCGCTGCCCGGTCTCCGGGTCCTCGCGCGGGGCGACGGCGACCCGCACGACGTCGGGGTGGCCCTTGAGGAAGGATTCGACCTCGGCGGGGAACACGCTCATCCCCTTGACCTTGATCATCTCCTTGGTCCGGGCGAGGTACGTCAGCGCCCCGTGCGCGTCGAACCGGCCGGTGTCCCCGGTGAGCAGCCAGCCGTCGACGAGCGTGTCGCGGCTCGCCTCGGGCCGGTGGTAGTAGCGGGTGAGGACGGAGGGCGAGTGCACGAGGATCTGCCCGGTCTCCCCGATCGGCACCGGTGCGAGGTCGGCATCGACGACGACGATCCGGGTGCCGGGCACCGGGTAGCCGCAGTAGATCGGCTCGGCGCGCAGGTCCTGGTCATCCGCATCGAGGCCGAGGGTGAAGGTGTCGGCGGTGTGCGTCTCCGTCATCCCGTAGGACGCCTCGCGCAGCAGCACACCGGTCGCCTCCCGCCACTGCCCGCGCAGCTCGGGGTCGAGCTTGCGGACGAAGCTCACCGCGGTGCAGTTGCGCAGCGAGGACGTGTCGGCACCGGCGAACCCGGGCAGCTCCATGAGCTCGACGTAGTTGTCCGCCGGCGCCACGATCGAGGTGACCTGCTGGGAGGCGATGAGCTCGAGCGCGACCTCGGGGTGCCAGCGAGTCATGAGCACGACGGTGGACCCGTCGACGAGCGGGTTGAGCATGCACATATCCTCCCCGGCGATCCAGAACATCGGGAGGAAGCCGAGTGCCACGTCTCCACCGGCCCCGGGGGTGCGCCCCTGGCCCAGGAGCGCGCTCACCGCGGTGTAGACCATGTGACCCTGCGTGTGCTCGCAACCCTTGGGCATGCCGGTGGTGCCGCCGGTGTAGTTGAGCGCGGCGAGCGCGTCCCGGTCCGCCGGCACCGGGTCGGCCGGCGGGCTGTCGATGATCGTCTGCCAGTCCGAGGGCTGCTCCGGGTCGATCGCACCGAACGGGGCGCGCGGCACCGGGTCGCCGTCGATCATGTCGGCCATCCGGGTGTAGGCGACGGTGAGGTCCGGATCGACCCCGTCCGCACCGCGCACCGCGTCGAGGAGCGGGGCGAACTCCGGGTGCGCGAGCACCACGCCGACCCCGGCGTCGGCGAGCTCGTAGGCGAGCTCGCCGGCCTTGAACAGCGGGTTGATCGGCACGTACACGGCGCCGAGGCGCAGGATCCCGAGGAACGCGATCGTCAGCTGCGGGCAGTTGACGAGGTACGCCCCCACCCGGTCGCCGGCGCGCACGCCCTGGGACCTGAGCCACCCGGCGAACGCGGCGGCCGAGCGCTCGAGCTCCGCATAGGACACATCGCGCCCGTAGAAGTGGATGGCGACGGTGTCCGGCCGCTCCGCCGCCCACTTCTGCGTGTAGTCGGCGAGCACCGCACCGGGCAGCGGCTCGCTGTACTCCCGGGGGACCTCGGCCGGCCACAGGTCGCGCATCCCGGCGAGCTCCTCGGCCGCCGCCTCCCACTGCTCATGCATCGGTGTCCGGGTCATCTCAGCCGTTCTCCGCCTGCTCGGCACCGACCTTGCGCATCTCGCGGCGCAGGATCTTGCCCGAGGCGGTCTTGGGCAGCGCGTCGATGAAGTTGATCTGGCGCGGAGCCTTGTAGGAGGCGAGGTGGTCGCGGCAGTAGGCGATGATGTCGTCCTCGGTGACCTCGGATCCCGGCTGCAGGCTGATGAACGCGACGACGTTCTCACCGCGGTACTCGTCGGGGACGCCGACGACGGCGGCCTCGAGGATCGCCGGGTGGGTGTAGAGGACGTCCTCGACCTCGCGCGGCCAGACCTTGAAGCCCGAGGCGTTGATCATGTCCTTCTTGCGGTCGACGATGAAGACCCAGCCGTCGGTGTCCATGAATCCGACGTCGCCGGTGCGCAGCTCCCCGTCGGGGATGTTCTCCTCGGTGGCCTGCGGGTTGTTGATGTACTCCAGGGACACCATGGGGCCGCGCACGCAGATCTCGCCGACCTCGTTCGGACCGACCTCCTGGCCGTCATCGTCGAGGATCCTCAGCATCACGCTCGACAGCGGCAGACCGCAGGACAGATTGCCGGATTCGGGGTCGACCGGCGCACGGAGGTGGTGGGGCACGACGACGCACTGGGCGGTCGTCTCGGTGAGGCCGTAGCCCTGGCCGATGTAGTGCCCGGTGCGCTCCTCGAACTTCTTGACGATCGCCTCGGGCAGCGGGGCGCCGCCGGACATGATCGAGGTGAAGGAGTCGAAGGCGTCGGACGTGAAGTCCGGGTGGGCGAGCAGCGCCATGTAGGCGGTCGCGGGCCCGGCCATGTACTGCGGCTTGTCGGTGCGGAACGTCTGGAGCGCGGCCGCGGGGTCGAAGCGGTAGTTCATCGACAGGGCGGCCCCGCAGGCCGCCGCGGCGAGGAACTGGCACACGAACCCGGTGATGTGGAAGACGGGGGCGAGGGTGAAGATCGTCGCGGTCTCGTCGAAGCCCTGGTAGTCGCGCAGCATCTGGGCGTTGACGGTCAGCCCGCGGTGGGTGATCGCGGCACCCTTCGACCGGCCCGAGGTGCCGGAGGTGTAGCCGATGATGCCGACCGAGTCGGGGGTGAGCGCGGGGTCCGGCACGGACTTCCCGTCGTACTCGGCGACGACGGTCGCGAAGTCGGGATTCCCGGTGTCGTAGGAGTCGGCGAACATCCCGAAGATCCGCTCGTCGTCGGTGCGCTGGTAGTCCTTCTCGTTGCAGGTGACGACGATCGGCAGGCCCTCGGCGTAGGGCTTCACCCGGTCGAGGTAGGCCGCGGCGGACACGACGAGCGCCTTGACCCCGGCGTCGGAGAACACGTGCTCGAGCTCGTCGCGGTACATCGGGTTGAGCGGCACGACGACGCCGCCGGCCTTCCACGCGCCGTACACGGCGACGTAGTAGTGGGGGACGTTCTGGAGGTAGACGCCCAGCCGGTCGCCGGGCTCGAAACCCTGGTCGACGAGGTAGGCGGCGAAGGCGTCGACCATCCGGTCGAGCTCGGCCCAGGTGGGCTCGTAGCCGTAGTACTTGATCGCCGTCCGGTCGGGGAAGCGCTCCACCGCGCGGTCGAAGAGCGCGAGGGTGGTCGTCTCCTCGATCTGCTTGTTCAGTCGCTCGTCATCGGCGACGGTCTGCAGCCAGGGGCGGGTTTCGAAGAAGCTCATGGTGTCATTCCTTCACATCGGGTGAGCGGTACAGCGGGATGGAACTGGTGATGGGTGTGCTCGGGGCGGGTGCATCCGCACCCGCCCCGAGCAGGATGGATCAGGCGACCTCGAACAGGCCGGCGGCACCCATGCCGCCGCCGATGCACATGGTCACGACGACGTACTTGACGCCGCGGCGCTTGCCCTCGATGAGGGCGTGGCCGACGAGGCGGGCGCCGGTCATGCCGTAGGGGGGGCCGACGGAGATGCCGCCGCCGTCGACGTTGTACTTCTCCGGATCGATGCCGAGCTTGTCGCGGCAGTACAGGGCCTGCACGGCGAAGGCCTCGTTGAGCTCCCACAGGCCGATGTCGTCGACGGTGAGGCCGTGGCGCTGCAGCAGCTTCGGGATCGCGAACACCGGCCCGATGCCCATCTCCTCCGGGCCGCAGCCGGCGACGGCCATGCCCCGGTAGATGCCGAGCGGCTCGAGGCCGCGGCGCGAGGCCTCGGCGTCGGACATGAGCACGGAGGCCGAGGCGCCGTCGGACAGCTGCGAGGCGTTGCCGGCGGTGACGGTCGGGTTCTGCGAGGCCACGCCCGGGGCGAGCACCGGCTGGAGCTTCGCGAGGCTCGCGAGGTCGGTCTGCGGGCGGTTGCCCTCGTCCTTGCTCAGCGTGACCTGCTTCTCCGAGGTCTCCTTGGTCTCCTTGTCGACGACGATCTGCGTCGACTCGAGGGGGACGATCTCGGCGTCGAAGCGGCCGGCCTCCTGCGCGGCGGCGGTGCGCTGCTGGGAGGACAGGGCGTACTCGTCCTGCGCCTCACGGGACACGCCGTAGCGCTCGGCGACGATCTCCGCGGTGTTGAGCATCGGCAGGTAGATCTCCGGCAGGTTCTCCACGAGCCACGGGTCCTTGGCGCGGAAGGTGTTCTGCTTGTCGTTCTGGACGAGCGAGATCGACTCGACGCCGCCGCCGACGGCGATGTCCATGCCGTCGTGGATGATCTGCTTGGCCGCGGTGGCGATCGCCATGAGGCCCGAGGAGCACTGGCGGTCGAGCGTCATGCCGGACACGGTGACGGGCAGGCCGGCGCGGAGCAGCGCCTGGCGGGCGACGTTGCCGCCCTGCGCGCCCTGCTGGAGGGCGGCGCCGAGGATGACGTCCTCGACCTCGCCGCCCTCGAGCCCGGCACGCTCCACGGCGTGCTTGATCGCGTGGCCGGCGAGCTCCTGGGACTGGGTGTTGTTGAAAGCGCCGCGGTAGGCCTTGCCGATCGGCGTGCGGGCGGTGGAGACGATGACTGCATCAGTCATGAGAGGTCCTCTCGTTGGTCGGACCGGCGGAGCGTCCCGCCGGCCGGCGGCGGCCGGAGCCGCCTGTGGTCATGCTGTCAGATCGATGAGCGGGGCGAGCGCCCGCCGCTGGGCGGCGGCGTGGCCGAGGATGAGCTCGTCGGCCTTGGCGCGCTTGAGGTAGAGGTGCAGCGGGTACTCCCAGGTCATGCCGTTGCCGCCGTGGAGCTGCACGGCCTCCTCCGCGGCGTGGACCGCGGTGGTCGAGGCGTACGAGCCGGCGACGAGCGAGCACAGGTTCGCCTCCTCCTCGGTCTCCTCCCCGGCCTGCCAGGCGGCGGCGACGCGGGCGGCGTAGATCGCGGCCGCCCCGGTCTGGGACACCTCGAGCCAGAGGTCGGCCATGCGGTGCTTGACCGCCTGGTAGGAGCCGATGGTGCGGCCGAACTGGCGGCGGCCCTTGATGTACTCGAGGGTGAGGTCGAACGCCCGCTGCGCCACCCCGTACTGCTCGGCGGCGAGGATCGTGCGGCCGAGGATCTCCGCGGTACGCACGGCCTGCGCCGCCTGCTCCCCGCGCCCGAGCACCGTCGCCGGTGCGGAGTCGAAGGTGAGGTCGGCGAGCCGGCGGGTCTGGTCGAAGCCGAGGAACCCGGCGGCCTGCACGTGCGCGGCCGCGACCCGGGCGACGACGGTGTCCGCGCCGGTGCCGGCGACGACGAGGTACTCGTCGGCCCCGGCGCCGTCCATCACGCCGGCCACGGTGCCGGACACGGTCGCGGAGTCCCCGTCGCCGTCCACGGTGAGATCCGCGCGGATCTCCGCCGCGGTCGCCGGGAACGCGACGGTCGCGAAGGCCTCGCCCGCGGCCAGCCGGGAGGCGAGCTCCGCGTCGCGGAGGCCGACGGCGAGCGCGGTGGCGAGCACGCCGGAGCTGAGGAAGCGCACGGGGGCGACCGCGCGGCCGATCTCCTCGGCCACGACGGCGGCCTCGGCCACGCCCGCCCCGGCACCGCCGAGGTCCTCGGGCACGAGGAGCGCGGCGAGGCCGAGCTCGCCAGCCCAGGCACGGTCGAGGGCGGAGGTGTCGGTCGCCGGATCGTCGTAGAGCTTCGCGACGGTGTCGGCGTCGCTGCGGTCGGCGAAGAGCTTGCGGACGCTGGCGCGCAGGTCCTCTTCGACGTCGCTGGGCAGCAGATCGATGTCGGTCATTTCGGCAGGTCCTTGAAGGCCACGTCCTTGTCGACCCGGTGCTCACCGGGCAGACCGAGGACTCGTTCGGAGATGATGTTGCGGATGATCTCGCTCGTGCCGCCCTCGATCGAGTTGCCCTTGGCCCGCAGGTACCGGTAGCCCGGGATCCTGCCGGTCATCGAGTACTCGCTCGGACGGCGCATCTCATAGGTGTCGTAGCGCAGGCCGTCGACGCCGCGCATGGTGATGTCGAGGCTCGAGAGCTCCTGGTTGTTCCGCGCGAAGGAGAGCTTCGCGCCGGAGCCCTCGGGGCCGGGCTGGCCGGCGGCGAGCTTCTGGCTCAGCCGCTCCCCCATCATGCGGGCGACCTCGACCTCGACCCAGAGGTCGAGGAGGCGGTCCTGGAGCAGCGGGTCGCGGTACTCGGGGTGCTCGCGCCACGCCTGGGCGACGACGCCGATCATCCCGCCCTCGCGCGGCGAGCCGCCGCCGATCGCCACGCGCTCGTTGTTGAGCGTGGTGTTCGCGACCTTCCACCCCTGCCCGGGCTCGCCGAGCATGTTCGCCGCGGGCACCTCGACGTCGGTGAGGAAGACCTCGTTGAACTCCGCCTCGCCGGTGATCTGGCGCAGGCCGCGGACCTCGACGCCGGGGGCGTGCATGTCGAGGAGGAAGTAGCTCAGGCCCTGGTGCTTGGGCACCGAGGTGTCGGTGCGGGCGACGAGGATCGCCATGTCGGCGTTCTGCGCGCCCGAGGTCCACACCTTCTGGCCGCTCACCCGGTAGACGTCGCCGTCGGCGACCGCGCGGGTCGCGACGGCGGCGAGGTCGGAGCCGGCGCCGGGCTCGCTGAAGAGCTGGCAGAAGATCGTCTTCAGGGTGTAGATGTCGCGCAGGACGGACTTCTGCTCCTCCGTGCCGTAGGCGACGATCGTCGGGGCGGCCATCCCGAAGCCGATGGTGTTGCTGCCCCGGGCGGGAGAGTCGAGCCCGGCGGCGGCGACCCGCTGCGCGGCGTACTCGCGCAGGCTCGTCGACACCCCGAGGCCGCCGGCGCCGGCCGGGAAGTTCACCCAGGCCAGGCCGTGATCGTAGAGGACGCCGTAGCGCTCGCCGGCGCTCATGCCCTCGGTCGTGGCGGACCGCGCCGCCGCGACCGCCACATCGATGCGCTGCTGCTGGGCAGCGAGGGTCTCGGTGCTCAATTCTTCGGTCCTCCGGCGACGTAGATGACCTGACCGGACACGAAGCCGGCGCCCTCGCTGGCGAGGAACGAGGCGGTGTGGGCGATGTCCTCGGGCTTGCCGGTGCGGGCGACCGGGATCTGCTTGGCCGCGCCGGCGGTGAAGTCCTCGAAGGAGATGCCGACGCGCTCGGCGGTGGCCTTCGTCATATCGGTCTCGATGAAGCCCGGCGCGATCGCATTGGCGGTGACGCCGAACTTGCCGAGCTCGATCGCGTAGGTCTTCGTCAGGCCCTGGATGCCGGCCTTGGCCGCGGAGTAGTTCGCCTGGCCGCGGTTGCCGAGTGCCGAGGTCGACGACATCGAGATGATGCGGCCGAACTTCTCCTCGACCATGTGCTTCTGGCAGGCCTTGGTGATGAGGAAGTTGCCGGTGAGGTGGACGGCGAGGACGGCCTGGAACTCCTGCGGACTCATCTTGAACAGCATGTTGTCCTTGATGATGCCGGCGTTGTTGACGAGCACGGTGGGCGGTCCGAGCGTCGTGGCGATGGTGCTCACGGCCTGCTCGACCGCGGCCTCGTCGGTGATGTCGGCGCCGACGGCGAGCGCTTCGCCGCCGGCGGCGGTGATGCGGTCGACGACCTGCTGGGCGTCGGACTCGCTGAGGTCGACGACGGCGACCTTCATCCCGTCGGCCGCGAACCGCTCGCAGATGGCCGCGCCGATGCCGCGGGCTCCGCCGGTGACGATCGCAGTGCGCTGGGTCATGGGGGTGTCTCCTTCAGATGGTGGGGGGGAATTCTGCGGGTCGGGCTCAGGAGCGGTACTTCTTGAGCTCCTTGCGGGCGATCGTCATCTTGTGGACCTCGTCGGGTCCGTCGACGATCCGCAGGGTGCGGGCGTGGGCGTACATCTCCGCGAGCGGGAAGTCGCCGGTGACGCCGCCGCCGCCGTGCACCTGGATCGCCCGGTCGATGACGTTGAGGGCGGCCTTGGGAGCGGCGACCTTGATCTCGGAGATCAGGGTGCGCGCCTCCTTGTTGCCGACCTTGTCCATCATGTCCGCGGCGTGGAGGGTGAGCAGCCGTGCCTGGTCGATCTCGACGCGGGACTCCGCGATCCAGTCCTGGATGTTCGCCTTCTCCGACAGCTTGGTGCCGAACAGCACGCGGGACTCCGCGCGGCGGCACATGAACTCGAGCGCCCGCTCGGCCATGCCGATCGCGCGCATGCAGTGGTGGATGCGCCCCGGGCCCAGGCGGGCCTGGCTGATCGCGAAGCCCTCGCCCTCGCCCTTGAGGACGTCCTTGGACGGCACGCGGACGTTCTCGAAGAGCACCTCGGCGTGGCCCTCGCGGTCGTCGTAGCCGAACACGGTGAGGTTGCGCTTGACGGTGACGCCGGGGGCGTCGATCGGCACGACCATCATCGACTGCTGGCGGTGGGTCTCCGCGTTCGGGTCGGTCTTGCCCATGACGATGAGGACCTTGATGAACGGGTGGCAGCCGTTCGAGGTGAACCACTTGCGGCCGTTGAGGACGTACTCGTCGCCGTCCTTCTCCATCGTCATCTCGATGTTCGTGGCGTCCGCGCTCGCGACGGCGGGCTCGGTCATCGCGAAGCCGGAGGCGATCTTCCCGTCGAGCAGCGGACGCAGGTACTTCTCCTTGTGCTCCTCGGTGCCGAAGAGCGTGAACACCTCCATGTTGCCGGTGTCCGGGGCGTTGCAGTTCGTCGCCTCCGGGGCGAGGTGGATCGAGCGGCCCATGATCTCGGCGAGCGGGGCGTACTCGAGGTTCGTCAGGCCGGGGCCCCACTCCTCGTGCGGGTGGAACAGGTTCCACAGACCGCGCTTGCGGGCCTCGACCTTGAGGTCCTCGAGGATCTGCGGCTGGGTGTGCGGGCTGTCGGCGGCCGCCATCTGCTCCTCGTAGACGGATTCGGCCGGGTAGACGTGCTCGTCCATGAAGGCGAGCAGGTCCTCGCGGTACTTCTTGGCGCGTGCGGTTTCTTCGAACATCTTCACTCCTGCAGTGGGGGTTTCGGGTGCGTGATGGACTGTGCGGATTGTCGGACGGGCACCTGCCCGGTGGGTCAGCTCGCCGCCCCGCCGGCGAGCGTGCGCCGGTAGCGGCGCATCCCGCGCAGCCAGCGGTCGTAGTCGGAGCCCTTCATGCGGTACATGTCGAGCACCTCGGGATGGGGCAGGATGAGGAAGGTCTCGGTCTCGACGGCGGCGAGGACGACCTCGGCGACCTCGGCGGGCTCGAGGACCGAACCGGCGGAGGTCACCGCCTTGTTGGCGGTGCGGTCGGCCTCGTGGTCGGCGCGCTCCCCGCCAGTGAGCAACGGCGTGTTGACGCCCATCGGGCACAGGCAGGACACGCGGATGCCGTCGTCGCCGTAGGTGATGTTGAGCCACTCGGCGAACCCGACCGCTGCGTGCTTCGTCGTCGAGTAGCCGGCCTGGCCGATCTGGGTGAGCAGGCCCGCCGCCGAGGCGGTCGACACGAAGTAGCCCTCACCGCGCTCCCGCCAGCCGGGGACGAGCGCCTTGGCGGCGCGGATGTGGGCGCGGACGTTGATGTCGAACACCCGGTCCCACTCGTCCTCGTCCTCGCCGATCCCGGTGGGACCGACGATCCCGGCGTTGGCGAAGTAGAGATCGATGGGACCGTGCGCGGCCTCGGCCGCCGCGATGAGCTCGGCGACCCCGGTGCTCGCTGCGACGTCGCCCTCCCAGGCGGCGGCGCCGATCTCCCGGGCCACCTCGTGGACGGTGGGAGCGATGTCGGCGATGAGGACGCGGGCGCCGCGTCGCACGAGCTCGGTGGCGAGCGCGCGCCCGATCCCGCTGGCACCGCCGGTGACGACGGCGGTCTTCGAGTTCACGTCCATGTGCTTCCCCTTCGAATGATCACGGCGACATCCTTGTGACCGGCCTCACCCTCTATCTATAGTTGAGGCAGGCCTCAATTTCAACCCCGACCAAACAATCGTTCATCACACATTCATCGATCCATGGGAGGACCGCATGGGCGCCAAAGCCGAGCGCACCCGAGCCGGCCTCGTCGCGGCCGCTCGCGCCGTCTTCGCCGAGCTCGGGTACTTCGACACCAAGCTCTCCGACATCACCGATCGCGCAGGGTGCTCGACGGGCACCCTGTACACGTACTTCCGCAATCGGGAGGACATCCTCGCCGCGGTCATCGAGAGCGCCTACACCCCGGTGCTCTCCCCCGACCACTCCGGGGACGCCGACCTCGACCGGGTCTCCCGGATCCGGCGGGCCAACCGCGAGTACGTCGAGGCCTACCGGGAGAACGCCGACCTCATGGCGCTCATGGATCAGGTGTCCCACGTCGACCCGGGGATCAAGGCGGTCCGCATGCGGCGGGCCCGGGCCTTCGTCGACCGCAACACGCGCCGCATCGCCGAGCTCCAGCGCAAGGGGGCCGTGGATCCGAAGCTCGATCCGCACCTCGTGTCCCAGGCGCTGTCCTCGATGGTGAGCCGGATGTGCTTCCACATCTTCGTCGACGACCGGGACGACGAGCGGTTCCACACCGCGGAGGGGATCGACGAGCTCGTCGACACGCTCACCACGCTGTGGATCAACGCGCTCGGCCTCGATCCGGGGACCGGAGCGGGGGCGCGCTCGGCCGCAGGCCGCGAGGGAGTCGGATCCGGATCCGGCGACGGCGGCGGCGACGGCGAGACATCGGACGCACCCGGGCTCGAGACCATTCCCGTCCCCCAGCCGTCCCCGCTCGGCACCCATCCGCCCGCTTCCGTCCCCTCAGGAGTCTCATGACCACCCCGGCCTCCGCGCAGTCGGCGGGCACGCCCGACGACAGCACCGCGGGCAGCAACCCCGTCGACGCCCTCCTCGCCCATGCCGCGGCGGACCCGACCGCGATCGCCGTGCGCGGCCCGCGCGGCGAGGATCGCGTCGAGCTCACCCGGGCCGGCCTCGCCACCGCGATCGCCCGGGCCGCCGACCGCTTCGCCGCGGCCGGCCTCCGGGCGGGCGACCGCATCGTCCTCATCGCGCCGACCTGCCCGGAGTTCCTCGCCGAGTTCTTCGGGGCCCAGACACTCGGCATCGCCGTCGTCGCGGTGAACCCGCTCTCCACGGAACGGGAGATCTCCTACCTCCTCGCCGATTCGGGCGCGCGGCTCGTGCTCGCGCACCCGGCCTGCGCGGATGCGGGCCGAGCGGTTGCGGAAGACGCCGACATCCGGTTCGAGGACATCTCCCTCATCAACGGTGATCCCGCCCCGGCCGCCGTGCCCCGGCCGGTGCGCCGGCGCGGCGACGACCTCGCCGCGCTGCTCTACACCTCGGGCACGACCGGCCGGCCCAAGGGTGCGATGCTCACGGTCGGCAATCTGCTCGCCGTCGCCGAGGTCGGGCGGCAGATCTCCGCGATGGGGCCCGACGACCGTTCGGGGACCGCGCTGCCGCTGTTCCACGTGTTCGGCCTCGCCTCGGTGGCCGCGGTCGCGCTCAGCGCCGGGGTGCCGCTCACGCTGCTCCCCCGCTTCGACGCCCGCGAGCTCTTCGACACGATCATCGACGACCGGCTCACCGTCGTCGCGGGCGTGCCGACGATGTGGAACGCGATCCTCCAGGTCGAGTCCGATCGCACTCCGGACACGCTGCGTCTCGCGCTCTCCGGCGGCGCCTCGATCGCCGTCGAGCTCATGCGGAGGTTCGAGTCCCGGTTCGGCGCCCAGATCGCCGAGGGATACGGTCTCACCGAGACGACCGCGTTCGGCACCTTCAACCCCTGGGACGGCCGGATCGTGCCGGGGTCCGTCGGTCTCCCGGTGCCGCAGCTCGAGGTCCGGGTCGTCGGCCCGCACGGCGCCGAGTGCGAGGTCGACGAGGTCGGCGAGGTCGGCGAGGTGTGCATCCGCGGTGCGATGGTCATGCGGGGATACTGGAACAATCCGGAGGCGACCGCCCGGGCGTTCGACGAGGACGGGTTCTTCCGCACCGGCGACCTCGGCCGGATCGATGCCGACGGCTATCTCTTCATCGTCGACCGGATCAAGGACCTCATCATCCACGGCGGGTACAACGTCTACCCGCGCGAGGTCGAGGAGGTGCTCTACGAGCATCCGCACGTGCTCGAGGCGGCGGTCGTCGGCACCCCGGACGAGCACTACGGCCAGACGGTCACCGCGGTCATCACCCCGATGCCCGGGCAGACGCTGACGGAGGACGAGGTCGAGGCATTCTGCCGCGAGCGGCTCGCGGCCTACAAGATCCCGCGTATCATCCGCTTCGTCGAGGCCCTTCCCAAGGGCCCGACCGGGAAGATCCGCAAACGCGACATCCCCCTCTGAAACAGCAATTTCCGAAGGTTTCTGAGAACAGAACCGCAGATTATCGCAATCTCACGGACAGTGCCGATGGGTGAGATTGCGAAGAACGGCGGATTCGTTCCCAGGAACCTTCGGAAATTGCACTCTAGAAGCGGTCGGTGGGGCCGGCCCCCTCGCGACGGACGATCGGCGCCCCCTCGGTGAAGTCGATGACGGTCGTCGGCGTCACCCCGGGGACCCCGGAGTCGATGATGACGTCGACGTCGCGGCCGATCTCGTCCTGCACGTCCTCCGCATGGGTGAGCGGATCCTCGGCTCCGGGCAGGAGGAGCGTGGACGACAGGATCGGCTCGCCGACCTCGTCGACGAGCGCGAGCGCCGTACGGTTCTGCGGGATCCGGGCACCCACCGAGTGCTTCTTCGGATGCATCATGCGCCGCGGCACCTCCTTCGTCGCCTTCATGATGAAGGTGTACGGCCCGGGGGTGAGTGACTTGATCGTGCGGAACGCGGAGTTGTCGACGATGACGAACTGCCCGAGCTGCGCGAAGTCGTCGCACATCAGGGTGAAGTGGTGCTTGGAGTCGAGATCGCGGATCCGGGTGATCCGCTCGATCCCCTGCTTGTTGTCGAGCGCGCACCCGATCGCGTAGCACGAGTCGGTGGGATAGGCGACGAGCCCGCCCGAGGCGATGACCTCGGCGACCTTCCGGATGAGCCGGGGCTGCGGGTTGTCGGGGTGGATCTCGAGGATTTCGGCCATACGCCATGGTACCCACACCGGCGGAGGCGGTGCGGGTCGACGCCGACCCGGTGCGGGGGCGCCCCCGGACGCAGCAGAGCATGCCCGCGACCGTGCCGCGGGCCTCTCAGATTCGCTCGCCCGGGTCCTCGTCCTCGGGCGCCGGGGTCTCGTCGGCGACCTGTTCCGGGGGCCGGAGCATGGGCGTGCCCATGACGAGCTCCTCGGGCGCCGGCTCCTCGACCGCCGGCCACTCACCGGTGCCGTCCGTGCCCGAGGCGGCGACGCCGGTCACCGCCGAGTCCCCCGCCGCTGTGCTCGCTGCGGCCTGATCCGCCGGGCGGATCCCGCCGTCGCCCGCCGAACGGGCATCCGACTCCTGCGCTCCTGCCGCACCCGAGGCCCCCGCCGCCGGCCCGAGAGCGGCGAACGCCTCCGGATCCGGCGGCACGATGACCGTGCGGCCGGTGATCCCGTGCGCCGCGCGTTCGGGACGGACCGGCAGGCCGGATCCGGTCGACAGGTCCGAGGCGATGAGGTTGTTGATCCAGCGAGCCTGCGGGTCCGCGTCGACGAGGAGCGCCTTGAGCAGCAGCGTCGCGGGGAGTGCGAGCAGGGCGCCCATCCAGCCGAGCACCCAGTACCAGAACAGGAGCGAGAGGAACGACATGAACGGGGTGACGCCCACCGATTCGCCGGTGAACTTCGGCTGGATGATCGACTGGATGACGAAGTTGAGCACCGAGTACGCGATGACGACCCACAGCGCGTCCCACCAGCCGCCGCTGACGAGCGCCATGAGCGCCGGCGGGACGAGGCCGATGACGAACCCGATGTTAGGGATGTAGTTGGTGAGGAACGCGAGCACGCCCCAGACGAGGGCGAGCGGCACCCCGATGATCCACAGCGCCACGAGGTCGAGGACGGCGACGATGAGACCGAAGATCGTCGCGACGATCCAGTACCGGCGCACACCGGCGGAGAAGATCTGCATCGCGCGCCCGAACCGGGGCCGGATGGCCGAGGTCACCTGCAGCCGGCGCGGCAGGGACATCGAATCCATCGCGACGAAGAACACCGCCATGACCACCGTGGTGAGCGCCGTGAGCACGAGGCCGACGTTCGACAGCAGCGAGCCGACGGTGGAGAACAGGGAGGAGACGTCGAACCCGGCGAGCTGGTCCTCGATGACGCCGCTCGTCACCCCGAGGGTCGAGAGCCAGAGGAGCGTCTCCTCGTAGGTCGCGGTGATCTCCGCGGTGTACTCCGGGATGACGAGGACGAGCTCGGCGATCGACCATGCGGTGAGCCCGAAGAACCCGAAGATGATGACGAGGACGACGAGGACGGTGACCATCGCGGCGAGGAAGCGCGGCACGCGGATCCGCACGAGCAGCCGTTGGAGCGGATAGGCGACGATGACGAGGTTGATCGCGAGGAACACCGGCGCGACGATCGACTGGAGGGTCTGGAAGAAATGGAGCGCGTACGCGAGCCCCGCGAGGCCGAGCACGACGACGAGGTAGCGGGGCCACGCGCTCCCGGCCGCTCCCCCGTCCGGGGCCGGCTCGGGAGACGCTCCGGCGGCCGCGGTGCTCACCGGCGCTTCCGCTTCTCGCGGATCCGCATGCCGATCTCGATCGGCGTGCCCTCGAACCCGAACGTCTCGCGCAGCCGGCGCATGATGTAGCGCCGGTAGCCGGGCTCGAGGAACCCGGTGGTGAAGAGCACGAACTTGGGCGGGCGGTTCGAGGCCTGGGTGCCGAACAGGATGCGCGGCTGCTTCCCTCCGCGCACCGGGTGCGGATTGGCGGCGACGAGCTCGCCGAGGAACGCGTTGAGCCGGCCGGTCGGGATCCGGGTGTCCCAGCTCTCGAGCGCGCGCTCCATCGCCGGGACGAGCCGGTCGGCGTGGCGACCGGTCCGGGCGGAGATGTTCACCCGCGGGGCCCAGTCGACGTGGCGCAGGTCCTGCTCGATCTCGCGCTCGAGGAAGTGGCGGCGCTCCTCGTCCATGAGGTCCCACTTGTTGAAGGCGAGGACCAGGGCGCGACCGGTCTCGGTCACCGTCTTGATGATCCGCACGTCCTGCTCGCTCAGCGTCTGGTCGGCCTCGAGGAGCACGACGGCGACCTCAGCGCGCTCGAGCGCGGTCTGGGTGCGCAGCGCGGCGTAGAAGTCCGCGCCGCTCGCCTGCCGGGCCCGTTTGCGGATGCCGGCGGTGTCGACGAAGCGCCACTGCCGCCCGCCGAGCTCGACGAGCTCGTCGACCGGGTCCCGGGTGGTCCCGGCGACGTTGTCGACGAGCACCCGCTCGCTGCCGACGAGGCGGTTGAGGAGGGAGGACTTGCCGACGTTGGGGCGGCCGACGAGCGCGACGCGCCGCGGACCGCCGACCTCGGTGAGCGAATCGACGCCGGAGACCTCGGGGAGCACGTCGATGACGACGTCGAGGAAGTCGGCGACCCCGCGGCCGTGCATCGCGGAGATCGGGTGGGGTTCCCCGAGCCCGAGGGACCACAGTTCCGCAGCGGCGAGCTCACCGCGCTCGTCGTCGACCTTGTTCGCAGCGAGCACGACCGGCTTGCCGGCCCGGCGAAGCATCCGCACGACGTGCTCGTCCGTCGCGGTGGGCCCTGTGGTCGCATCGACGACGAAGACCACGGCGTCGGCCATCTCGACGGCGATCTCGGCCTGCTCGGCGATCCGCGAGGCCATGCCCTTCGCGTCGATGTCCCACCCGCCGGTGTCGACGAGGGTAAGGGGCCGGCCGTTCCATTCCGCGGGGTAGCTCACGCGGTCGCGGGTGACGCCGGGGACGTCCTCGACGACGGCCTCGCGGCGGCCGAGGATCCGGTTGATGAGCGTCGACTTGCCGACGTTGGGCCGCCCGACGACGGCGAGCTCGGGTGCCGCTCCCTCCGGCGCGAGGTCGGAGTCGCCGTCCTCGAAGGCGGTGAGGAGCGCGCGGTCCTCGGCCTCGAGCTCGTAGGACTCGAGGCCGGCGCGCAGCGAGGAGGCGCGCTGCTCGGCCTCGTCCTCGGCGATCCCGGCGACGCGCGCGGCGAGGTCTTCGTCGGGACGGGCGAGGAACTCCTCGGCGGTCGCGTCGCGGTCGGTGGGCTGGGCGCCGTCAGTCATGGTGGACCTTCTCGACGAGACCCATGACGGCGGCCACGGACTCCTCGAAGTCGATGTCGGTGGTGTCGAGCGTGTGGACGCCGTCGGCCGCGGTGAGGAAGCTCGTCGTGGCCGAGTCCTTGGCATCGCGGTCGACGATCGACGAGCGGGTGGCGGCGACAGCGACGGCGTCCGCGGTGCCGTGGAGCTCCTTCGAGCGGCGGGCGATGCGCACCGACTCGTCGGCCGTCATGAGGATGCGCACCGCGGCGTCGGGAGCGACGACGGTGGTGATGTCGCGGCCCTCGACGACGATGCCGGGCGCGGCGCGGGCGATGATCGCGCGCTGGAGCTCGATGAGCTCGGTGCGGGCCTCGGGCACGGCGGACACGATCTGCGCGTTCGCCGACACCTCGGGCTCGCGGATCTCCGTGGTGACGTCGATGCCGTCGATCTCGACGCCGACGACATCCGGATCGGTGGAGATCTCGAGGTCGGCGCCGCGGATGAGCTCGACGACGTCCCCGGGGTCGGTGATCCCGCGGTTGAGGCACAGCCACACGACCGCCCGGTACATCGCACCGGTGTCGAGGTAGCCGTACCCGCTGCGTCGGGCGACCTCGCGGGAGACGCTCGACTTGCCGACTCCGCTGGGGCCGTCGATGGCGATGACTGTCATTCTCGTCCTTCGTGCTCGATCGCTGCCTCCGGCACCCACCAGTCGCGCGCGGCCAGTCCCTCGGTGAGGGTGACCTGGGCGGACGGGATGACGGAGATGTCCACACTGCCCAGCTTAATGCCGGTGGCGTGGTCGATGCGGATGTCCTCGACGTTGACGCCGAGGTCGCCGATGTCGGCGAACAGCCGGGCCAGGGTGCCGGGGGTGTCGTCGACGAACACCGTGACCGAGGAGTACTTCTCCGGGGCCTGGCCGTGCTTGCCGGGGATCCGGTCGTGGCCCTCGTTGCCGGCCGCGATGAGCCCGGCGATCGTCGCGAGCGCTCCGGAGCGCAGGTCGAGGGCGTCGATGAGGGCGTCGAGGTCGTCGCGCACCGCGCTGAGCACGGTGCGCACCTCGGCGGCGTTGCCGGCGAGGATCTGGGTCCACAGCCCGGGGTCGGAGGCGGCGATCCGGGTGACGTCGCGCAATCCCTGCCCCGCGAGGGCGACCCCGTCGGCGGGCATGTCCCTGAGGCGGCCGGCCATGAGCGAGGCGAGCACCTGCGGGGCATGGGAGACCCGGGCGACGGCGGAGTCGTGGAACTCGGGGTCGAGGTGGACGACGGTCGCACCGGCCGCCTCGGCGAGGGCGACGACCGCGGCGAGGCGCTCGGCCGGGGTGTCCTCATCGGAGCACACGACCCAGGGGCGGGCGAGGAAGAGGTCGTCGCGGGCGGCGATCGCCCCCGACCTCTCCCGGCCGGCCATCGGGTGGCACCCGATGTAGCGTTCGAGCACCGGGTCCCCGGCGAGCTCGCGGGCCTCGGCGAGGACCGCGGTCTTGACGCTCGCGACGTCGGTGACGGTCGCTCTCGGCCACCGGCCCAGGGCATCGACGATCGTGCGCGCGGCGACGTCGGGCGGGGTGGCGACGACGACGATGTCGGGGTCGGTCGGGTCGCAGGCGTCCCCGGCCCCCATGTCCGCGGCGAGGCGCACCGCGGTCGGAGACGCGTCTGCGAGGGAGACCGGGTGGCCGGCCTTCGTCAGCGCGAGGCCGAGCGAGGTGCCGAGGAGCCCCGTCCCGATGATGTGGACGCGGGCCCGGGTCACAGGCGGACGGCTTCCATGAGCGCGCCGACCTCGTCGGGGCGCAGGTCGCGGACCTTGCCCTGGCGCTGCTCGGCTAGCGGGATCGGACCGAACTGCGTGCGGACGAGCCGCTGGACCGGGGTGCCGACGGCGTCGAACAGGCGGCGCACGATCCGATTGCGCCCCGAGTGGAGGACGACCTCGACGAGCGCGTAGCCGGGCGTCGAGTCGACGAGCTTGAACGAGTCGACGCGGGATATCCCGTCCTCGAGCTCGATGCCCTCGCGGAGGCGGGCGCCGGCGTCCTTGGGCACCGGGCCGCGCACCTCGGCGAGGTAAGTCTTCGAGATCTCGTACGAGGGGTGGGTGAGCCGGTTGGACAGCTCCCCGTCGTTGGTGATGAGGAGGAGCCCCTCGGTCTCGTAGTCGAGCCGGCCGACGTGGAACAGCCGCTCGGGGCGGTCGCGGAGGTAGTCGGCGAGGCAGCGGCGGCCCTCGGGGTCGCTCATCGCGGTGACGACGCCGGCGGGCTTGTTGAAGGCGAGGTACACCTTGTCGGTGTGCGCGGTGATCGGCATGGTGTCGACGCTCACCGTCTGGGTGTCCGGATCGATGCGGGTGCCGAGCTCGCGCACCGTCTCCCCGTCGACCATGACGCGGCCGTCGGTGATGAGCTGTTCGCAGGCGCGCCGGGAGCCGAGGCCGGCCTCGGCGAGGATCTTCTGCAGGCGCACCCCGTCGGGCCGGTGGGCGTCGACGGTCGGGGCGGGGGCCTGCCGCGAGCGCTGCCTGCGGCTGGGGCGCTTGGAGCGGTGACCGGGCGACCGGGGGTCTGAGGCATTCATGGGGTCCATTGTCTCAAACTCGCAGGGTCTTCGGTGACCACGGGCCCGGGCACGCGATGCCCCGGCGAAACGGCCCGGGGCCGCTCATGTTTCGTTCCAGTACGGATCCGGCCCGGGAACCGTACTCGATCGACACCTCACGGGGAATCGGTGCCCCGGTGACCGGTGCCTCAGCCGGGCGTCGAACCCCGGTGACCGGTGCCTCAGCTGGGTGCCTCAGTCCACCGTGGGGACGTCGTCGCCGGCGGGCAGGTAGGGGGCGATGTCGGGCAGCTCGTCGAGGCTCTCGAGGCCCATCGACTCGAGGAACACCCGCGAGGTGACGAACTGCACCGCGCCCGAGGTGGCGTCCGCCCCGGACTCGACGATGAGTCCGCGCAGGAGCAGGGTGCGCACGACGCCGTCGACGTTGACGCCGCGGATCGCGGAGATCCGGGCGCGGGTCACCGGCTGCCGGTAGGCGATGACGGCGAGCGTCTCGAGGGCGGCCTGGGAGAGCTTCGCGGACTGGCCGGCGGTGATGAAGTCCGCGACCGTGCCGTGGTGGTCCGCCCGGGAGTAGATGCGCCAGCCGCCGGCCGCGCGGCGCAGCTCGAAGCCGCGGCGGCGGGATCCGCGGTCACCGTCGTAGTCAGCGGCGAGCTCGGTGAGCGCGGCGAGCGCCTCGGCCGGGGTGATGCCGAGCGCTTGGGCGACCTCGGCCGACTCGAGCGGCTCGTCGACAACCATGAGCACGGCCTCGAGCGCGGTGAGCAGCGTCGTGTCGACCGCCGCCTCCCCAGCGAGGACCTCCCCGGCGGGGTCCGCTCCGGCCGCCCCTGTGGCCTCGGTTCCGCTGTCAGACATCGGCGGTCTCCCATTCGTCGGTGTCGGTGAGTCCGGTGCCGGTGAGCCCGGCGCGGGCGTCCGCAGCACCTTCCCCGTCCGCCCCCGCGGCGCCGTCCCCGGCGCTCGCATCCCCGGCCTCCGGCTCCAGCCCGCTGATCACGAGCGGGCCGAGCGGCTCCGGCTGCTCGAAGGCGCACAGCCCGGCCTTGAAGAGCTCGAGGAGGGCGAGGAAGCGGGCGACGACGACGAGGGTGTCCTCCGCGTCGGCGACGAGGTCGGCGAACTCGAGGCGCTCCCCCGGTCGCAGCCGGGCGAGGATGAGCGAGCGCTGTTCGGGCACGCTCACCTGGGGCAGATGGAGGTGGTCGATCGACACCGTGGGCGGGGTGTGGTCGCGCTGGAGGACCGTGGCGAAGATCGCGGCGAGCGCGTGCGGGGTGGCGGTGAGCTCGAGCGGCGGGAGGAGGTCGATGAACGCCGGCTCGAGCGGAACCGCGCGCGGGGTGCGCGTGGAGGCGGCCGCCATCCGCTCGGCGAACTCCGCGGACACCCCTTTGAAGGCGCGGTACTGGAGCAGCCGGGCGAAGAGCAGGTCGCGGGCCTCGAGGAGCTCGAGGTCGAGCTCGTCCTCGACCTCCCCGCTCGGCAGCAGGCGCGCGGTCTTGAGATCGAGCAGGGTGGCGGCGACGAGAAGGAAGCTCGACAGCTCCTCGAGGCCGCTGCGCCCCCGGAGTTCGGAGACGTAGGCGAGGAACTCGTCGGTGACCTCGGAGAGCGCGACCTCGGTGATGTCGAGCTTGCGCTTGCCGATGAGTCCGAGCAGGAGGTCGAACGGGCCGGAGAAGTTCTCCAGCTCGACGACGAACCCGGTGGTGCTCAGGGGGCCCCACCCCGGGCGATGAGCTCCCGGGCCAGCCGGCGGTAGGCCTCGGCTCCGGAGTGCGAGGGCGCGAAGGAGGTGATCGGCTCGGCGGCGACGGAGGCATCGGGGAACTTCACCGTGCGGTTGATCACGGTGTCGAACACCGTGTCCCCGAAGGCCTCGATGACGCGGGCGATGACCTCCTGCGCGTGCAGGGTGCGGCCGTCGAACATCGTCGCGAGGATCCCGTCGATCCGGAGTGCGGGGTTGAGCCGGTCCTGCACCTTCTCGATCGTCTCAACGAGCAGCGCGACGCCGCGCAGCGCGAAGAACTGGGTCTCGAGCGGGATGATGACGCCGTGCGCGGCGGTGAGGGCGTTGACGGTGAGGAGGCCGAGCGAGGGCTGGCAGTCGATGAGGATGACGTCGTACTCGCCGGAGACCTTCGCGAGCGCCCGGGCGAGGACCTGTTCGCGGGCGACCTCGCCCACGAGCTGCACCTCGGCGGCGGACAGGTCGATGTTCGCCGGGAGAATGTCGATGCCCTCGACGTTCGAGGGGACAATGACGTCGTGCGGATCGACCCGGGAGCTCATGAGCACGTTGTAGATGCTGAGATCGAGGTCGTAGGGGTTGACGCCCAGGCCCACCGAGAGCGCGCCCTGCGGGTCGAAGTCGACGAGGAGCACCCGGCGGCCGTACGCCGCGAGCGCGGCACCGAGGTTGATCGAGGACGTGGTCTTGCCGACGCCGCCCTTCTGGTTGACCATCGCGATGATGCGCGCCGGCCCGTGCTCGGTGAGGGGTGCGGGCTCCGGGTAGTCCTTCATCGGACGCCCGGTGGGACCGAGCCGTCCCTCGGCTCCGGGAATGTCGAGTCTCTGCTGCGAATCGGCCACGCGGATAGTCACCTTTCTCGTGCTCGGCTGCACCCCACCCTATCGCGCTCGCGGGTGGGAGGTGGCATACACCTCGCGGAGCGTCTCCGAGGTCACGCGGGTGTAGATCTGGGTGGTCGTCACCGAGGAGTGCCCGAGGAGCTCCTGGACGACGCGGATGTCGGCACCGCCATCGAGCAGGTGGGTCGCGAAGGAGTGGCGGAAGGTGTGCGGCGAGGCGTGCGCGGCGAGTCCGGCGCGCTCGGCGGCGGTGCGGATCGCCTGCCACGCCGACTGGCGCGACAGCCGGCCGCCGCGCTGGTTGAGGAACACCGCACCGGCCCGCTGCCGTCGCTCCGGCGCACCGGCGCTCCCCCGACCCCGCGGTGCGCGGGCTGCGCTCATCTGCGGGCGGCCGCGCACGAGCCAGGCGTCGAGCGCGCGGACGGCGTGGCCGCCGAGCGGCACGAGCCGCTCCTTGCTCCCCTTGCCGTAGAGCCGCACGATCCGGTTCTCGAGGTCGACGTCGTCGATGTCGAGGCCGACCGCCTCGCTGATCCGGGCCCCGGTGGCGTAGAGGAGCTCGAGCAGCGCCCGCGTGCGCAGCTCGGCCGGCGAGTCGCCGACGACGGTGCCGAGGAGCGCCTCGATCTCCCCCACGCTCAGCGCCTTGGGCAGCCGCTCGGTGTCTGCCGGCGGGCGGACGTCGACCCCGGGGTCGGACTCGGTGCGGCCCTCGGCGTGGAGGAAGGCGTGGAGGCGGCGGACGGACACCGTGATCCGGGACCGGCTGCGCACCGCGAGCCCGGAGTCGGCGAGCGCGGCGACGAAGGTCCGGAGGTCCTCGGGGGTGACCCCGCGGTAGTCCTCGGCCCCCTGCGCGGTGAGCCACGTGAGATAGCGCCCGAGGTCGCGGGCGTAGGCGTCGAGGGTGTTGCGGCTGAGCCCGCGCTCGAGCTCGAGGTGGGCGAGGTAGTCGACGGCCGGCTGCCGCAGTCCCGCGGCGACGTCGGGCAAGAGCTCGGCCCCGCGGCGTGCCATGGCCCGGAATTCAGGCGCCGGGCGCCGCGGGCACCTCGCGCGCCGGCCAGGGGGCGTCGGCGGGACGCAGATCGGTGAATCCGCGGGCGAGGGCGAGGTCGGCGTGGAGGATGCCGAGCGCGGCGGTCGCGTTGGTGATCCGACCCTCGACGACGGCGGCCTTCGCCTCGGCGAGCGGCACCCAGCGGGGCACGATGCCGCTCTCCTCGTCGTCGCGCTCGAACGCGTCCGAGCGCGCGGTGATGTCGCGGGCGAGGTAGATGCGCAGCGTCTCGCTGATGCCCCCGGGAGAGGACAGCTGGTCGGCGAGCACGTTCCACGTCGCGGCCTCGAGGTCGACCTCCTCGGCGAGCTCACGGGCGGCGGTGCGGTGCGGCGGCTCCCCGGAGACGTCGAGGAGTCCGGCGGGGATCTCCCACTCGCGGGCGCGGATCGGGTGGCGGTACTGCTGGATGAGCATGATCCGCGCGTGCTCGTCGACGGCGGCGATCGCGACCGCGCCGGGGTGCTCGACGAAGTCGCGGGTGATCGGCTCGGAGGACTCCGGGAGCCGGAACGTCTCGCGGACGACGTCCCACACGAGACCGTGGTAGACGACCTCACTCTCGAGGATCTCCGGTGCGCCGAACTCGTCGCGGATCATCGGCTCAGGGCGTCTGCCGGTCGAGAGCGGCGCGCACGAGCCCGGCGAACAGCGGGTGCGGGTTCGTGGGACGCGACTTGAACTCCGGGTGGGCCTGCGTCGCGACGTAGAACGGGTGGACGTCCGCGGGCAGCTCGACGAACTCGACGAGCTGGCCGTTGGGCGAGGTGCCCGATACGACGAGCCCGCTCTCCTCGATGCGCTCGCGGTAGGCGTTGTTGACCTCGTACCGGTGGCGGTGGCGCTCGGAGATGTCCTCGGAGCCGTAGGCCTCGGCGACGACGCTGCCCGGCAGCAGGGAGGCGCGGTACGTGCCCAGGCGCATCGTGCCGCCGAGGTCGCCCTCGCCCTCGACGAAGTCGAGCTGCTCGGCCATCGTCGCGACGACCGGTTCGGGCGTGTCGGGGTCGAACTCGCTCGAGGACGCCTCGGCGATGCCGGTGACGCTGCGCGCGTACTCGATGACCATGCACTGGAGGCCGAGGCACAGCCCGAGCGTCGGGATGCCGCGGGTGCGGGCGTAGGTGAACGCGCCGAGCTTGCCCTCGATGCCGCGGATGCCGAAGCCGCCGGGGACGCAGATCGCGTCGAGCCCGGCGAGGTGCTCCTCGGCGCCGGCCGGGGTCTGGCAGTCGTCGGAGGCGATCCAGTGGATGTTGACCCGGGCGTCGTTGTCGAAGCCGCCGTGGCGCAGCGCCTCGGTCACCGACAGGTAGGCGTCGGGCAGGTCGATGTACTTGCCGACGAGTCCGATCTCCACGGTGTGCTTGGGGTGGTGGACGCGCTCGAGCAGACGGTCCCACTTCTCCCAGTCGACGTCGCGGAACCCGAGGTCGAGGCGGCGGATGACGTAGACGTCGAGCCCGCCGTCGTGGAGGACGCGCGGGATGTTGTAGATGCTCGGCGCGTCGACGCACGACACGACGGCCTCGAACTCGACGTCGCAGGACGAGGCGATCTTCGCGCGGATCGAGTCCGGCAGCGCGCGGTCGGAGCGGAGCACGATCGCATCGGGCTGGATGCCGATCGAGCGCAGGGCCGCCACCGAGTGCTGGGTGGGCTTGGTCTTGAGCTCACCGGAGGGGCCGAGGTAGGGCACGAGGGAGACGTGGATGAAGAACACGTTCTCGCGGCCGATGTCGTGGCGGATCTGGCGCGCGGCCTCGAGGAACGGCTGCGACTCGATGTCGCCGACGGTGCCGCCGATCTCGGTGATGATGACGTCGGGCGCCTCGCCGTCGGTGCGCTCGGCCTGGGCCCGCATCCGCGACTTGATCTCGTCGGTGATGTGCGGGATGACCTGCACGGTGTCGCCGAGGTACGCCCCGCGCCGCTCCTTGGCGATGACGTTGGAGTACACCTGGCCGGTGGTGACGTTGGCGCCGGCGTCGAGCTCGGTGTCGAGGAAGCGCTCGTAGTGGCCGATGTCGAGATCGGTCTCCGCGCCGTCCTCGGTGACGAACACCTCGCCGTGCTGGAACGGATTCATCGTCCCCGGGTCGACGTTGAGGTAGGGGTCGAGCTTCTGCATGGCGACCGACAGGCCGCGCTGTGCGAGGAGATGCCCGAGCGAGGAAGCCGTGAGCCCCTTGCCGAGGGAGGAGGCGACACCGCCGGTCACGAAGATGTGACGAGTGCCGTGCTGTCCGCTTGTGCTCAATCGATTCACCACGGGACTCGATCCTATCAGGTGGGGGCGGCTGTCGGTCAGCGCCGGTGGGGCAGGGCGTCGGCGGCGTACACGTCGAGGAGCTCCCCGGCGAGGTACCCGTGGCCGCTGATGTCGACGACCCGGCGCTTGGCGGCGATGCCGGCGGTCCCGCGGGCGGCCGGCGAGTCGGAGTAGTGGGCGATCGCCGCGAGCAGCCCGGCGGTGTCGTCGGTGTCGACGTGGACGGCCGAGTCGCCCCAGGCGCGCGCACCGCGGGCGGAGCCGAGGTGGACGACCGGACGGGCGAGCTGCATGATCCCCTCGGGTCCGATCGCCGACATCCGGTCCCCCGCGATGACGATGTCGGCACCGGCGACCACATCGACGGTCGCGACGACGTCGGCGAGGATGATGTCCTTCCGGCGGGTGACGAACTCGTCGTGGATGGTCTGGCGCAGCCGGCCGGAACCGGTGAAGACCGTGGCCCAGCGCCGATCCGGACGGTGATCGGAGAGCTCGACGGCCGCCTCGACGGCGGTGGTGAGCGCGGGGTGGTCGGTGAGCTCGAGCGGCACCGCGACGACGACGGTGCCGGCGCGCACGCCGAGCGCCTCGCGGATCTGGGCGCGCGAGCGGACGGGTTCGTAGACGGTGCGGACGTCGGGGTTGAGCAGCCGGGCCCGGGACACGACGGGGACGTCCTCGGCGAAGTGCTCGACGACGGGCTCGGTGGTGCCGAGCACGACGGCCGCGGTGCGCGCGACGATCGCGGCGTCCGCGGCGGCGAAGGGGCTGCGGGGGTCGAACCGGCCGACGGTCGCGACGAGCGCGGGGCGCAGGCGCGCGGGCAGTCCGGTCATGCCGAGGCCGGCGACCGCGGCGGGGTGGAGGCCGTGGGCGTGGACGACGTCGACGTGGCGGTAGTACCGGTGGAGGGTGTGGGCGCGCCCGGGATCGCCGGGCCGCGGACCGGTGCGCACGTCGACGTCGAGATGGACGAGGTTCGGGTCGTCGGCAGGGAGGTCGAGGGCATCGAGCACGCGGCGGCGCGCGGCCACCCCGACCTTGAAACCGGCCTGGAGATGGCTGCGGATCGCGAGCACGGCGACCTCGCCGATGACCCCGTCGGTCTCGGCGAGCACATGGAGGATCCGGGCGTCCGCCGGCAGGACGGGGACCTCGGGGGCGTGCCCCGGTGCCTGGGGGTCCGGGGCGGCGGTCGGCGCGGTCGTGCTCATGGGAGTCCTCACGTTCGGATGGTGTGCGTTTCAGCCTACCGCCGGTCCTGGGCGAGGACGGCGCGGTAGTGGTGGACGAGGGTGTCGGCGACCTCGGGCTCGCGCGGGAGGTCGACGGCGGCGAGGGCGGCCGCACGGCCGTACCGCGAGCGCTCGGCGGGGTCGCCGAGGAGGCGGTCGAGGGCGGCGGCGAGGGCAGGGGCGTCGTCCGGCGGGACGAGGATGCCGGCGTCGCCGAGTAGCCCGGGCACCCCGCCCACGGCGGTGGCGACGATCGCGCGGCCGGCCATCATCGCCTCCTGCACGACGAGCGCACGGGCCTCCCAGCGGCTCGACAGAACGAACACATCCGCGGCCTGGTTGAGGGCGACGATGTCGGAGCGCTGGCCGAGGAAGCGGACGGGCAGCCGCTTCTGCGCGACGATCTCCTCGAGCGCGGCGAGCTCCGCGGCGTCGGCGCTGCCGGCGATGAGCAGGTGGGCCTCCGGATGGTCGGCGGTGACCCGGGAGAACGCGTCGAGGAGCAGATGATAGTTCTTCTGCGGCGCGATGCGCCCGACGGCGAGCACGAGCACCGAGCCGCGCGGCAGCCCGAGCTCCTGGATCTTCTGGGAGCGCAGGAGGGCGATGTTGACGTCCTCGGTGAATTGGGCGTCGGGAGCGGCGACCGGGCCGAGCACGGCGGAACGGGAGCCGCATGCGCGGGCGCGCAGCACGAGGTCCTCGCTCGCACCCACGGTGAGGTCGGCGCGGCGGGCGACGAAACGCTCGACGGCCTTCTCCGCGATCCCGCGCACGCCGGTGCCGGCGGCCTGGTTGTGCCAGGTGACGACGGAGCGGGGGCGCTCGGTGCGGCGGATCCGGGCGAGCGCGGCGAGCGCGACCGCGCCGGAGCGGAACCCGTGGGCGTGGACGATGTCGGCGCTGAAGGTGACGATGAGCCGGCTCAGCCGGCCGAGAGCGGCGGAGTCGCGCGGCCCGATCGACGTGCCGAGCTCGAGCGGAGCGAAGCGCACGCCCGGATGGGACGTGAAGCCGAAGTGCTCCTCCGTGGCAGCGGGTCCGATGATGCCGACGGAGTGTCCGGCGGCCGCGTACTCGCGGGCGAGCGCGGCGACGTGGGTGCCGACGCCGCCGGTGGAGGTCGCGAGGACGAGGAGGATCCGCAGCGGGCGCTCCTGCGCCGCGCCGTGCGTGTCCCGTGCCGATCCGGCGATCCCGGTCACCGCTCCTCCTTCTCGTCGTCCTCGGTCCCCAGCCTATCCAATCCCGGCGGCGGATTCGCACCGGCGGGGCGGTCGCCGCCGACCCGGTTCACCCCGCGGCCGGACCCCGGTCGTCATCGGCGCCGCGGGAGGCGGTGAGCCGCAGACCGTCGCGGAGCAGGTCCCGGTCGAACGCGAAGAGGCCCGCCCCGAGGACGGCGAGGCCCGCGAGGGCGGAGAGCACCCCGGCGAACACCGGGCCGAGGGTCTCCGGCAGCCCGGCGAAGGCCGCGAGGAGGAGGTGCGAGAGCCACGCGGCGCCTGCGGCGGCGACCGCCGCGAGGACGAGCGTGCGGAGCGCCCCGCCGGGGGCTTCGCGCAGCGCGGCGGGCCCCGCGGCGCGCCGGATGAAGACGACGAGGAGGACGCCCGCGACGATCATCCCGACGGCGTGCCCGGCGCACACGAGGAGGAGGGTCGCCTCGCCCGCGGTGAGCGTCGCGGGGCCCGCGGTGAGGGCGGGCAGCCCGAGCGCCCCGAGCGCGACGGTGCCGGCGACGAGGATCCACCCCGTCGTCGTGCCGATCGCCGCGAAGCGCGAATGCTCGAGCGCGTAGAACACGCGGGAGGCCCACGCCACCATGCACCAGCCCGGAACCGCGAGGGCGATGAGCACGATGCCTGCGGCCATCGCCCCGAAGGGCACGTCCGGGTTCTGCCCGGCGGCGTCGAAGGAGGAGAAGAACGCGGCGAGCGGGGCGGCGGCGGCGACGAGGACGACGGCGCCGGCGAAGCCGACCCGGATGATCATCCCGGTGGTCGTCGCGACCGTGCCCGCGACCTCCTCCGCACCGCGGGCGACTTGCCGGCTGAGCGTCGGGAACACGACGGTGGCGATCGGCACCGCGAGCACCGCATAGGGCAGGAGGTAGACGGCCTGGATGTAGCTGAAGACGACGAACACGCCGGTGCCGCCCACGTGGTTCGACACCCGCAGCACGAGGAGGACAGCGATCTGCTGGGCGAGGAGCGCGGACATGCCCGCGGTGGCGAGGCGGCCTGCCCGGGGGGCCACGCCGGCGGGGAAGCGCCAGACCGGCCGCAGCCGGACGCCGGTGCGCGCGGCGGGCAGGGCGAGCGGCAGGGCGAGCATCGCCACCCCGGCGGTGGTCCCCCAGCCGAGCAGGGCGAGGGGCCCGGGGCCGGCGGCCTCGGGATCGGTCGCTACCGCTCCGTAGGCGAGGTAGGTCGCGATGACGACGAGGCTCGAGAGGAGCGGCATGAACGCCGGCCAGAGGAACCGCCGGTGGGCCTGGAGCACTCCGGTGAGGACCGCGCCGATCGCGTAGAGGACGAGCTGCGGGGCGAACATGAGGAGGAAGTCCCCGGCGTAGGCCCCGGCCGCGGTGTCCGGCGGCACGAAGAACCCCGCGATCTGCCGGTGCAGCACCGCGACGAGCACCGCGAGCGGCAGGGTGAGGGTGATCGACCAGGTCAGCAGCGCCGAGGCGATGCGCGACACCGTGCGCGGGTCCGCCCGGGCGATCGGTGCGGCGAGCAGCGGTACGACGGCGCCGGCGAGCGCTCCGCCGGCGACGACCTCGTAGAGGATGTTCGGCACCTGATTGGCGGTCTGGTAGGCGGTGCCGACCGCACCGGCGCCGACCGTCGGGGAGAACACGAGCCAGCGGGCGAACCCGACGAGGCGCGAGAGCAGGGTGATGACCGAGACCGCGAGCGCCGCGCTCGCGAGCAGCCGGATCCAGCGGGAGGTCACGGGCCGGGGTCGGCGGGGCGGCGGCCCCAGGCATCGAGCTCGCGGAGTCCCGGCGTGGCCTCGATGACGCGGGTGAACGACACCTTCTCGCTCGCCAGCGTGAGGGCGACGAGGAGGGCCAGGGTGCCCAGCAGCTCTCCGCGCCCGGCCTGCAGGGCGGTCCGGACGCCGAGCGCGGCGCCGAGCGCGTTCGCCCCGGTGTCGCCGAGCATCGTCCGCCCGGCGAGGTCGTCGGGCGCGGTTGCGGCCGCGGTGCCGAGGATGCCGCCGCCGAGGAGCGCGGCCGACCCGGAGCCGACGGGCCCGAGCGCGACTGCGATCACACCGGCCTTGAGGGCGCGGCCGGGCCGCAGGTCGAGGAGATTGAGGAGGTTCGCGGAGCCGGCGACGACGCCGCCGGCGAGCACGGTGTCGACGCAGCGGCCGAGGAGCCGCGAGCCGAGCAGCGGCGCAGGGTCCCGGGCGACGGCGGCGGCGAGGAGGGAGACGGCGGGGATGCCGAGCACCTTGAGGCCGCCGGTGGTGATCTCCCCGCGGGCCAGTGCGCTCAGGTGTCCGCGCAGGCCCTTCGCGGAGCCGGTCTCGAGGACGTCGTCGACCCATCCGAGCAGGCCGGCGGCCGCGGTGGTGCTCACCGCGGCGAACCGGTCACGGGGGCGGGCCGCGGCGAGCGCGACCGCGGTGAGGCCGGCGGCGACGGCGGGACCCTCGATGAGGGAGACGGTCGCGCCCGAGTGGTTGGGGCGGTCGAGCCGGCCCTGCGGGTCGAGCACGGGACGGCCGGCGGCGACCGCGCGGGCGGTCCCGAATCCGATGGCGCCGCCGACGGCGGCGAGCACGAGGCGCCCGATCATCCCCCGGCTCCCGGGATGACCGCCTGCGCGCTGTCGGCGAACCCGAACGCCCCGGGCTCGCCGGTGAGGGCCTGCTCGACGGCGAGGGTCGTGATGATCGGTCCGGCGGTGAGCTCGAGGCCGTCGGCGGTGGTGATGCCGGAGTCGTCGGAGCGCAGCGCGGCGAGGAGTCCGCGCTCGGCCGAGTCGAGCGATCCGGCGACGACGGTCGGCGCGTCCTGCGCGAGCGCGGCGGCGAGCGCGGCCTCGGCGGTGCCGGTCTCGCCCTGCGGCGGGGCCGTCGATTCCGTGGCCTGCGCCGCGGCATCGGTCTCCGCGGCGACCGGGGCGATGAGCACGATCGCGGTCGCGGGAGCGTACTCGCCGCCGGTGAGCCGTCCGTCGCCGGAGAACGCGGCGATGACCTCGGCGGCCTGGTCCGCGGTGTAGGTGGTGGGTCCGGCGGGGGTTCCGGCCTCGGTCGGCTCGCCGGTCGGAGCGGTCTCGGACCCGGCCTGCGCCTCGTCGCCGGGTGCCTCCGCCTCCGTCGCCCCGGCGGTGAGGGCGCGGGCGAGCGCGGCGGTGAGGGCCTCCGCCCCGCCTTCGGGCAGGGTCGGGTCGATCCCCTGGAGGGTCTCGAGCAGCTCGCCGGCGCCCTTGGGATCGAGCGCGGTCTCCGCGAGGGACAGCTGGACCGCGACCTCGGCGCCGGCCTGGGTGACGCGCTCCTCGAGGGAGGCGGCGGCGTCGGCGTCGGCTCCCGGGGCGCTGACGAGCGCGACGCTCTCGCCGCTGAGCGAATCGGCGAGCAGATCGGGCGCGGAGGCGGTGACGTACTCGTTGAGCTCGTCGATCGTCGCGCGGGCCTCGTCGACCTCGGTGCGGAGGCTGTCGCGGTCGGTGCGGAGCGCCTCGACCTGGCTCTGCAGGGAGTCGCCGATCGGCTGCTGGAGGGGGCCGGCGCCGAGCACGATCCCCACGGCGAGCGCGAGGAACACCGAGATCAGCGAGACGAGGTGGTACCGGAAATCGATCACAGAGGAACTCTTCCTGTGAGGAGAGGGGCGAGCCCCCGGGCGGCGACGTCGGCGGCCGGGTCCGCGCCGAACAGGCCCTGGAACCAGCGTGCGATGCCGTCGAACTGCGCGGCGATGAGGCCGAGGAACGTCTGCCCGGCCGCGGTCGCGGACATCGCGACGATGACGGCGAGCAGACCGGCGAGCGCGAGGAGCCACAGCTGGGAGTTGGAGATCCGCTGCCGGTAGAGCAGGGACACGCCCTTCGCGTCGACGAGCTTCGAGCCCACGCGGAGACGGGTGAGGAACGTCGAGGCCATGCCGCGCCGGCCCTTGTCGAGGAACTCGATGACGGTGTCGTGGGTGCCCACGGCGACGATGAGCTGGGCGCCCTTGTCGTCGGCGAGGAGCATCGCGATGTCCTCCGAGGTGCCCGAGGCGGGGAACAGCACGCATTCGAGGTCGAGCGCCTGGAGGCGCTCGACGCCGGGGGCGCGGCCGTCCCGGTAGGCGTGGACGACGAGCTCCGCGCCCGAGGTGAGCGCGGCATCGGACACCGAGTCCATGTCGCCGACGATCATGTCCGGGGTGTGCCCGGCCTCGAGGATCGCGTCGGCGCCGCCGTCGACCCCGATGAGGATCGGCCGGTACTCGCGGATGTAGGGCTTGAGCATCGCGAGGTCCTCCTTGTAGTGGTACCCGCGCACCACGATGAGGGCCTGTCGATCGGTGAAGTCGGTGCGGACGTGCGGGACGACGATCTCCTCGTCGAGCAGGTCCGAGTCCTTGCGGATGTACTCGATGGTGTTCTCGACGAAGTCGACGAGGACGGTGCTCATCCCCGCCTCGGCGTCCTTCATCGAGCGCTCGATGCGGCTGAGTGTCTGCACCTGGCCGGTCGCGACGATCTCCTCGCCGCGCCGGAGCTCGCCGTCGTGGAGGGTGAGCTCCTCCCCCTCGGTGACCGCCTCGAGCACGCCGTCGCCGGCGCCGTCGACGAGCGGGATCCCGGCTTCGACGATGATCCGGGGGCCGAGGTTGGGGTACCGGCCGGAGATCGAGTGCTCGCAGTTGACGACCGCGGCCGGTCGGCAGGCGACGAGAGCCTCGGCGGACACCCGGTCGATGTCGGAGTGGCTGATCACCGCGATCTCGCCGGGCTGCAGGCGCTTGGTCAGGTCCTTGGTGCGCGGATCCGCACGCACCTTGGCGGGTCCGACGAGGGTGTCGGTGGGGATGGTCTCTCGACCCTTGCGCAGTCTCATGGTCCACTCATTCTGACACGCCGCCCGGTCCGAACCCGGCTTTCTCCGCGCGTGCGGTGTCGAGCAGCTCCGCGGCGTGCTCGCGTGCGCTGTCGGAGTCGGACATGCCGCCGAGCATCCGGGCGAGCTCGGTGAGACGGCCGTCGCGGTCGAGAGCGCGCACCCCCGACACCGCGCCCGCCGCGGCATCGTCCTTGACGATCGTCAGGTGCTGGTCGGCCCACGCGGCGACCTGGGCGAGGTGGGTGACGACGATGACCTGGGAGCGCCGGGCGAGGAGAGCCAGGCGGCGGCCGATCTCGATCGCGGCCCGGCCGCCGACCCCGGCGTCGACCTCGTCGAACACGAAGGTCGGGAACGCGGTGCGGGCGGCCTTGACGACCTCGATCGCGAGCATCACGCGCGAGAGCTCGCCGCCGGAGGCGAGCTTCCCGATGTCACCGGGCGCCGCGGCGTCATGGGCGGTGAAGAGCATCCGGACGGTGTCGGCACCGAGCGCATGCGGCTCCGCCGGCGCGATCTCGAAGCCGATCCGCGCCCGCGGCATGGACAGCGCCGCGAGCTCCGCGGCGACGGCGGAGGAGAACTCCGCGGCGGCGTGCTCGCGGGCCGCGCGGAGCGCGGAGCCGGTGCGCTCGACCTCGGCGCCGGCCGCCGCGACGCGGGCGTCCATGTCCGCGAGCGAGCTCTCCGAGCCCTCGAGCTCGAGGAGCTCGGCGCCGGCGCGCCGTTCGAAGTCGAGGACGGCCTCGACGTCGGGGCCGAACGCGGACAGCGAGCCGAGCTCGGCACGGCGGGCCTCGGCGTCCTCGAGCGACATCGCACCGAGGTCCTCGAACTCCTCGAGGTAGCCGGAGAGCTCCGCGGCGGTGTCGGAGACGCGCAGGGCGGCGTCGGTGACGGCGGCGGCGAGCGGGCTCAGGGTGTCGTCGGTGGCGGCGGCGCGGGACACCTCGGCGGCGGCCCGGTTGATGAGGTCGGCGGCGTTGGCCGTCTCCTCCCAGTCGCTCCCGACGAGCAGGTCGTGGGCTGCGGAGACGGCGGAGGTGAGGTCCTCGGCCGCGCCGAGGCGGGCCGCGAGAGCGGAGAGCTCGGCGTCCTCACCGGGCTGCGGCCGGATCCGGTCGATCGTCTCGAGGCTCGTGGTGAGGAAGGCGATCCGCTCGGCACGCTCCGTCGCGGTGGCCTGCAGCCGGGCGTGCTCCGCGGTGACGTCCCGCCAGGCGGCGTAGGCGGTGCGGTACTCGTCGAGCGCCGCGGCCACCGGCGGCCCGCCCGCGGTGTCGAGGAGCTCGCGCTGGGTCGCGGCCTGCCGCAGGGTCATCTGCTCGGACTGGCCGTGCATGCTCACGAGGCCGGCACCGGCGTCCCGGAGCACGCCGAGCGGCACGGTGCGCCCGCCCGCAGTGGCGCGCGCCCGGCCGGTGCGCGGGATGATGCGGGCGAGGATCGCCTCGTCCTCGGCCTCTCCCCCGGCCTCGACGATCCGGGCGGCGACCGCGGGATCGGTCCCGGAGAGGTCGAACACGCCTTCGACCGCGGCGCGCTCGGCCTCGGCGCGGACCACGTGCGTCTCCGCGCGGGCACCGGTGAGCAGGTCGAGGGCGGTGACGAACATCGTCTTCCCGGCGCCGGTCTCCCCCGAGACGACGGTGAGGCCGGGTGACAGCTCGACGTCGGCGGCGGGGATCACGCCGAGGTTCTCGAGGTGCAGCGAGACGATCACTGCGGGTTCCTCACCGGTCCCCTCCAGCCGGTGACCGGGAGCTGGAACTTCGCCACCAGCCGGTCGGTGAAGGGACTCGTGTTGAGACGGGCGAGCGCGACCGGGGTCTGCGAGCGGGCGGCCTCGATGCGGGCGCCGGGCGGGATGTCGATCTCGCGCCGGCCGTCGCACCACAGGACGGCGCCGACCCCCGGGGCGGACGGGAGGAACTCGACGCCGAGGCGGGCGGCCGGGGACACGACGAGCGGCTTGGCGAACAGCGCGTGGGCGCTGATCGGGACCATGAGGAGCGCTTCGACGTCGGGCCACACGATGGGACCGCCGGCGGAGAAGCCGTAGGCGGTGGAGCCGGTCGGGGTGGCGAGGATGACGCCGTCGCACCCGAAGCTCGACACCGGCCGGGAATCGACCCCGAGCACGAGGTCGATCATCCGGCAGTCCTCGCTCTTCTCGATCGTCGCCTCGTTGAGGGCCCACGTGCGGTGGATGACGGCGTCGCGGTCGTACACGGTGATGTCGAGCGCCATCCGCTCCTCGACGGTGTAGTCGCGGGCGGAGGCGCGATGGACGGCCTCGGCGAGGTCCTCGCGCTCGCTCTCGGCGAGGAAGCCGACGTGACCGAGGTTGACGCCCATGATCGGCACCCCGGAGTGGTGGAAGCGCTCGGCGGCCTTGAGGATCGTGCCGTCGCCTCCGAGCACCATGACGAGCTCGCAGCCGCGCGCGAGGCAGTCGAGCTCGTTGTCGGGGACGACCTCGATCGCGGTCTCCGGCACTCCGGTGTAGGCGACGAGCGACCGGTACTCGGATTCGAGCATGACCGGGCGGATGCCGTCGCCGTCGAGGGTCCGGCACACGTGGAGCGCGGCGGAGCGGGCGTCGCCGCGATGCGGGTGGAGGACGACGACGATCGTGCGGGTCACGTCTGCTCCTCACTCATGCGGCGGCGGATGTCGGCCGCCTCGACCCGGGGCCGCGGCGGCGCTGAGGACGATCCTACCGACAGCGGGGCGCGAACACACACGAAGTACTCCCGGTTGCCGGCCGGTCCGGGCAGTCGCGAGGGGGCCCAGTCGTGGACCTCGGCGCCGAGTTCGGCGAGCGCCTCGACCACGCCGATGACCGCCTCCGCGCGCTCCTCCGAACGGTGGACGACCCCGTGCCGGTCGAGGGCGGCGCGGCTGCGCTCGAACTGCGGCTTGACCATGAGGAGGAGCAGTCCGCCCGGGCGCGTCACCGCGAGGAGGGGGCCGACGAGGAGGGTGAGCGAGATGAAGGAGACGTCGGCGACGACGAGGTCGACGGCGGCGTCGGGAGCGAGCCACGCCGGTTCGAGAGCGCGGAGGTTGTGCCCCTCGAGAGAGTGGACGCGCCGGTCGGCGCGGAGCTCGGGGGCGAGCTGGTCGTGACCGACGTCGATCGCGTGGACCCGCCGGGCACCGCGGGCCAGGAGGACCTGGGTGAAGCCGCCGGTCGAGGCGCCGGCGTCGAGGCATACCGCTCCGGCGGGGGCCTCCCCGAGGTCGAGATCCTCGAGCGCCCCGAGGAGCTTGTGGGCGCTGCGGGCGACCCAGGGGTCGGCGGCCCGGATCTCGAGTGCGTTCCCCGAGTGGACGGGGTGCGAGGGCTTCGTCACGACCGCGCCGTCGACGGTGACCCGCCCGGCGGCGATCTCGCGGGCGGCGCGGGTGCGGGAGCGGGCGAGGCCGCGCTCGACGAGCGCGGTGTCGAGGCGGATCGCGGGCGGGCCGCTCACAGGGAGCGGAGCCCCTGCTCGAGGTCGGCGAGCAGGTCCTCGGCGGCGGCGAGCGAGGCGGCAGGTTCGAGATCCGCGAGGCGATCGAGAGCGTCCTGCCAGCCCGCAGTGTCGAGGCGGCCGGCGGCCTGCGCGGGGTTCGGCACCGCGCCGGGCGACGGGATCGGCTGCGGTGCGGTGCCGGGGGTGTGCTCAGCCATCGGCCCTCCGGGGGAACGCGGGATCGAGCGCGAGCTCGGTGTCGGCGGGCAGCGCGGCGAGGAGCCCGAGAGCGGCGTTCGCCGCGTCGACGGGCGGACCGGAGGCGCGCAGCGTGCCGCCGTCGAGCCTGACCGCGCCCTCGCCGCACGTCGCGCGCGCCGCGTCCGGATCCGTGCTCACCCGCGGTGCGGGTTCGAGGAGGGCGGTGAGGTCGGCGATGACCCGGTCCGGCCGGTGCTCGACCGGTGCGGAGAGCGCATCGCGGATGTCGTGGATCCCGGTGAGGACGAGGGCGGAGGCGTACCCGGCCGCGCGCGCTCCGGCGATGTCGGTGTCGAGCCGGTCGCCGATCATGAGCGGGCGGGTCCCGCCGATCGACTGCGCGGCGGACTCGAGCATGAGCGCGGCGGGCTTCCCGGTGACCCGGGGTTCGCGCCCGGTGGTGTCGGCGACGATGCGGACGAAGGCCCCGTTGCCGGGCAGCAGCCCGCGCTCCGTCGGCATGGTGAGATCGCGGTTGGTCGCCCACCAGTCGACACCGGCGGCCACCGCGACGCACGCCTCGGCGATGTCGTGCCACGAGATGTCCCGGAAGAAGCCCTGGACGACGGCGTCGGGGTCGTCCGCGGCGGAGTCGACGACGGTGAAGCCGGCCTCGTCGACGAGCGAGCGCAGTGCCGGACTGCCGACGACGAGGATGCGGGACCCGGCGCCGATCTCCGCGGCCATCGCGCGGGCGGCGACGAGCGCCGAGGTCGTGACGAGCTCGGGCCGGGAGGGCAGTCCGAGCTCGACGAGGTGATCGGAGATCTCCGCGGCACCGCGCGAGGCGTTGTTCGTGACGAAGCCGAACGGGATGTCGCGCTCGCCGAGCGCGGTGAGCGCCTCGACCGCTCCCGGCACGGCGTGCGGTCCCGCGTAGACGACCCCGTCGAGGTCGAGGAGCACCGAATCGAACCCGGTGTCCGCACCGGGGGCGGTGTCCGGATCCGTGGGGGCGGGCGTGGGCTGCGAGGAAGGCGTGCTCATCAGAGATCGAACAGCGGAGCGGTCATCTCGTCGTCCTCGTCCTGACGGCGCCGCTGCTCGTCCTTCTCGTCCTCGGCGTCCGCGGGCTCGGACGCGCCCGCGGATGCGTCACTGGACTCGGGCACGGGAGCGGGTTCAGGAGCGGGCTCGTCGGTCGACTCGGGTTCGACCACGGAGACGGGCTCGGGCTCGGGAGCAGGTTCGGCCACCGACTCGCGCTCGGGAGCGACGTCCGGCGCCGAGGCGCTCTCGGGTTCGGCGTCATCGGCACCGATGCCGGCCTCGGCGAGGATCTCGTCGACCTCGGCCTCGACCTCGTCCCGGAAGCTCTGCGGGGCCGCGGCGAGGTCGTCATCGCCCATCGGCTCCGCGGCGTCCTCCTCGGACCCGGGATCCTCCGGCCCGGCATCCTCGGACCCGGCCTGCTCCGGCTCGCCGTCCTCCGGCTCGTCCTCGATCGCCTCGATGGTGATGATCTCGACACCCGCGTTGGGGTCGGGCTCCTCGTCGCCGAAGAACGTGTTCGTCGCCCTCGCGGTGCGGCGGGCGAGCTCCTCGTACTTGTCCGCGGTCTCCGGCTCGCCGTCGATCCGGAGGATGTCGGCGTACGCCGACATCAGGCGCACCGTCGCCCCGGAGGCGCTGCCGGTGAAGCTCTGCTCCTCGAGGAGCGCGCGGGCGGCCCGGATGTCGCCCGCGTCGGTGTGCGCGCCGGCGGCGACGATCATGAGCTCGGTCCAGAGCTCCGGCGGGACGTCCGCAGCGTCGACCTCGGCGATGAGCTCGAGCGCCTTCGCGGGCCTGCCGCGGCCGCGCTCGGCATCGGCGAGGAGTGCGAGGTTGTCGGTCGACCCGGTGATCCGGCGGTGGGTGCGCAGCTCGCGCACCGCTTCGTCGTACTTCTCGAGCTGGTAGGCGACGAGGCCCATGGCCTCGCGGACGGCGCCGACGCGACCGGCCCGGGAGACGGCGAACCTCGCGTGGGCGTAAGCGGCCTCGGGGTCGACGTCGAGCAGTTCGTCGCGGCGGTCCGCCCGCCGATCGTCGCGGTGCGGCCTCCCGTGGCGGGGTCCGCCGCGCTGATCATCGCGCCGGAAGTCGCGTCCGCGGTCGTCACGGCGATCGCTCCGACGGTCATCGCGGCGATCATCCCGTCGGAAGTCCCGGCCCCCGCCGTCACGGCGGGGACGCCTCTCGTCCCACCGGTCGTCCCTGCGATCGTCACGTCGGGGATCACGGCTGCGATCGTCGCGGCGGTCACCGCGCGAGAACTCGCGTCGATCGTCCCGGCCCCGGGCGTCCCCACGGGGACGCCGATCGTCGCGGCGGTCACCTCGGCGATCGTCGCGGCGGAAGTCCCGGCCCTCGCCGTCACGCCGGGGGCGGCGGTCTCCCCCGCCTCCCTGTCGGCGATCGTCACGCCGGTCATCGCGCCGGAAGCCCCGATCGCGGTCATCGCGGCGGTCGTCCCGGCGGAAGTCGCGCCCCGCCCCGTCACGGCGCGGACGGCGGTCTCCTCCGTCGTCCCGACGGCGGTCATCGCGTCGGAAGTCCCGGCCCTCGCCGTCACGCCGGGGGCGGCGGTCTCCCCCGCCTGCCTGCCTGCGATCGTCACGCCGGTCATCGCGGCGGAAATCGCGACCGCGGTCGTCTCCGCGTGCTCGCCCGCCGCTCTGCCGACGGTCCCCGGCGGGCCGATCGTCGCGGCTGAAGTCCCGACCCCGGTGCTCCCGTCGACCTCCCTCGTCCCCGCCGGCGCCTCGGCGCGCGGAACGGTATGAGCTGTCCTCAGGATTCGACACGGTGCTCCCTATGCAGATGTGGGTGGGGTGATCCGTCCCAGTCTAGACCCGCACTCGAGGCACCCGAGAATTCACCTGCGGGTCATGTCGCGCTCCCCTCACCCCCATTCCGTCTTCCTAGTCTCGGAGAGCCGTCGATCCGTCGACGGCACGCGCGCCGGCCCCGGTCGGCCATCGCCCACGCCCGCTCTCCCGAAAGGACCCCATGCGCCGCGCACTCACCTCCGGAGGCCTCGTCGCCGCCCTCGTCGGCCTCGGTGCCCTCGCCCCCGCTGTCACCGTCCAGGCGGCGAGCCCGCGAGCCGACGGCGCGATCGAGTACTCGTCCGCGAACCCGGTGCTCACCCTGGACCCGGTGGGAACCCACCGCACCGGCCTGTTCGACGAGAGCGCAGCGGAGATCGTCGCCCACTACGCCGCGCAGCAGCAGACGCTCGTCGTCAACGCCGCCGCCGGGACGGTGAATGTGCTCGATTCGAGCGATCCCGCCGATCCCCGCGCCCTGTTCGAACTCGAAACGGTCGGCATGGAGTCAGCCGATGGCTCGACCGTCGAGGCGGGCGGCATCGCCAATTCCGTGGCGGTCCGCGAGGACGGCCTCGCGGCGGTCGCCGTCGAGCACCCGACGAAGACCGAGGCCGGCTGGATCGCGTTCTTCGACCTGTCCGGGGAGGAGCCGGCGCCGCTCGGCGCGGTCCGCACCGGGGCGCTGCCGGACTCGGTCGTCCTCTCCCCCGCCGGGGACTACGCCGTCGTCGCCAACGAGGGCGAGCCGGCCGAGGACTATTCCGTCGACCCGGAGGGGTCGGTCGGCGTCATCGCACTGCCCGATGCGCTCGAGGCCCCGGGGCAGGATGCGGTCCGACTCGCGGGCTTCCGGGCGTTCGAGGGCGATGCGCTGCCCGACGGCGTCCGGATCTTCGGCGGCCGGGAGGACGCGGGGACCGGCACACCGGAGTTCCCCGTGTCGGAGAACCTCGAACCGGAGTACGGGACGGTGATCGGCGACCGCGCCTACGTCTCGCTCCAGGAGGCGAACGCGATCGCCGTCGTCGATCTCGCCTCGGCCTCGGTCGAGCGTCTCCTCCCGCTCGGCACCCAGGACCTCTCCGCGGTCGACACCGATGTCTCCGATCGGGACGGCGGGATCGGTTTCGACACCTGGCCGGTGCAGACATTCATGATGCCCGACACGCTCAAGTCGGTGTCGATCGGCGGCAGCGACTACCTGCTCACCGCGAACGAGGGCGATTCCCGCGACTGGGACGGCTACTCCGAGGAGATCCGGGTCAAGGATTTCGGCACGGACGGCGTCGCCCCGCTGTGCGAGTCCGTCGCGGCGGAGGCCGGGATGAGCATCGAGGAGCTCCAGCGGGACGAGGACCTCGGACGGCTCAAGGCGACCGCGGCGAACGGGCTCAGCGCCGACGGCTCGTGCTACGAGCAGATCCACGGCTTCGGCGGCCGCTCGTTCTCGATCCTCGACACCGAGGGGAACGTCGTGTTCGACTCCCGGGACGAGTTCGAGAAGATCACCGCGGAGGCCGTTCCGGACTTCTTCAACTCCGACAACACCGAATCGAGCTTCGACGACCGCTCCGACGACAAGGGCCCCGAGCCCGAGGCGATCGAGGTCGGGTCCATCGGTGAGAAGACCTTCGCCTTCATCGGTCTCGAGCGGGTGGGCGGTGTCATGGTCTACGACATCACCCGGCCGGACGACGCGGAGTTCGTCACCTACTTCAACAACCGGAACTTCGGGGTGGAGGACCTCGGTGCCGACCTCGACGCGGCCGGCGATTCCGGGCCGGAGAGCATCGTCTTCGTCCCGGCCGCCCAGATGGAGACCCCCGCCGAGGGCGTGGCCGGCATGCTCGTCATCGGCAACGAGGTGACGGGCACGACGACCTTCTACCACGTGAAGAGCGACCTCGCCGAGGATCGGCCCGGCGACGACCCGAGCGCCCCCGGGACCGAGCAGCCGAGCACCGGACCTACTCCGACGGACGACCCGGCTCCGACCGGTTCCCCGACGGACGGCGCGGAGCCGACTGCGACGCCGACGAGCACGCAGGCCCCGGCTCCGGGTCCCGACGGCGGTTCCGATGACGACTCCGACGATCGGGCAGGCGGCGGACCGCTGCCGCGCACCGGCACGGACGCGGCGATCCTCGCCGGGATCGGCGCTCTCCTCGCAGCCATCGGCGCCGCAGCCGTCTGGCTCACCCGCCGCGCCCGTTCCTGACCCAGACCTCGAGTTCCGAAGGTTCCTGAGAGCGGGGCACGGGGCGAGGAGCGCACCGCCTCCAGCGAACTGCGCGGTATCCGAAACTGAGCGCGCAATTGTGCGCTCGGTTCGGGATACCGCGCAGTCGGGTGAGGTCCTGCAGTCAGCCGGCGTCGAAGGCGTGGGCGAGGGCCTGCCAGGCGGCGTCGAGGTCGCTGCCGGGCGGGAACCGGCCGTCGACCTCGAGGATCGCGAGCCCGTGGGCCGCCGCCCACAGCGCCTGCGCCCGCACCGGGTCCCCCGTGGCCTCGAAGAATGGTGTGCCCGCCCACTCCTCGAGCCCGGGCGGGAGTGCTGAGCGGTCGAGCGGACCGGTGGTGGCGAGTCGGTAGAGCTCGGCGGAGCCGCTCGCACTGCTCCGGTACTCGGTGAGCAGGGCACCGACCGCCGACTCCTCGCCTTCCACGGCGGCGCTGCGCACCGCCTCCCAGCAGCGCGTGCCGATCTCGATGAAGGCGTCGGTGAGGAGGAGGGTGCGCAGCTCCTCCTTGCCGGAGAGATGCTTGTAGAGCGAGGGCGCGCGGATCCCGAGGTCGTCGGCGAGGATGCGCGTCGACAGCGCCTCCCACCCGGCGTCCTCGACGAGGACCCGGGCGCGGGCGACGATCGCATCGACGCGCGCGGTCCGCTCCGGAATGACCGGCGGATCGGAGGACGGGGCCGGAGCGTCCGACGTGGTGGCCTCCTCTGGATCCATGGTCACGGCCGGGACTGCTGCAGCTGCGCGGCACGTTCGCCGATCGCGGTGTTGACCGCGACGAACTCCGGCTCCATCGCCCTGAGCATGCCGGTGGTCCACGGCACGAGGGCGCCGACGAAGGTCTCCTCCTGCGTCAGACGGGTGCCGCCGTCGGGGAGCGGTGAGAGGACGAAGGAGTGGGTGCCGTCGACGAGCCCGGGGACCGCCGTGCTGCCGCGCCACGTGAGCTCGCGGCCGGGATCGGCGACGAGGACGCGCGGCGTGAAGCGCATGGTGCCGTCACCGAACACCACGGTGTTGTCGAGGCGCTCCCCCTCCGCGACGGTGCCGCTGCTCTCGATGATCGAAGGGTTCCACTCGTGGTAGGCAGAGGTGTCGGCGAGCACGGCCCACACCTCTGCCGGAGATGCCGCGAGGTCCGTGGTCGCGGTGACGCGTACGGGGCGCAGGGCCCCGTGAACGAACGACCCGGCGACGATGCAGACGATGGTGGCGACGATGACGGTGATGATCTGTCCGGGATTCATGATGCCCCCTGGGCTGGATGCGAATGCAGCTAACACTGTTACCTTAGCGTGCGGCTAACACTGTTAGCAATACCTGTGAGCACTCGATTCCAGCAGGTTTCCGACACTGGATCCGCCGTTCTCCGCACGGTCGCGGCCCGCCCGCGCGGAGCATTGCCTCCCCGATCGGATGGGAAGAGGGGGCGGCGCGCGGGTTCAGGGAGCGAGGTCGGCGAGGATCTCCGCGGCCGAGGCGCGCCTGCAGTGCGCGTATCCCGTCCCCGCCCAGGCGTTGATGCCGTCGGGGTCGGTTGCCGCCGCCCGAAGTGGGCTGGTGAGGAAGTGGACCTCGGGGTAACCGATAACGGAGTGCCGGTTCATCCGCTCGATGAAGGCGTTGCGCAGTCCGCGGGCCGGGCGGCCGGAGAACACCCGGGTGACGACGGTCTCGGTGGAGCGCCCAGCTTCGAGCGCCTGCCGGTGGAGCGGTCTGGTGCCGGCCTCCGCGGCGAGGAGGAACGCGGTGCCCGCCTGCGCCGCATGCGCGCCGGCCTCGAGCACGCGAGCCACGTCAGCGCGCGTCGCGAGTCCTCCGGCGGCGATGAGCGGCACGGACGTGAGACCGCGCACGGCATCGAAGAGTGCCTCGAGTGGCAGCTCGGAGGGTTCGGCCCGCTGGTCGTGCTGGGCGCGGTGCCCACCGGCCAGCGGTCCCTGGAGCACGAGAGCGTCGGGGTCGAGCGCCAGGGCCGCCTGCGCCTCGGCGACGGTCGTCGCGTTGAGCACGACCGCACTCCCGGCCTCCTGCAGCGCGTGGACGTGCTCCGCGGTGGGGAGTCCGAAGGTGAAGGACACGACGGGGACGGGGTCGGCGAGGAGCTCCTCGAGCTTCGCGCCGTACTCGTCGTCGCCGGCGGGTCGGACCTCGGGGGCCGGGACTCCGAGCTCTGCGGCGAAAGGGCGGAGCGCGCGGGCGTAGGCGTCGAGGTCGCCCGGGGCAGACGGGTGCACCTCCGGCACGAAGACGTTCATCGCGAAGGGGCGGTCAGTGAGACGGCGGACCGCGGCGATCTCGTCGACCATGTCCGCTGCGGTGCGGTAGCCGGCGGCGAGCGAACCGAGTCCGCCGGCGCGGCTCACCGCGGCGACGAGCGCCGGGGTCGAGGGTCCGCCGGCCATCGGCGCCTGGATGATCGGGTGGGTGAGGTCGGTGAGGCGGAATGTCATGAGCGGAGTCCTTCGAGGTAGGCGGGGAGTGCGTCCTGGATGTCGCCGCGGATGACTTCGTCGGCGGCGGAGTCGAACGGGGTCGGCTCCGCGTTGACGATGACTCCGGCGGCGCCGAACTCGAGTGCGAGCGGGAACAGGGAAGCGACCGGTTGCACGAACAGGCTGGTGCCGACGGCGATCATGATGTCGCAGGATTCCGCGGCGGAGGTGGCGGCGTCGATGACGTCTGCGTCGAGCATCTCCTCGAACAGGATCGTCGTGGCGCGGATGATGCCGCCGCACATCGGGCACGGCGGATCCTCCTCCCCCGCACGGACCCGATCGATCATCTCTGCCATCGGACCGGCCGCCCGGCAGTACTCACAGCGCCACCGGCGCACGTTGCCGTGGACCTCGTGGACGAGTTCGGGGCTCGAGCCGGCGGCCTGATGGAGGCCGTCGATGTTCTGCGTGATGATGCCGGAGATCTGCCCGGAACCCTCGAGCTCGGCGATCGCACGGTGTGCCGGGGTGGGTTCGACGTCCCAGACGGCCGAGGCGGCACGCAGCTGCCAGGCGCGCTTCCGGATCTCCGGGTCGCGCAGGTACCAGGAGAGAGTGGAGGTCTTCTCGGCCTCGGAGTCCCTGGTCCACACCCCCTGGGGCCCGCGGAAGTCGGGAATGCCGGCTCCGGTGCTGATCCCGGCGCCGGTGAGGAACGTGATCAACGGTTGAGTGCTCATGCATCCATTGTCGCCCGAGTCCGGGGTCGCTGCCCAGGCGTGCAGCGCAGGATGCGGGCGAAGCCCGAGGGCCCCATTGAACGAGAGAAGGCACACCCGGGCGTGGGTGCGCCTGAGGCAAGGCCCCCGAGCTCGGGGTCTCTTATCGGTGGGCGGTGCTTCGTGGGTGAATGAGAGAAGGCACACCCCGACCGGGGTGTGCTAGGTGGTGAATGGGCGAAGGCCCCGGAACACTGGGTTTCGGGGCCTTCGCTCGTGAAGAATATTGCGGCGGTGTCTTACTCTCCCACACCCTGTCGAGTGCAGTACCATCAGCGCTGGCAGGCTTAGCTTCCGGGTTCGGAATGGGACCGGGCGTTTCCCTGCCGCTATGACCACCGCAAAACTATGGGGAACACGGCGGGCGTGTTCGTTCTGCGGAACCCCCGACACGTGGTGGGGGGTGTCGTATGTGTGGACGCGAGCGTGTCTCCACCCGGCCGGCTTACCGGCGGGGTGGTGTGTGCACAGTGATGGTGTGTGTGCTTGTGTTACCCGACCCGAACACACCCGGAAATAGGGTGGTGGGTGAGTGATCGGCGTATTAGTACCAGTCAGCTCCACGCATTGCTGCGTTTCCACATCTGGCCTATCAACCCCATAGTCTGTAGGGCGCCTCAATGGAAATCTCATCTTGAAGCAGGCTTCCCGCTTAGATGCTTTCAGCGGTTATCCTTTCCGAACGTAGCCAACCAGCCATGCACCTGGCGGTACAACTGGCACACCAGAGGTTCGTCCGTCCCGGTCCTCTCGTACTAAGGACAGCCCTTCTCAAATTTCCTACGCACGCAGCGGATAGGGACCGAACTGTCTCACGACGTTCTAAACCCAGCTCGCGTACCGCTTTAATGGGCGAACAGCCCAACCCTTGGGACCGACTACAGCCCCAGGATGCGACGAGCCGACATCGAGGTGCCAAACCATGCCGTCGATATGGACTCTTGGGCAAGATCAGCCTGTTATCCCCGAGGTACCTTTTATCCGTTGAGCGACCGCGATTCCACAATCCACGGCCGGGTCACTAGTCCCAGCTTTCGCTCCTGCTCGACACGTCCGTCTCACAGTCAAGCTCCCTTGTGCACTTACACTCGACACCTGATTGCCAACCAGGCTGAGGGAACCTTTGGGCGCCTCCGTTACTCTTTGGGAGGCAACCGCCCCAGTTAAACTACCCATCAGGCACTGTCCCTGAACCCGATCAGGGTCCGAAGTTAAGGAATCCACTATGGCCAGAGTGGTATTTCAACGATGACTCCACACACACTGGCGTGCATGCTTCACAGTCTCCCACCTATCCTACACAAGCCACACCGAACACCAATACCAAACTGTAGTGAAGGTCTCGGGGTCTTTCCGTCCTGCTGCGCGTAACGAGCATCTTTACTCGTAGTGCAATTTCGCCGAGTTCGTGGTTGAGACAGTGGAGAAGTCGTTACGCCATTCGTGCAGGTCGGAACTTACCCGACAAGGAATTTCGCTACCTTAGGATGGTTATAGTTACCACCGCCGTTTACTGGGGCTTAAATTCTCCGCTTCGAACCGAAGTTCTAACAGGTCCTCTTAACCTTCCAGCACCGGGCAGGCGTCAGTCCGTATACATCGTCTTACAACTTCGCACGGACCTGTGTTTTTAGTAAACAGTCGCTTCTCCCTGGTCTCTGCGGCCACCACCAGCTCCGAGAAGCATGTTCTCATCACCGGGATGGCCCCCCTTCTCCCGAAGTTACGGGGGCATTTTGCCGAGTTCCTTAACCACGATTCTCTCGATCGCCTTAGTATTCTCTACCTGACCACCTGAGTCGGTAATAGGGTACGGGCGGCTAGAACCTCACGTCGATGCTTTTCTCGGCAGCATAGGATCACCGGATCACCCACCAGATGTGGGTGCCCATCAGCTCTCAGGCACATGACAGACGGATTTACCTACCTGTCGCCCTACGACCTTAGACCACGACAACCATCGCGCGGCCCGGCTACCTTCCTGCGTCACACCTGTTAACACGCTTACCTACTACACATTCAGGTCCCACCCTCAACCGTGCACCCGTCCCGAAGGACAGGAGACAGTCTCGGCCGGTTAGTATCACATGCCTCGGTATTGGCGGTTCTTCGCCGGTACGGGAATATCAACCCGTTGTCCATCGACTACGCCTGTCGGCCTCGCCTTAGGTCCCGACTTACCCAGGGCGGATTAGCCTAGCCCTGGAACCCTTGGTCATCCGGCGGACGGGTTTCTCACCCGTCTTTCGCTACTCATGCCTGCATTCTCACTCGTATAGCCTCCACCACTGGATCACTCCGCAGCTTCACCGGCCACACGACGCTCCCCTACCCAATACCACAACTCAACCAACCGGACATGCCGGCGGCTCATCACACGTGGTATTGCCACAACTTCGGCGGTGTACTTAAGCCCCGCTACATTATCGGCGCGGAATCACTTGACCAGTGAGCTATTACGCACTCTTTCAAGGGTGGCTGCTTCTAAGCCAACCTCCTGGTTGTCTTCGCAACTCCACATCCTTTCCCACTGAGCACACGCTTAGGGGCCTTAGTTGGTGGTCTGGGCTGTTTCCCTCTCGACTACGAAGCTTATCCCCCGCAGTCTCACTGCCACGCTTACACTTACCGGCATTCGGAGTTTGGCTGACGTCAGTAACCCGGTGGGGCCCATCAGCCATCCAGTAGCTCTACCTCCGGCAAGCAACACGCAACGCTGCACCTAAATGCATTTCGGGGAGAACCAGCTATCACAGAGTTTGATTGGCCTTTCACCCCTAACCACAGGTCATCCCCTCCATTTTCAACTGAAGTGGGTGCGGGCCTCCACACGCTCTTACACGTGCTTCACCCTGCCCATGGCTAGATCACTCCGCTTCGGGTCTAGGACACGCGACTGGGACGCCCTATTCGGACTCGCTTTCGCTACGGCTTCCCCACCAGGGTTAACCTCGCCACGCACCGCTAACTCGCAGGCTCATTCTTCAAAAGGCACGCCATCACCCCGAAAGGCTCTGACGGCTTGTAAGCACATGGTTTCAGGTACTATTTCACTCCCCTCCCGGGGTACTTTTCACCATTCCCTCACGGTACTCTCCGCTATCGGTCATCAGGGAGTATTTAGCCTTACCAGGTGGTCCTGGCAGATTCACACGGGATTACACGAGTCCCGTCCTACTCGGGAACCATCACACACAGCCGGCACACGTTTCGTCTACGGGACTCTCACCCACTCCGGTCAGGCTTCCCAACCTGTTCGACTACACACACCACAACCATGCCCAGGGAATGCAGACCCCGGACGGATAGCCCCACAACACCGCACATGCAACGCCTGCACGCTTGACACACACACGGTTTAGGCTCTTCCGCTTTCGCTCGCCACTACTCACGGAATCATTCTTATTTTCTCTTCCTGTGGGTACTGAGATGTTTCACTTCCCCACGTTCCCCCCACACACCCTATATATTCAGATGCGGGTCACGACACATGACATGTCGCGGGGTTCCCCCATTCGGACACCCTCGGATCACCGTTCGTTTACCAACTCCCCGAGGCTTATCGCAGGTTACAACGTCCTTCATCGGCTCCTGATGCCAAGGCATCCACCATGCGCTCTTGAACACTCACACACACCCCCACGCAGCCGAAACCACGCACCGGGCGCATCCGAGTCGGATAACACAAGAAACACAACAACAAAATCACACAGAACACCCCACACACATATGCGCGCAGGATGTCCAGATACTCGCGTCCACTATACGATTCTCAAACAACCAGCAGACCCCACCCCGCACACCGACCCGAAGGCCGGCACGGCAGCAGGACCGCCATCCACAGAAAAACACCCACCCACAAACGTGGGGGCCTGTTCTCCCAGGACCCAACAGCGTGTCCGTCCCCCACCCACCAGCAGCACACAGGCCACCGACAGGCAGGCACCACCCCCAGGACCCGAAGACCCCGAAGGCAGCAGTTCTTATGATGTTCCACCCATGAGCAACCACCCCGCACACACATGGCACGGGCATGGCAACACTGAAATGTGTTCGCTCCTTAGAAAGGAGGTGATCCAGCCGCACCTTCCGGTACGGCTACCTTGTTACGACTTAGTCCCAATCACCAGTCCCACCTTCGACGGCTCCCCCCACAAGGGTTAGGCCACCGGCTTCGGGTGTTACCGACTTTCGTGACTTGACGGGCGGTGTGTACAAGGCCCGGGAACGTATTCACCGCAGCGTTGCTGATCTGCGATTACTAGCGACTCCGACTTCACGTAGTCGAGTTGCAGACTACGATCCGAACTGAGACCGGCTTTCTGGGATTCGCTCCGCCTCACGACATCGCAACCCTCTGTACCGACCATTGTAGCATGCGTGAAGCCCAAGACATAAAGGGCATGATGATTTGACGTCATCCCCACCTTCCTCCGAGTTGACCCCGGCAGTCTCCTATGAGTTCCCACCATCACGTGCTGGCAACATAGAACGAGGGTTGCGCTCGTTGCGGGACTTAACCCAACATCTCACGACACGAGCTGACGACAACCATGCACCACCTGTACACCAGCCCAAAGGGCTGAACCATCTCTGGCACATTCCGGTGTATGTCAAGCCTTGGTAAGGTTCTTCGCGTTGCATCGAATTAATCCGCATGCTCCGCCGCTTGTGCGGGCCCCCGTCAATTCCTTTGAGTTTTAGCCTTGCGGCCGTACTTCCCAGGCGGGGCACTTAATGCGTTAGCTACGGCGCGGAATCCGTGGAATGGACCCCACACCTAGTGCCCAACGTTTACGGCATGGACTACCAGGGTATCTAATCCTGTTCGCTCCCCATGCTTTCGCTCCTCAGCGTCAGTTACAGCCCAGAGTCCCGCCTTCGCCACCGGTGTTCCTCCTGATATCTGCGCATTTCACCGCTACACCAGGAATTCCAGACTCCCCTACTGCACTCTAGTTCGCCCGTACCCACTGCACGCGCAAGGTTGAGCCTTGCGTTTCCACAGCAGACGCGACAAACCACCTACGAGCTCTTTACGCCCAATAATTCCGGACAACGCTTGTACCCTACGTATTACCGCGGCTGCTGGCACGTAGTTAGCCGGTACTTCTTCTGCAGGTACCGTCACCCGAAGGCTTCTTCCCTACTGAAAGAGGTTTACAACCCGAAGGCCGTCATCCCCCACGCGGCGTCGCTGCATCAGGGTTTCCCCCATTGTGCAATATTCCCCACTGCTGCCTCCCGTAGGAGTCTGGGCCGTGTCTCAGTCCCAGTGTGGCCGGTCGCCCTCTCAGGCCGGCTACCCGTCGTCGCCTTGGTAGGCCATCACCCCACCAACAAGCTGATAGGCCGCGAGCCCATCCCCAACCGAAAAACTTTCCACCACCACTCCATGCGGAGAATGGTCATATCCGGTATTAGACCCAGTTTCCCAGGCTTATCCCAGAGTCAGGGGCAGGTTACTCACGTGTTACTCACCCGTTCGCCACTCATCCACCCACAGCAAGCTGCAGGCTTCAGCGTTCGACTTGCATGTGTTAAGCACGCCGCCAGCGTTCGTCCTGAGCCAGGATCAAACTCTCCATAAGAAAAATACAATCCCAGCCAAAAGAAAAAGACAGAGAAACAAAACAAAATTCTGCTACTCCACCAAATTTTCAATCAACCAGTAAAACAAAAAACTGGCATCACAAAAACAAACAAACACGCTATTGAGTTCTCAAAGAACAGACGCA